>NZ_JBVVPX010000018.1:0-129103 GCF_055811375.1 Mesorhizobium sp. WSM4848
AGCTTACCGGTACTAATAGTTCGATCGGCTTGATCGTTCTCATTCCCTATGCCCATCTGACAAAGTCAGATGGTCTTGCCAGCGCTCACGCATGAGCGGCCCTTACGGGCCTATGCTCCGCGAGGGCGCCGGAAAACCGGCGACGCGCAGTCGCGCTTGCGGGCTTCGCCCGTAACAGACTGCAATGTCGCCTTGGCACACATTAAGACCAGCGAACAGCTCAGAGAGAGCAGAAAATAGGCTTCCCTATTCGCTACTCCCTCATGGCTATTCGCTCAAAAAGCTTCTCGAGCAACGTGCGCTTTGCCGACCTGGTGGTTATGGCGGAGCGGCTGCACCCGATCCCATTCCGAACTCGGCCGTGAAACGCTCCAGCGCTGATGGTACTTCGTCTCAAGACGCGGGAGAGTAGGTCGCTGCCAGGTCTGCAAAACGCACGTTGTCAAAATCCAAATCTTCTCCTTACCAAAACAGGCCCGCCAATCGGGAACTCGGGCCGCGCAAGCGGCCCTTTCAGTTGGCGGCTTGAATCCAGTAAGCCAAAGCTTACTTCCGAAGTTGACGCGGGGTGGAGCAGCGCCCCGTCCGCCCGCAAAGGCCGAAGGCCTCAAGGACGGACAAAACAAAAGTCCGGGCTGCCCGGCCGGCATTCGCCGTCTAGTTGACGCGGGGTGGAGCAGCCCGGTAGCTCGTCAGGCTCATAACCTGAAGGTCACAGGTTCAAATCCTGTCCCCGCAACCAAATCCACAAAACGGCCCGCCTCGCGCGGGCCGTTTTGCGTTTGCGGCATGGCGCGGCGCGTGGTGCGCAAGCACCGTTTGGCCGGGGTGGTAGCCGGTCGATGACTTGGAGGTGGGAGTCCTCTGCGGGCCCTGGTGATGGGAACCGCTAGCCGAACAGCAAGGGCGTCGTCGCGAGGCGGGGTCTGAAGGAAGCTGCAAGCAAAGTGCCGGCCTGACGAACAGGAAGCGCATATGAGGCGTCCGCATCCGGGCGAGGGAGCAATGAAGCCCGAAGCCCGACATCACCCGGAGGGTGCGGCCGTAGATGCGACAGGTATATGGCACGAAGGTCACGCGTCTTACCCTGGGAGGTCTGCCGACCTGCCCCTGGTTTCAGGTGTGCTACCGACGTCGTGAGGCGGCGGGATGGGATCGCAGAAGTCAGCAGAGGCCGTAGTAGCCGGACCAACCGGTGAAGGGCTGAACGTGTCGATGGAGGTCGGACTTCATTTCCGACCGCCTTGGGCAGATACCTCGCGAGAGGGCCTTAGTCGGAAGTAGCGGGCGGAACCCGCAAGATAAGGCTGGGCGCCAATAGGGCGGCGGGCATTGAGGACCTCAAGCCGAGCGCGACACGAACCGCCGTGTACGGAACCGTACGCACGGTGGTGTGGGAGGAGGGACGCCGAAAGGCTCCCTCCTACCCGATTGCGGCCTGGCGCGCTCGCCTTCCCGGCACGGAAGCAATCATGCCGCCGGTTCAGGCCGCGCCCTACCGCAGGCTTTCCAACTCGCGGATGCGTTTGGCGCCGTCGGCCTCGAGCTGCCGAGTGACGGCGCCGATAAGCGTTTCGGCAACGACGAAAAGGGCCGCCGAAGAATCCCAGGCCGAGGGCACGGCGGTGCGCCCGGCGATGACATGGCGGGCGAAGCGGGCGATCGGCGACAGCCACTGGTCGGTGAACAGCACGATCTGCACGCCGCGCTGATGCGACGTTTCGGCGAAACGGACCAGGCTGTCCTGGTAGCGCCTGATGTCGAAGATCACCAGAACGTCGCGCTTGCCCATGTCGATCAGCCGGTCCCGCCAGACGCTTTCCTGTCCGGCGAGGTGAAAGACGTTGGGCTGGATGATGGCGAGGTGGGCGGCCATGTAGCGCGCCAGCGGATCGGTGAAGCGGCCGCCGATCAGGAAGGTTTTGCCGCGCCGGTCGGCAAGCTTTGCGACGATGTCGGCAAGCTGCTTGTCGGACAAGTGCCTGAACGTCTCGCGCATGTTGTCGAGCGTCGCCTCCAGCATCGGCGACGCCGCGCCGCCGTTCGGCGATGGCGGGTTGAGCGTGCGCGACGCCGGCGACTGCAGTTGCGCCGCCAGTTCGTCCTGCAGCGCCGCCTGGAACTCCGGGTAGTTCTGGAAGCCGAGCCGGGCGACGAAACGCAGGATCGTCGGCGAGGAGACGCCGGCGGCAGCCGAGAATTCGGCGACCGTCTTTAGGCCGATCAGCGGATAGCTGGCGATCAGCGTTTGCGCTGCGCGGCGCTCGCCCGCCGGCATCGTGCCGATGCGGTCCGAGATCAGTTCGGCAATGCTCGAAATCATCTTTTCTCCATGCCCGGCCGTTTGCCGAAATCGCATTTCGAAATCGCGTTTGACAAAGCCCGACAAACTGTATGAAATCATCCACAGGGACGCAATGAGGCAAAATACGTAACATACGATACAGCGCTCCCCGGGGACGACAGGATAATGGAGACAGCACGGCCCGCCAGCCTTGCATCGCCTGAAACCGTAGGGGTGACGAACCCCGGCGGATCGAGCCCTTTCTTGCTGACCTGCGACCACGCCTCCAATTTCCTGCCGCCGGAATTCGGAACGCTCGGCCTTGCTGCCGAAGAGCTTTCCCGCCACATCGCCTGGGATCCCGGCGCGCTGCCGGTCGCCCGCCGCATGGCCGCGGCGCTTGACGCGACCCTGGTCGAGACCTGCACTTCGCGCCTTGTCATCGACTGCAACCGGCCACTGGATGCGCCGGACCTGGTGCCCCTGGTCAGCGAGACCACAACCATTCCGGGCAATGCCGGCCTGTCGCAAAAGCAGCGCGCATTGCGCATCGCGTTGTCCTGGCAACCCTTCCATGATGCGGTCGCTGACATCATCGACAAAAGGCTGGCGCGTGGGCTCGAGACGCGGCTGGTTTCAATCCATTCCTTCAACCCGGTCTACAACGGCAAGAGCCGGCCCTGGCACATCGGCGTCATCCATGACGAGGATCGTCGGCTGGCAGCGCCGCTTGTCGCCGCGCTGCAGCGGCTCGCCGGCGTCACAGTCGGCGTCAACGAGCCCTATTCGCCGGCCGACCGCGTCTATTTCACGCTGGAACGGCACGCCCGCCCGCGGGGGCTACCCTGCGCGATGATCGAAATCCGCAATGACGAAATATCCGACGAAGCCGGGCAGCGGAAATGGGCGGATCTGCTCGCGGGCATCTTCGTTGGCATTCACACGCCAGAACCATCAATGAGTTCGGATTCCCTGCCGCGGCGCGGCAGGGAATTCCCCGCCAATCCGATCCGATAATTCGACAGGAAGAGAGCATTGCCCCAAGCCGCACAGCTTTTCGTCCGCTACGTTGACGCGATAAACTATCGCGTCGGACGCGTCGCCATGTACCTGCTGTTCGTCATGGGCGCGATCCTGCTCTACTCGACGCTGTCGCGCATCATTTTCGGCGTGCCGATCAACTGGGTGCTGGAAATGTCGCAGTTCCTGCTCTCCGCCTATTATCTGGTAGGCGGCGCCTATGCCCTGCAACTCGATCAACATGTGAGGATGGACCTCTTCTATAGCCGCCTCAATGCAAGGAAGCGTGCGATCACCGACGCCATCACCATCCTTTTTGTTATCTTCTTCCTGGTCGTGCTTCTCGGTGGTGGCCTGTCGAGCACAAATTACGCCATCCAATACAATCAGAAGAACTACTCGGCCTGGTCGCCCGTGCTCTGGCCGATCAAGGTGGTGATGACGACGGGCGTCTTCCTGATGTTGCTGCAGTGCATCTCGACCTTCATCAAAGACGTAGCCGTTGCCCGCGGGAAGCCGATCGCATGAGTTCCGAGGCGATCACCCTTTTCATGTTCGGAACCATGATGGTGCTGCTCTTCACCGGACAGCGCGTCTTTGGCGTCATCGGCTTCGTCGGTTCGGCGGCGGCCCTGTGGCTGTGGGGGCAGGGATCCTTCGAGATGCCCTTCAACGCCTCCTTCCAGGTATTGAACTGGTACCCGCTGATCACCGTGCCCTTCTTCATCTTCATGGGCTACATGCTGTCGGAATCCGGCCTGGCGGGAGACCTCTACCGGATGTTCCACGTCTGGTTCGGGCCGGTGCGCGGTGGGCTGGCGCTGGGCACGATCGGCCTGATGGTGCTGGTTGCCGCGCTCAACGGCCTGTCGGTGGCCGGCATGGCGATCGGCGCGACGATCGCTCTGCCGCAGTTGTTGCGCCACGGCTACGACAAGTCGATGGTCACCGGTGTCATCCAGGCAGGTTCCTCGCTCGGTATCCTGATACCGCCGAGCGTCGTCCTGGTGCTCTACGCCATGATCGCCCGGCAGCCGGTGCTGGACCTTTGGCTGGCCGGGGTCGGCCCTGGCCTGCTGATGGCGCTGATCTTCGGCGTCTATGTCTATTTGCGCTGTCTCATCCAGCCGGAAGCCGGCCCGGCGCTGCCGGCCGAGGAGCGCGCGCTGATCACGCGCGCTGAAAAATTTGCGCTGCTCAGGGAAGGTCTGCTGCCGATTGCCATTTTCGCCGTCATGATGGGCATGTTCATGACCGGAGTGACGAGCCTCGTGGAAAGCTCGGTCGTGGGGGCGGTGCTGGCAACGCTCGGCGCCTGGTGGGCGGGAAACCTGAACCGGAAATCCTTCGAGACGGCTACGCGTAACACGCTTGGCATCAGTTGCATGTTCCTATGGATTATCCTCGGCGCGCTGTGCTTCAGCTCGGTCTATGACGGGCTGGGCGCGGTTAAGGCGGTCAAGGCGCTGTTGATCGACACATGGGAGTTCAGCCCGTGGACCATCCTGGTGCTGATGCTCCTCTCCTTCATCGTCATGGGAATGTTCCTCGACGACACCGCGATGCTGGTCATCGTCGCGCCGCTCTACATCCCGCTGGTTATCAGCCTCGGCTTCAATCCGATCTGGTTCGGCATCCTATACACGATCACCTGCCAGATCGCGTACATCACACCGCCCTTCGGTTATAATCTGTTCCTGATGCGCGCAATGGCGCCGCCCGAGATCACGTTGGCCGACATCTATCGCTCCATCGTGCCATTCTTCTTCCTGATGGTGCTGTCGCTGATCATAATCATGATTTTCCCGCAGATCGCGCTGTGGCTGCCAAGCCTCTATTCGGGACGATAGGCAACTGGAAATGGGTGATGCGTCGAGGAAACCAAAAGAGGAAGGATGAGCTTCCCAGGAATAGTGGACCTGCACGCATGCAGGGGTGTCGAAGAGGAGAACGGAACGATGACTGAGCAAACAAAAAACATAAACAAACGCGATTTCCTGCGAAAAGCGGGATTGACGACCGCGGGCGCTGTCGGTGCGTCCACGCTGTCCATGCCCTACGTTAAGGCACAGAGCCCGATAACATGGCGCCTGCAGACCTATGCCGGCCCGGCCTTGGCCGAGCACGTCATCAAGAACTCGATCGACTGGTTCAACAAAGCCGCCAATGGCGAGATGGTGATCGAGCTCTACACCGCAGATCAACTCGTCCCGCAGGGCGAGCTGTTTCGTGCTGTCCAGTCGGGCACGATCGATGCGGCCCAGAGCGACGACGATTCCGCCGCCGCACCGGTCGACGTCAAGGTGTTCGGCGCTTATTTCCCGCTCGCGGCGCGCTATTCCCTCGATGTGCCGGCGCTGTGGCACTGGCACGGTCTGAAGGAGATCTGGGAAGAGGCCTATGCCGAGATTCCCGACGTGACATGGCTCTCCACCGGCGCCTGGGACCCCTGCAACTTCGGCACGACAAAGCCGATAAAGTCCCTCGCCGACCTGCAGGGCCTGCGTGTCTACACCTTCCCCACCGGCGGCCAGTTCCTGTCGCGCTTCGGCGTGGTGCCGGTGTCGCTTCCCTACGAGGACGTGCAACCCGCCATGCAGACCGGAGAACTCGACGGTGTGTGCTGGTGCGGCATCACAGAGATGCATACCGTGGGCTGGGCCGACGCGCTGAAATACTACCTGACGAACCCGCTGTCGGGCGCCTGGGCCGGCTCCTACTTTGTCAATACCGGGAAGTGGAAGGCTGTGCCCGAGCATCTGCAGCAGCTCTTCCGCCTGGCAATCGACGCCTCACACTACTACCGCCAGCATTGGTACTGGGCTGGTGAAGCCAACTACCGCAACACTGGCAAGCTTGAGCTCACCACCATTCCGGATGCAGAATGGTCGAAGGTCGAGGAAGAGGCCGTAAAGTTCTGGGACGAGATCGCCGCGCAGAGCGAGCGCAGCGCAAAGGTCGTCGACATCATCAAGAAGTACAACGAATCGATGAGGAAGGCCGGGGCGCCCTATCGCTACGGCTGATTGAGACTGCAAACAAGGCCGCCCGCTTCGGCGGGCGGCTTTGCGAACCTGGACGCTGGAGTTTTAAATGGCCGGAAATTTTTCGTTCGATCAGTTGAAGAGAGCAGTCTCCAGCGGTGAGGTCGATACGGTGCTGGCGTGTATTGTCGACATGCAGGGGCGGCTGGCGGGCAAGCGGTTCCTGGCACAGTATTTCGTCGATTCCGCCCATGACGAGACGCATGGCTGCAACTACCTCCTGGCCGCCGACATCGATATGGAACCGGTGCCCGGCTACAAGGCGGCGAGCTGGTCGAAAGGCTATGGCGACTTCGTCATGAAGCCGGATATGTCGACGCTGCGGCGCATTCCCTGGCTGGAAAAGACGGCGCTGGTGATCTGCGACGTGCTCGACCACCACACCCATGACGACCTGCCGCATTCGCCGCGCGCCATCCTGAAGAAGCAGGTCAAGCGGCTGAGCGAACGCGGCTACCTCGGCTATTTCGCCTCCGAGCTCGAATTCTATCTGTTCAGCGAAACCTACGATTCCGCCCGCAAGAAGCACTGGCAGGGCCTCGACACAGCCTCGCCCTATATCGGCGACTACCAGATCGGCATCACCACCAAGGAAGAAGGCGTCATGCGCCGGCTGCGCAACGACATGCAGGCGGCCGGCATTCCGATCGAGAACTCCAAGGGCGAGTGGGGTCCGGGCCAGGAAGAAATCAATGTCCGCTATGCCGAGGCGCTCGAGATGGCCGACCGCCACGTCATCCTGAAGAACGGCGCCAAGGAAATCGCCGAGTCTGAAGGCAAGGCGGTCTCGTTCATGGCCAAGTACAATTACGGGCTGGCCGGCAATTCCAGCCACATCCACAATTCGCTGTGGAGCGCCGGCGGCGAAACGCCGCTTTTCTACGACAAAAAGGCCGAATGGACACTGTCGACGCTCGGCCAGCAATGGGCGGCGGGCCAGCTCAAATACGCCAGGGAATTCACCTGGTTTCTGGCGCCCTACGTCAACTCCTACAAGCGCTTCCAGGCCGGCACCTTCGCGCCGACCAAGATCATGTGGAGCGAGGACAACCGCACCGCCGGTTTCCGCCTGTGCGGCGAGGGCACCAAGGGCATCCGCATGGAATGCCGCATCGGCGGCGCCGACCTCAACCCCTATCTCGCCTTCGCCGCGCTGATCGCGGCCGGCCTGGCCGGCATCGACGAAAAGCTTGAACTGCAAAAACCCTTCGTCGGCGATGCCTATCAAGCCTCGCAGCTGCCGGAAATTCCGAAGACCCTGCGTGATGCCACCGAGACGCTGGCAAAATCGGAGATGCTGAAGCAGGCGCTCGGCGACGGCGTGCTCGAGCATTATGTCCATACGGCGCACTGGGAGCAGTTCGAATACGACCGCCGCATTACCGATTGGGAACTGCATAGGGGGTTCGAGCGGTATTAAAGCTCCATAAAGCTGTTAAATGTTGACAATGTTAGGTTTGGTGCAATACTATTTGTAAACTGCAACCGCGCTTCGTCGAGGAGGTTTGCAATGTCCAAATATGCACCGCTCAGGGATTTTCTCGTTGCCCAAAAGGTCGATCGCGTGCCGATGTCATTCGCTGAAATCGAGAGAGTGCTCAATCTGCCGCTGCCCGCATCAAAACAATACCCTGCGTGGTGGAGCAACAATCCGAGCAACAATCCCATGACAAGGGAGTGGCTCGAGGCTGGGTTCGAGACCGAATCCGTCAATATAGGCAGTGGGAAACTGGTATTTCGCCGCGTGCGCAAAATGCCCAATCCGGCGCCGTCCAGTGCGTCCGCCGCGCCAAACGAAGCGCGCGCGGATCGCCACCCCGGATTTGGTTTCATGAAGGGCCTGATAACAATCGAAGCGGGATTTGATATTACCAAACCTTTCGACGACGAGCCGTGGGATTCCGGCTATCTGGGCGGCGAGGCGCGCGATGGCAAACTTGCGGCGCGTAAATGAGCGAAGCGCCAAACCTGCTTCTGGATACATGTGCGATAATCTTTGTCGCGAACGACAGTCCGCTTGATCCGCAAGCAACCCGTGAGATTTCGGAGGCGGCCTATGATGGTCGTCTCTATCTCTCGCCGATGTCGGCATGGGAAATCGGGATTGGCGTAGCCAAGGGCCGACTCAACCTACCATTGACGCCCCTCGACTTTGTGGAGCGGTTCATCGAGCGAATGTCGGCAAAGCTCAGCGCTGTCTCACCCGCCATCCTGATTGCATCTTCCAACTTGCCTGGGCCGCCTCATGGCGATCCCATGGATAGGATACTGATGGCAAGCGCGAGAGCCTTGGACATGATCCTGGTGACGCGCGACGAGCCTATCCTCCGCTACGGTCGCAACGGCCATCTGCGTACACTAGCCTGCTAATTGGAGCACCCCTTGGAAACCGTGAAAATAAAATCTCCCGTCGATGGTTCGATCTATGCCGAACGGCCTGTGGCCACGGACCAGGCGATCAATGCCGCGGTCGAGCGGGCCAGGGCGGCGCAGGAGAAATGGGCTGAGACGCCGATCGTCGAGCGCGGCAAGTACATGCTCGCCATGCTGGAAGCGCTGGTCGGCATGACCGACGAGATCGTGCCGGAGATCGCCTGGCAGATGGGCCGCCCGGTGCGGTATGGCGGCGAGTTCGGCGGCGTCAGGGAACGCGCCAGCTACATGGTCGAGATCGCCGAAGCGGCACTCAATCCGGTGATGGCCCCCAATCCCAAGGACGGGTTTCGCCGCTATGTGAAGAAGCTCCCGCTCGGCATGGTCATGGTGATCGCGCCGTGGAACTATCCCTATCTCACCGCCGTCAACACGATCGTGCCGGCGCTGATGGCCGGCAGCGCCGTCATCCTCAAGCATGCGGCGCAGACGCTGCTGGTCGGCGAACGCTTTCAACAGGCGTTCGACAAAGCAGGCCTGCCCAAGGGTCTGTTCCAGAACCTTGTCATAAACCATGCGCAGACCGAAAAACTGCTCGGTTCGGGCAAGATCGATCATGTCAATTTCACCGGCTCGGTCGCCGGCGGCCGCGCCATCGAAAAGGCCGCAGCCGGCACCTTCATGACGCTCGGCCTTGAACTCGGCGGCAAGGATCCGGCCTATGTCCTGGCCGATGCCAAGATCGACCATGCCGTCGCTAACCTGGTCGACGGCGCCTTCTACAATTCCGGCCAGTGCTGCTGCGGCATCGAGCGCGTCTATGTCCACGAGAAGGTCTATGACGAATTCGTCGAAGGCTTCATCGCCGAAACCAGGAACTACGTTGTCGGCAACCCGCTCGACCAGGCGACGACGATGGGGCCGATGGCACAGGCGCGCTTCGCCGACCTGATCCGCGAGCAGAAGGCCGAGGCCCTGCGCAAGGGCGCCAGGGCGCATATCAACATGAAGGTGGCCAATGACGAGCCGGGCTCGCCCTATCTGGCGCCGGAAGTGCTGACCGGGGTCGATCACCAGATGAGCGTCATGCGCGAGGAGAGCTTTGGGCCGATCGTCGGCATCATGCAGGTGCGCAACGACGAGGAGGCGATCGCGCTGATGAACGACAGCCCCTACGGTCTGACGGCCTCGATTTGGACCAGCGACACCGAGCATGCGGCGGCGATCGGTGATCGCGTCGAGACCGGCACCGTGTTCATGAACCGCTGCGACTATCTCGATCCGGCGCTGGTCTGGACTGGCGTCAAGGACACCGGCAAGGGCGCGGCGCTGTCGGCCATCGGCTACGACAATCTGACGAGGCCGAAATCATATCATCTGCGTGAAGCCATCTGATTTTTTTGAAAGACAGAAATGACAAAATTGATTTCCAAATGGAACTATCCGACAACCGTGCGCTTCGGCGCGGGGCGCATCAAGGAATTGCCTGATGTGCTTGAAGCCACCGGCATCAAGCGGCCGCTCTTCGTCACCGATCCGGGGCTGGCCAAACTTCCGGTCGTCGCTTCGACGTTGAAGATCCTCGACGATGCCAAGGTACCCTATGGCGTGTTTTCCGAGGTCAAGCCGAATCCGGTGGACTCCAACCTGACCGCCGGCATTGCCGTGTTCAAGAAGGGCAAGCATGACGGCGTCATCGCCTTTGGCGGCGGCTCGGCGCTCGACCTCGGCAAGCTGATCGCTTTTCAGGCCGGTCAGACGCGGCCGGTCTGGGACTTCGAGGATATCGGCGACTGGTGGACGCGCGCCAACGCCGACGCGATCGCACCGATCATCGCCGTGCCGACCACGGCCGGCACCGGCTCGGAAGTCGGCCGCGCCGGCGTCATCACCAATGAAGCGACCCACACCAAGAAGGTGATCTTCCATCCGAAACTTTTGCCGGCCATCGTCATCGCCGATCCGGAACTGTCGGTCGGTATGCCCGGCTTCATCACCGCGGGCACCGGCATGGATGCGCTCGCCCATTGCCTCGAAGCCTATTGCGCGCCGGGCTATCATCCGATGGCCGACGGCATCGCGGTCGAAGGCGTGCGGCTTGTCTTCGAGAACCTGCCGAAGGCCTTCGCCAATGGCAAGGATCTCGTCGCCCGCGCCCACATGATGAGCGCGGCCGCGATGGGCGCTGCCGCCTTCCAGAAGGGGCTGGGCGCCATCCACTCGCTGTCGCATCCGATCGGCGCGCTTTACGACACCCATCACGGCATGACCAATGCCGTGTTCATGCCTTATGTGCTGGCCTTCAACCGCGACGCCATCGAGGCGCGCATCGCCCGGCTCGCGGCTTACTGCGGCATCAAGGGCGGCTTCGACGGTTTCGCCAAGGCCGTCATCAAGCTGCGCAAGGAATTAAAGGTGCCGCACGCGCTGCCGGGCCTGATCAAGGGGTTCGACATGGACAAGAAGCGCAAGGGCCTGATCGCCGACATGGCGGTGGTCGATCCGACCGCCGGCGGCAACCCGGTCAAGCTGACCAGGAAGGCGGCGCTGACGCTGCTCGACAATGCCATTGCCGGCACCGTCTGAGACGGTTTTCGCGCCGAAAATTGATCTGGGAAATGAGGGCAAAGAAAGGGGAAGGGATGAAAGGTAAGACCGAAATTCGTTAGCCGGAAAAATAATCGCTGAGCGATTGCTACACCCGGTTAAAAAGAGTTTACTTTTTCGTACTGCAGGGCATCGCTTTCACAAAGCTTTCATCGGGCTGTCACACGAAAACGATACCGCATCGCAGGCGTCCAACGGCGTCAGTTCAACGGAGAGAACAAATGTTCAAATTCACGGGGAAAGTGCTTTCCCTTACGGCCGTCGCCCTGATGGCGACCTCTGCCATCTCGTCGGCGCAGTCCATGGATGAACTGATCGCCGCCGCCAAGGCGGAAGGCCAGCTCACCACCATCGCGCTGCCGCACAGCTGGTGCGGCTACGGCGACGTCATCGCCGGCTTCAAGGCGAAATATCCGGAAATCACCGTCAACGAGCTCAATCCCGATGCCGGCTCCGGCGACGAGATCGAGGCGATCAAGGCCAACAAGGACAATAAGGGCCCGCAAGCGCCTGATGTCATCGACGTCGGCCTGTCTTTCGGCCCGTCCGCCAAGGCAGACAGCCTGATCCAGCCCTACAAGGTGTCGACTTGGGATACGATCCCTGACAGCGCCAAGGATGCCGATGGCTACTGGTACGGCGACTACTATGGCGTGCTCGCCTTCGGCGTGAACAAGGCCGTCGTGCAGAACGCGCCACAGGACTGGGCCGACCTGCAGAAGCCGGAATACGCCAACTCGGTGGCGCTCGCCGGTGACCCGCGCTCGTCGAACAACGCGGTCATATCGGTTTACGCTTCGGGCCTCGCGGCTGGCGGTACGGGCGGCCAGGATGCTGCCGCCAAGGGTCTGCAGTTCTTCAAGCAGCTCAACGACGCCGGCAACTTCGTTCCGGTCGACGGTGAAGCGGCAGCTGTCGCCCAGGGCACGACACCGATCGTGATGAACTGGGACTACAACCTGCTCGCCATGCGCGACAAGATGGCCGGCAATCCGGAAATCGAAATCGTCGTGCCAAAGAGCGCAGTGGTCGCAGGCGTCTACGTACAGGCGATCAGCGCCTATGCGCCGCATCCGAACGCCGCCAAGCTGTGGATGGAGTATCTCTACTCGGACGAAGGCCAGCTCGGCTGGCTGAAGGGCTACTGCCACCCGATCCGCTTCAATGACCTCGCCAAGAAGGGCGTGATCCCGAAGGAGATGCTGGACAAGCTGCCGGCCGCCGAGAACTACGAAAAAGCGATCTTCCCAACCTTGGAAGAGCAGAACGCCGCCAAGAAGGAAATCAGCACGAACTGGGACGCCGTCGTTGGCGCCGTCGTGAAGTAATTCATAGGGCGCCGGCCGGTTCGCCGGCCGGCGCCCTATGCCAAGTTCGGGAAGTCCATGGCAGACTCCACAATGTCCCAGACAGCCCGCGTCAGCCCTGGCGCGCCGGAGATCAGCCGCGTTCGGCTGCCGCTGCATTGGTTAGGCATAGCTCCGTTCTTCGTTTTCGCACTGCTCTTTCTGATCTTGCCCACCGTAGGGCTGATCGCGGGCGCGTTCAAAAATGCAGCCGGCGACTATACGCTCGACAACATCATAGCGTTGTCGCAACCCAAGCTCGCAGCCGCCTATTGGGTATCCATTCAGATCAGCCTTGTTTCTGCGGTCCTTGGCGCTTTGATCGGCCTGGCCATGGCGGTGGCGGTGATTCGCGGCGGCTTGCCGTCGTGGTTACGCTCGGCAACCTTGACCTTCTCTGGCGTAGCCTCGAATTTCGCCGGCGTGCCGCTGGCATTCTCGTTCATTGCGACGCTAGGCCGGCTCGGCGTGGCGACGATCCTGTTGCGAGACATTTTCGGCATTAACATCTATTCGCTCGGCTTCAGTATCTTTTCGTTTTGGGGCCTGATCCTCACCTACCTCTATTTCCAGATTCCATTGATGATCGTCATCATCACGCCGGCGGTCGATGGGTTGAAGAAGGAATGGGGCGAAGCTGCCGCCACGCTCGGCGCAACCAATTGGCAATATTGGCGCATGGTGGTGATCCCGGTGTTATGGCCGAGTTTTCTCGGTACGACGGTCCTGCTCTTTGCCAACGCGTTCGGGGCGGTCGCAACGGCCTATGCACTGACGGGGCCGTCACTCAACATCGTGCCCATCCAGCTGTTCGCGCAGATTCGCGGCGACGTGCTGTACAATCCGAATCTAGGCTATGCGCTCGCATTCGGCATGATCGTCATCACCGGCCTGGCTAATCTCTTCTACATTTTGTTCCAGCGGCGAGCCGAACGGTGGCTGAAATGAAGCAAGGCAGCCGTTTTTGGGCCTGGCTGGTTTTTGGCGTGGGAACCACTTATTTTGTCCTGCCGCTTTTGGCGACCTTTGAATTCTCGTTGCGTAAGCGGCGAGGGGAATACTCCTTTGACGCCTACCGCTCGGTGCTCGAAGATCCGAATTTCCAGGCGACATTTACCTATTCCGTCGTTGTGGCGGTCTTCACCATCCTTTTGGGCGTGCTCCTCGTTGTCCCGACGGCTTACTGGATACGGCTGCGGCTACCGCAACTGCGGCCGGTCGTAGAGTTCATCACCCTGCTTCCGCTGGTTATCCCCGCTATCGTCATCGTCTTCGGCTACATCAGAATGTTCGGTTCGAACGCAGCGTTGCCTTTTCTGGCGACAGCGCGCGGCACCGATGCTCTGCTGGTCATTGGCTATGCAGTGCTGGCGCTGCCTTATATGTACCGGGCGGTCGATACCGGTCTCAGGACCATCGACGTCAGAACGCTCACCGAAGCCGCACAAATCCTCGGCGCCGGCTGGACCACGATCATCGCCCGCATCATCCTGCCGAACGTGCTGATCGCCGTCTTATCCGGCGCGTTCCTGAGTTTTGCCATCGTCATCGGCGAGTTCACCATGGCCTCGCTGTTGAATCGCCCAGCCTTCGGCCCCTATCTGCAGAACATCGGCGCCAACAGTGCCTATGAGCCGTCGGCACTGGCGCTCATTTCGTTCGCCATCACCTGGGGCTGCATGTCGCTGATCCAGATCCTGTCGCGTTTTGCGCCGCGATCGGCGAACCGGCCAAACTGATCGAAAAGTACTGACCGAAAGAAAAAAGCCATGGCCGAGCCATTCCTCTCCATCCAGCAGCTTCGAAAATCCTTCGGCGCCACCACCGTCGTCCAGGACTTCAACCTCGACGTCGAGCCTGGCGAATTCGTCTCGTTCCTCGGGCCGTCGGGCTGCGGCAAGACGACGGTGCTGCGCATGGTCGCCGGCTTTGAGGAGCCGAGCGCCGGCAAGATCGTCGTCGCCGGCAAGGACATCACCCGGCTCAAGCCCAACCAGCGCAATGTCGGCATGGTGTTCCAGGCCTACGCGCTGTTTCCGAACCTGACCGTGGCGCAAAACATCGGCTTCGGGCTGAAGGTCGCGGGCATGCCAAAGGCCGATGCCGACAGGCGCGTTGCCGAGATGCTCGACCTCATCAAGCTGCCGCAGATGGGCGACCGCTATCCCTATCAGCTCTCCGGCGGCCAGCAGCAGCGTATCGCGCTGGCGCGGGCGATTGCGCCGAAGCCGAAGCTCCTGCTGCTCGACGAACCGCTGTCGGCGCTCGACGCCAAGGTGCGCGTATCGCTGCGCGAGGAAATCCGCTCGATCCAGAAGAAGCTCGGCATCACCACCGTCTTCGTCACCCACGACCAGGAAGAGGCGTTGTCGATCTCCGACCGCATCGCCGTCATGTATGGCGGCAAGGCCGAGCAGGTCGGCACGCCGTTCGAGATCTACAACCGGCCGGCGACCAAGTTCGTCGCCAATTTCGTCGGCACGCTGAACGTGCTCGAAGGCACCGTCACCGATGCAGCCTCGGGCAAAGTGCGCGTCAATTCGCAAGAGGTCTCGCTGCAGGGAAAGCTAAACGGCTCCAAGTCCGGCGACACGCTGTCCTTGGCGCTGCGGCCCGAGGCGATTTCGCTCGGCCGCCATCCCGGCCGCGACGCGAGCCTTTCGGGCGAGATCACCGAAGTGCATTTCCTCGGCTCGGTCATCCGGGTTCGGGTCGGCATCGGCGGCAGCACGGTGTCGCTCGACACGTTCAACAGCCCGGCCACCCCGCCGCCCGCCGTCGGCGAAAAGGCCGAGATTTCGTTCTCGTCGGGCGACATGTTGGTGCTGCATTGAGGCAGTTCTGGAAAAACCGTTCCACATTTCCTGGGATCGCCTTTAGGCGATCCGCCAATAGACAGGCGGATTTGCCTCGGCGCGAGCAACAGAACCGGATCTGCTCAGACCCAAGCTTGGTAGTGTGACAATTGTCGATCGGACGAATATACAGAGGTCGCAACGGTGTGATTTCCTGTGCTCCACATTTCGTCAGGGAATGTTGCAAATTGCGGTCAATCTCATGCGTCAAAAGAGACAAGCGGACCGCCAAGGGAAACCCGCTGGGGAGTGAAGATTGATCCTTGGATTGGAATTGTCTGCAGCCGGTTTTGTGACTTGCAGTTTGGGACATTTTGGCTGATGGGCTCCAGCAATTTTCTCGACTCTGAAGACGCTGTGCGCAGGTTGTTGCCTGGTCAGCCGGAACAGGCCGACTTTGCGTACTTCCATCAACTGAAATCGATGCCGGCGCGCCGCTATCATGGAAGTGCCGAGTTGCGCGGCAATTTGCCGAAGCAGCCTGGGCGAGCCTTTGATCTCGGCTTGGGCAATCGAATCCTGTCTCTTGCGTCGGCGGCCGATGGATGGCAGGGCACGGCGGTTGAGCTGGATCCTAGCGCCTTGGCCGGAGGTGGCGCGATTCGGGCGCCCGCCAGAAACACCGGTGCGCCCATTGATGCCGTCGAAGCCGGTCGCCCAGTGTCGTTCATTTGTGAGAAGGAAGATCGTGATGTCGGCTAAAGGGGTCGAAGAAGCGCGGCCGATAACCGTCACTGATACCGCGGCTGACATCTACTCGGACAGTCAGTACCTTGCCAACAATCCTGACTGGCATCTGGCCGATACAGCCTGGAAGGCGCGCGAGATCGCAAACATCCTGGAGCGCAACAATGTTGCCTGGCGCGACGCGGTTGAGGTCGGCTGCGGCAGCGGCGGCATCGTCGGCGAATTGGCCGCGAAATATCCGGGCAGACCTATTCATGGATACGATATTTCCGAAGACGCAGCAAAACTCTGGCCGCTGCAAAAGGCGGCTGGCGCGATCTTCCACCACGAGGATTTTCTGGCGACCAAGTCAGTGCATGACCTTGTCATGCTGATCGACGTCTTCGAACATGTTGAAGACTATATGGGCTTTTTGCGGGCACTGCGCCCGCACGGCCGCTATCACGTTTTTCATATCCCTTTGGACCTTCACGTTCAGGGACTGGTTCGGCGAGCTTACATGCACGCACGTCAGAAGGTGGGGCATCTCCATTATTTCACGCGCGAGACCGCGCTTGCGACGCTTGAGGACACGGGTTACACGGTGGTCGATTGGCACTTTACCGATGTGGCGGGCGAGGCTAACCTTTCCACGAGGGCTCTGCGCACCAAATTGCTCAACCCAGTGCGCAAACTGATAGGCAGCGTTGCCCCCGCTACCTGCGCGCTGTTGCTGGGCGGCTTTTCCCTCATGGTGCTCTGCCGGCCGCGCGATGATCCGTCCGCCCCGGCTGCCATGCCCTTGTGAACTTCAGATAGCCAGAGAGAAATCCTGATGACGAATCCCCAACGCGTCCTCGTTACGGGCGGAGCTGGTTTCATAGGCTGGCGGTGCGCGCGAAATTTCGCCAAGGACGGCGCTCGGGTGTTGATCGCCGATAATCTTACGGTCGGCATGCCGATGCCTGACATTGAGGGATGCGAGACGCGGGAGATCGACATCCGCGACAAGAGTGGGATGGTGGAGTTGGTTGAGGGTTTCAAGCCCGACACCATCATCCACCTGGCAGCTATTCACCACATTCCGACCTGCGAACGACAGCGCGCCTTTGCGTTGGACGTGAACGTGGTCGGCACCGAAATCGTCCTCGATGCTGCTGAAAAGGCTGGTGTCGGAACGGTCGTGCTGGCGTCCAGCGGCGCGGTGTACGACTGGGTCGATGCCCCGCTCGACGAGGATGCGACCAGGACCTGGCCTTGCGACAACTATGCTCTGTCCAAGCTGACCAATGAAAGCCAGCTTCGTTTCTGGGCCGACAGGACCGGCGGGAGGGGGCGTGTGGCGCGCATCTTCAACACCATCGGCCATGACGACCCCAATGCGCATCTCATTCCCGATATTCTCAACCAGCTCTACAATGCCAAGGGCCGGGCCAGGATCGCATTGGGCAATCTGAAACCACGGCGCGACTACATCCATGCGGAGGATACCGCTGCCGGGGTGGCGGCGTTGGTCGGCGACACCGGTGAGGCGAGTTTCGATGTCATGAATATCGGTTCCGGCAGGGACGCATCGGTGGAGGAGCTTGTTCGCCTGATCGGAGCGGCGATGAAGGTCGATATCGAGATCGTCGAGGACAAGGCGCGCTTACGCAGGGTCGACCGCGCAACGCAACTGGCCAAGGTGGACAAGATCGGAAATCGAGTTGGCTGGTCCGCCAAGATCGAACTTCCTGCCGCCGTGGCCGATATCGTGCGCGGGTTTCCTTTCAAAAAAGCAGGCTGAGGCATCGAGGGGCGAAGATGATCACGGCAGGCTTCACGCTCATCGGCCGAGGCAACTGGTCAGGTGGGGAAACCTACCTGCGCAACATGCTCGGCGTTATTTCCAGCGAATTGGCCGGGAAGTTGCAGGCCAAGCTGTTCTTGACTCCGGCGCAGGCAGAAAAGATCGGCACATCGATGGATGCTTTCCTGGCCGCGCCGCCAATCGTCGATGCGAAGGTTGCTGATTTTGGCCGCGGCCGCAACGCCATCCGGGCGCTGGCCAGCGGCAGCGACGCCGATGCGGCACGGATACTAAGCCGCGAAGGCGTCGACGTGGTCTTCGAGCCGGCGCAGTTCTACGGCAACCGCTTTCCGATTTCTGTTGTGTCGTGGATTCCTGACTTCCAGCACCGACACTTACCGCACCTGTTCTCGCGCTCCATGTGGTGGCGTCGCGATTTGGGATACCGTCTGCAGACGTCCGGCAAACGCATCATCCTGTTGTCAAGCGATGACGCCAGGCGGGACTGCGAGACGTATTATCCCGCAGCACGCGGTAAGACGGCAGTCGTTCGGTTCGCGATCGATCTCGATCCGGCCCCGCATATAGCAAGGCAGGCGGAGGTGATCGCACGGTATGAACTGCCGCAGCGTTATTTCTACCTGCCGAACCAGTTCTGGTCGCACAAGAACCATGGGCTTGTGATCAAAGCATTGGCGCACATATCGGCAAATGGCGGGCTTGATAAGGTTGCCCCCGTGATCTTGACGGGGCGAACCGAAGACCCGCGCAATCCCCGACATTTCGACCAGTTGCTGGCTAGTGCCAGCGAGGCCGGCGTGTCGGGTCATTTCCGTCATCTGGGCCTTGTGCCTTACGAGGATGTGTTCGGCCTCAACGCTGCTTCCGATGCCCTCATCAATCCTTCGCTGTTCGAGGGCTGGTCAACCACGGTCGAGGAGGCCAAAGCGCTCGGCACAAGGATGCTCCTCTCGGATATCAGCCTTCATCGGGAGCAGGCGCTAAACGCGACGTTCTTTCCGGCCGACGATGCCGCCGCGTTAGCGTCCGCCATGGTCACCATGTCCCAGGGACCGGCGCGAACGCATGAAAAGGCCGAAAAGCTTCGTGCCGATCATGCCGTGCGTCGCCAGATGTATGCGGACGCACTTCTTGGAGCATTCCAGCGCGCCGCCGTAGTTCGCTGACGCCCTCAGTCACGATCGAACCGTCCATGCCCCTGCCGTCGGTCGCTTTTCGCGGTTATAACTGGGCATGGCGCTTTTTGAACTGACCCTTGTTCTTCTCCTGGCCGCGGTCGCACTGACGGCGCTGTCGCGGCGTCTCCAGATTCCTTATCCCTCCTTGCTGGTGCTGGCAGCGAGCTGGCTGTCATCGTCGTCTCGCGCCTCGTCTGGGTGCTGGAATGCGGCGCGATCATGAGGTGGCTTGCCAGCTTCGGCGACGCGGACCGGCAGGCCGAAGCCCCGTCGTTCCGCGGCGGCGTGCTGATCGGCTGGTGCGGCATGCGCGGCCTGGTCACCCTTGCGGCAGCGTTTGCCTTGCCGGCCGACTTTCCCGGCCGCGACCCGATCGTGCTCGCCGCTTTCTCGGTCGTCCTCGGCACCTTGGTTCTGCAAGGCATCAGCCTGAAGCCGCTGCTTCGCCTGCTTCGTCTCGATCCGGACGAAACTGTCGACCGCGAGGTCGCGCAGGCACGCGTCGCCATCATGCAGGCCGCGCTGGACGTGTTGAGCGGCAAGACATCGAATGCCGCGGCCGTGGTCCGCGAGCAATTTGCCGCGCAGCGCGCGATCGCTGAAAACCCGGAGGATGCCCAGGCTGCAACCGAGTACGACAGGTTGCGCCTCTATGCCATCAAGAGCCAGCGTGACGCGCTGGAACAGCTGCGCATCGACGGGACGATCGGCGACGAGGCGTATCATCGCCTGGAGGAGGAAATCGACTGGTCGGAACTGGCCGCTTCGCCGCCCGGACGATTCCAGCCGTTGACGACTTAGAGCGGCGGACATTCAAAATCGATTCGTACCGCCGCTCTATCTTTTTGTTTGAGCATCCGGCTGCACATTGCAGCCGATCAGCCCAACGGCTACTGCTTCCAGGAAATTTGAGCCGGATAAGCAATGAAGCTGGTCAGCTACAACATCCAGTACGGGTTCGGCGGCGACGGCCGCTACGATCTCTCGCGCTGCGCCAAGATCGTCGCCGGCGCCGACATCATCGCCTTGCAGGAGGTGGAACGGCACTGGCTGCGCAGCAACGAAGACGACCAGCCGGAACTTCTTTCGCGACTGCTGCCAAAATACTATTGGGTTTATGGACCGGCCTTTGACTTGGACGCCAGCGAGCGACGTGACGGCCGCATCGTCAACCGGCGGCGGCAATTCGGCACCATGCTCCTGTCGAAGCTGCCGATCGCCTGGTCGCGCCTGCACACGCTGCCGCTGCGCCGCACCGTGCGTCCGCTCAACACCCGCAACGCAGCGCTGGAATGCATGATCCACACCCCTGCCGGTCCGGTGCGGGTGCTGTCGCTGCATCTGGCGCATATCGCCGCCGAAGAGCGGCTGGAGCAGATCGACTATCTGCTCGCCGAGCATCGCCGGGCGCCGTCCGATGGCGGCCCGTGGAGCGGCGCCGACGATGAGCCCGTGCGCAACTGGAGCAATGGCGAGCCGGAGCCGGAAAACCCGCTGGCGGCGATCTGGATGGGCGATTTCAACATGGAGCCGGGCAGCGCCGAGTACCGACGCATCGTCGGCAGCACGCCCTATCATCGCGGTGCCGCCTATCTCGACGGTTTCGTCGATGCTGCCGCCGTCGCCAGCGAACCGACGGCGGATTTCCATACCCATGTGAAGACCATCGACGGCAGGCTGGCAAAGCGACGGCTCGACCACTGCTTCGTCGGCGGCATGTTGGCGGGACGGGTGCGCTCGGTCAGCGCCGAGATCGACGAAATCGCCTCGGACCATTTTCCGCTGCGGGTCGACATCGACCTGGAAACGCCGTTCGCGACGGGGGCCGAAGGCGGATGAGCCGCAGATGACCTTGTTCGTCTTCTTCGCGGTGCTTGCCGCCGCCGCCATGCACGCGATCTGGAACGCGCTGGTCAAGGTTCATCTCGACCGCTTTTTGTCGATCACGCTGATGACGCTCGGCATGGGCGCCGTGGCGCTTCTGGCGCTGCCTTTCGTCGAGGTGCCGAGGGCGGAAGTGTGGCCGTACATCATCGCCTCGGTGATCTTCCACATGGGCTACAGGACGTTCCTGATCGGCGCCTACAGGGCCGGCGATTTCGCCCAGACCTATCCGTTGGCGCGCGGCACCGCGCCGCTGCTTGCCGCACTTGGCGGCATCGTGGTGGTCGCCGAAGTTCCGGCGCCGCTCGCCATCGTGGGCATTGTTCTCTTGTCGGCCGGGACGCTGGTGCTGTCGTTTCGCGGCGGCGCGCATCTGGAAAGGCTGAACCTGCGCGCCGTCGGCTTTGCGCTTGGCACCTCGATCTTCATCGCCGGCTATACGCTGTCCGACGGCCGCGGCGCGCGGCTGGCCGCGACGGCGTCCAGCTATGCCGCATGGCTGTTCGTCTGCGATGCGCTGTGGGCGCTGGTGCTGTGCCTGATATTCCGCGGATCGAAGGCTTTGCCGGTGCTGGCGCGCGACTGGAAGGCGGGCGTGTACACCGGCGTGCTCAGCGGCGCCGCCTACTGGATCGTGATGTGGGCGATGACCAAGGCGCCGATCGCCTCGGTCGCGGCGCTGCGCGAAACCTCGATCCTGTTCGCCATGATGATCTCGGTGTTTGCGCTCGGCGAGAAGATGACCACCTGGCGCGGTGCCGCCGTGCTCAGCATTGTTGCCGGCGTCGTCGCGCTGAGGCTCGGATAGCGCTGGGGATCATGCGCAAGTCAAAGTGCTACAGCGTCCTTTGCACGTCCATAGGATGCGTGGCGCTGTAGTTGCCTGAGAATACGGCCGGCGGCAGCGGGTCGCGGCCAAGGATCAGATCGGCGCCTTTTTCGCCGACCATGATGGTTGGCGCGTTGGTATTGGAGGAGGGGATGCGCGGCATCACCGAGGCGTCGCAGACGCGCAAGCCCTCGATACCGCGCAGCCTGAGATCCGGCGTCACCACGCTCATCGCATCATGACCCATGCGGCAGGTGCCGACAGGGTGGTGGTCGGTCTTGGAACTGCGGCAGGCATAGTCGAACAGCTCGTCGTCGCTGGTGAGTACCGGTCCCGGCTGCACCTCGCGCAGCACGTAGGCAGCAAGCGCCTTCTGCCGCATGATCTCGCGCGCCAGCCTGAGCCCCTTGATCGACACGTCACGATCGTAGGGGTCGGACCAGTAATTCGGATCGATCAGTGGATGGTCGGCCGGATCGGCGCTGTTCAGCCGCACCGTGCCGCGCGAATGCGGGCGCAGGAAGGCCGAGTTCAGCGTCACGCCCGGATTTTTCAGTTTTTCGACACCGGCCTCGATGCCGGAGCCGAGGCCGAGATGCAGCTGGATGTCGGGCGAGGCGGCGGTCGGGTCGGCGTACCAGAAGCCGCCGGTCTCGAACAGGCTGGAGGCAACCGGGCCTTTTTTCAACAGCAGGTACTGTAGGCCGGCCCACACCGTCCGGTGCAGCTTGGCATAGTTGTCGTAGGTGTGGTCGCCGGTGCATTCGGCAATGACGAACAGGTCGAGATGGTCCTGCAGGTTGGAACCGACCCCGGGCAGGTCGTGGACCGGCATCACGCCGACCGACTTCAGGTGGTCGGCCGGGCCGATGCCCGATTGCATCAGCAGCTTCGGCGAGCCGATGGCGCCGGACGAGACGATCACTTCGCGCTCGGCACGCAGGGTCGTCGGCTGGCCGTCCGGCCTGTCGACGATTTCGACACCCACGGCGCGGCCTTTCTCGACGACGATGCGCGTCACCAGCACGCCGGTCCTGACGGTCAGGTTCTTGCGCTCGCGGATCGGCCTGAGATAGGCGACCGAGGCGGAGGAGCGTCTCGCGTCCTTCTGCGTCAATTGGTAATAACCGACGCCTTCCTGGGCTATCCCGTTGAAGTCCGGATTGAAGGGAATGCCCATCTCCTGTCCGGCGCGGAAATAGGCTTCGCAGATCGGCAGCGGCGCAATCGGGTTCGACACACCGAGCGGACCCTGGTCGCCGTGAAAATCATTGGCGTAGCGCTGGTTGTTCTCGGCCCGCTTGAAATAGGGCAGCACGTCGCGATAGCCCCAGCCGGCAAGGCCCTCTTCCTTCTCCCAGGCGTCGTAATCGCGGGCATTGCCGCGTGTATAGATCTGGGCGTTGATGGAGGAGCCGCCGCCGATCACCTTGGCCTGTGTGTACCGGAAGACGCGGTCCTTCATGTGCTTTTGCGGCACGGTCGACCAGCCCCAGGCGGCGATGCCCTTGGTCATCTTGGCGAAGCCGGCCGGCATGTGGATCAGCGGGTGCCAGTCCCTGCCGCCGGCCTCGAGCAGCAGCACCCGATGCGACGGATCTTCGCTCAGCCGGTTGGCCAGCACGCAGCCGGCCGGGCCGGCGCCGGCGATGATGTAGTCGGTCATGGCGTCACCTGTTCACAGCCTCGGCACCGACAGCGCACCGTCGACATTGATGATCGAGCCGGTCGAAAAACCGAGCTTGCCGCCGGCGAGTGTCGCCACCGCGGCGCCGACGTCGCCCGCTTCGCCCCAGCGCTTCGCCGGCACCAGCCCGCCGTCGATCAGCGCGTCGTATCTGGCGGTGACGCCTGATGTCATGTCGGTGCGGACGATGCCCGGCCGCACCTCGAACACACCGATATTTTCGGGAGCAAGCCGCAGCGCCAGGGTCTTTACCCACATCGACAGCCCGGCCTTGGAGATGCAATAGTCGGCGCGCTCGGGCGAGGCCATTTCGGCGCTGACCGAGGTGATGGTGATGATCGATTTTGGGTGATCATCAGGCGCAGCAAGCATCGCCCTGGCAACCGCCTGGCTGAGGAACATCGTGCCGCGCAGATTGATGGCAAGGATACGGTCGAAATTTTCCGGTTTCAATTCCAGCAGGTCGCCGCGTACCACAGCGCCGATGCCGGCATTGTTGACCAGGCAGTCGATGCGGCCGAAGGCGCTTGTCGCGGCATCGACCAGTGCTGCATGGCGGTCGAGATCGGCGATGTCGCCGCAATGGTAGGCGAAATTCGCGCCGCGGGCGGCGATGTCAGCGGCAAGCCCGCCGCCGGCTTTTTCGGCAAGGTCCACGACAAGGATATCGAAGCCCGCATCGGCCAGCGCTTCGGCGCAAGCGAGGCCGATGCCGCGCGCGCCGCCGGTAACGATGGCTGCCGGGCGGCTCATGCGACAAGGTCCGTCTTGCGGATGTGGTCGGCGACGCGCAGCGCCTGCGCGGCGATCGACAGCGCCGGATTGACCGCGGCCGAGTTCGGCAGGAAGCTAGCGTCGACGACAAACAGGTTATGGTGGTCGAACGACCGGCAGAACGGGTCGAGCGGCGAGGTCGCCGGATCGTCGCCCATCTTGACCGTGCCGCACTGGTGCGACGGCGTGCGCTTGTCGAAAGGCCGCGACAGGACGATCGGATAGCCGCAGGCGCGGAAATTCTCGCGCATCATCTTGGTCAGCCCGTCGAGCGACTGCATGTTGGAGCGCCGCCACTGCATGACGATATCCTTGCCGTCGACCATGATGCGGCTTTCGGGGTCGGGCAGGTCCTCGCACATCAGGTACCAGTCGATGGCGTGGCCGGCCATGAAGTCCAGCGCGAATTTGGGTGCAAGCTTGACGTTGGCCCTCAGGATATGACCGTCGATCTTGCCGAGAAGCTGGACGTTGCCGAGCGGCTTGCCGCCCTTGCCGTCGGATAGATAGTAGTCGTTGAGCATCAGCGTCTTCTGGTAGACGGAGGTGTTCCTGCGGCGCGGATCGATCGCCAGCATGGCGCTCGAATTGTGGTTCATGAAGTTGCGGCCGACCTGGTCGGAGCGGTTGGCAAGGCCCTTGCCGGCTCCCTTGCTGCTGGGGGAGGGCGAGCGCAGCAGAATCACCGCCGAATTGACCGCGCCGGCCGAGAGGATGACCAGCTTCGGCGTCACTTTCTTCAGCGTGCCATTCTGGCGATAGTGAACGGCGGCGATCGTCGTGGCATCCGACGAGGCTTCGAAGTATTCGACATGGGCGCCGGTCTCGAGCCTGATGTTCCGGTCGGAGAGTGCTGTCACCAGGGGCCCCGATTGGGCGTCGACCTTGCCGGTCCCGGTGTTGGGAAACGCGTCCCAGCCTGTCTTGCCGTCCTTGAGCCAGGCATCGATGTCGACGCCGAGCGGCAGCGATGCCGGGTGCAGGCCGAGGCCCATGAGTTCGGCGCGGGCGCGGGCGATCGGCGGCTCGTCCGGCACCGGCCCGAAGGCATAGGGGATCGAATGGAACGGTTCGGTCGGGTCTTCGCCGAGTGCGCCGCGCACGCGAAAAAGCTGCTCGGCCCGGGAGTACCACGGCTCGAACTCCTCATAGGAGAACGGCCAGGCCGGCGAGACGCCGCCATAGTGCTCCATGACAGAAAAGTCTTGCCTGCGGTAGCGGATCAGCACCGCGCCATAGAATTTCGAATTGCCGCCGACGTAGTAATAGTTGCCCGGGCTGAACGCAGCACCCCCGGCCTCGCGCCACATCTCCTTCGGCCGGTAGTGGCCGTCGACGAAAATGGCGCGCGTGTCGCGCGTGTGCGGCGTCGCCGGCAGCGGTTCGCCGCGCTCCAGCATCAGGATCGAGGCGCCGCTGCCGGCAAGGCCGGAAGCGATCGTGGCGCCGCCGATGCCGGAGCCGATGATGACGATGTCCGGGTTTGTCATGGCTGTCAGCGGATGCGGTTCTCGGTCGCCGGATCGAAGAACACCGCCTTGGTCAGGTTGAAGGCGAGCGGCGTGACCGTGCCCGGCTGGATGTTGGCGTCGGCGCGCAGACGCGCCACCACCGCCTTGCCGCCCAGGTTGGTGACCGCGAAGGTGTCGGACCCCGCCGGTTCCACGACCTCGATGTGACAGTCGGCGGTGGCGATGTTTGATGCGTTGCGTTCGGCGCCTTCGGGATCGGTCAGGGCCTCGGGGCGGACGCCAAAAATGATCGGCCTGTCGTGGAATGCCGACAGGCCCGTCGGCGCATCGGCCAGCGGCAGCGAGATCGGCTCGCGCGCCTCGCGCTGCAGCACTACGGACAATGCATTGCCATTGCCGCCGATCGTCGCCGGGATCAGGTTCATCGCCGGCGAGCCCATGAAGTCGGCAACAAACAGGTTGGTCGGATTGTTATAGATTTCGGCAGGCGTGCCGAATTGCTGCACCTCGCCGTCGCGCATCACCGCGATCTTGGTGGCCAGCGTCATCGCCTCGATCTGGTCGTGGGTGACGTAGACGATCGTCGTACCGGTGGTCGCATGCAGGCGCTTGATCTCGATGCGCATGTCGACGCGCAGCTTGGCGTCGAGATTGGAGAGCGGCTCGTCGAAGAGAAAGAGCTTGGGGTCGCGCACCAGCGCCCGGCCCATGGCGACGCGCTGGCGCTGGCCGCCGGAAAGCTGGCTCGGCTTGCGCTGCAGGAGGTGGCCGATCTGCAGCACCTTCGCCACCTTGTCGATCGCCTTCTGGCGCTCCTGGGCCGGCACGCCGCGCATCTCCATGCCGAAGGCAATGTTGCCCGCGACGGTCATATTCGGATAGAGCGCGTAGCTCTGGAACACCATGGCGATGTCGCGCTTCGAGGGGTGGAGATCGTTGATCGTCCGTCCGTCGACACGGATTTCACCTTCGGTGATGGTTTCCAGGCCGGCGATGGTGTTGAGCAAGGTCGACTTGCCGCAGCCGGACGGGCCGACCAGCACCAGGAAGCCGCCCTTTTCGAGATCGAGGTCGATGCCCTTCAGGATCTCGACCGATCCGAACCGCTTCCTCAGCCCATTAATTTCGAGAAAAGCCATTCGATTATCCTTTGACGGCGCCGGCCATCAGGCCGCGCACAAAATAGCGGCCAGCGACCACGTAGACGAGAAGGGTCGGCAGTGCGGCGATCATCGCCGCCGCCATGTTGACGTTGTATTCGACGACGCCGGTCGAGGTGTTGACGACGTTGTTCAGCGCCACGGTCATCGGCATCGCGTCGCCGGTGCCGGCATAGGCCGAGGCGAACAGGAAGTCGTTCCAGATGTTGGTGAACTGGTAGATGACGGTGACGACGAAGATCGGCATCGAATTCGGCAGCATGATGCGCCGGAAAATCTGGAAAAAGCTGGCGCCGTCGACCTGTGCCGCCTTAATCAGTTCGGTCGGGAACGCCTCGTAATAATTGCGGAAGAACAAAGTGGTGAAGCCGAGCCCGTAGACGACGTGGACAAAGACCAGGTTGACCGTCGGATTCCCCAAGCCGAATGAAAATCCCGTGGCGTTTCGCAGCGTCACGCCGAAACGGCCGAGGCTGCCGAGGATCGTCGCCATCGGCAACAGCACCGACTGGAACGGAATGAAGCAGGCAAACAGCATCAGTCCGAAAACCAGCGTGTGGCCGCGGAAGCGCCATTTGGTCAGGACATAGCCGTTGAGCGCGCCGAGCAGCGTCGAGATCAGCACCGCCGGAACCACCATCTTGATGGAGTTCCAGAAATAGCCCTTGATGCCGGCGCAGGTCAGGCCGACGCAGGTCTCGCCCCACGCCTTCAGCCATGGTTCGAAGGTCGGCGCCTGCGGCAGCGCCAGCATATTGCCGTTCTGGATCTCGTCCATCGTCTTGAACGAGGTCACCAGCATGACGAACAGCGGCATCAGGTAGAACAGCGCGAACAGCGCCAGCAGGCCGTAGATGACGATACGGTTGACGGTCCTGGCGCTGACGCCGCCAGTGCTCTGGCGAGCGGGCGTGGCAATGACGCTCATCGCGGCCGCTCCCTGAGCTCGGAATAGAGATAGGGCACGATGATCGCGGTGATGGTCATCAGCATGATCACCGCGCTGGCCGAGCCGACGGCCATTTCGTTGCGCTTGAAAGTGTACTCATACATGAAGTTCGACGGCAGCCAGGCCGAGCCGCCCGGCCCGCCGCTGGTCAGCGCTACGACCAGATCGTAGGACTTGATGGCGAGGTGCGCGAGCACGATGAAGGCCGACAGGAAGATGGGCCGCAGCAGCGGGATGACGATCCGCCGATAGAGCTGGAAGGTGGTGGCGCCGTCGATCTGCGCCGCCTTCATGATCTCGCCGTCGATACCGCGCAGGCCGGCCAGGAACATTGCCATGATGAAGCCCGAGGCCTGCCAGACGCCGGCGATCACCACCGTATAGATGACGAAATCCTTGTTCTTGATCCAGTCGAAATGGAAGCTCGTCCAGCCCCACTGGTGCAGCGTCTGCTCGAGGCCAAGGCCGGGATCGAGGAACCATTTCCAGGCGACGCCGGTGACGATGAAGGACAGCGCCATCGGGTAGAGATAGATCGGCCGCAACACGCCTTCGCCGCGGATCTTCTGGTCGAGCAGGATGGCCAGGAACAGGCCGAGCGCCAGGCAGATGAAGATGTAGAGAAAGCCGAAAATGCCCATATTGGTGATCGAGGTGTACCAGCTCGACGGCGGGTCGCTCTCGAAGGTCCAGCGCCACAGCCGCTGATAGGCGCGCGCCCCGGTGAGCGTATAGGACGGGAAGGTCTTGGAGTTGGTGAAGGACAGATAGACCGTCCATAGGATGAAGCCGTAGACGAAGACGATGGTGATCGCAAAGCTTGGCGCCAGCACGATCTTCGGCAGCGCGTCCTGCAGGCGCGAACGCATGGAGACATCCGGGCGGGCGCCATGCTCCGGCGTCAGCTTGATCTGGGTCGTGACCGTAGTCATGGGCTCCTCCCTTTCGGGTCCCTTCACCGCCAGGCGGAGAAGGATAGCCCCGTCGAGACGGGGCGTGTTGGTTGATCGCCGGCGCCATTCCGACCAGAGGCAGACCATCCTGGCCCGGTGGAACCTTCCCCACAGGAGCGGGGAAGGTCCTTCCATGCCTGGTTCTACTTGGCGTCTTCGATCGCGTTGACCAATTGGGTCACGGCCTCGTCCGAGGTCTTGATCTGGCCGTGGACGAATTTCGAGACGACGTCCTTGTAGGCATTGGCGACGGCCGGCGGCGCGCCATAGCCTTGCGCCAGCGAACCGAACAGCGTGCCGCCTTCGCTGGCGGCCTTCAGGTCGGCCATCCCTTTTTTGCCGCAAGCGTCGAAGTCGGTATCGGGCACGTCGGTGCGGGCCGGGACCGAGCCCTTGACGATGTTGAAGGCCGACTGGAAGCTCTTCGACAAAGTTGCGGTGGCTAAGGCGACCTGGGCGGCCTTGCGGTCCTCCGGAACGTCGAACATGCCGAACATGTCGGAGTTGTAGACCACGCTGCCGTCGGTGCCCGGGAAGCGATAGCACAGGAAGTCGGTGCCCGGGGTCTTCTTGGCTGCGTTGAATTCGCCCTTGGCCCAGTCGCCCATCACCTGCACGAGCGCATCGCCCTTGATGACCATGGCGGTAGCAAGGTTCCAGTCGCGGCCGGAGAAGTTCGGGTCGACATAGGTGACGAGCTTGGCGAGGTTGTCGAACGACTTCTTCATCGTGTCGGACTTCAGCTGCTCCTCGTCGAGGTCGTTGAAGGCCTTCTTGTAGAACTCAGGGCCGCCGGTCGACAGCACGACCGAATCGAACATGGTGGCTTCCTGCCAGTTCTGGCCGCCGAGCGCGAGCGGGATGACGCCCGCCGCCTTGGCCTTGTCGAGCAGCGCGATGAAGTCGTCGAAGGTCTTGGGCTCGGTGCCGCCGATCTTGTCCATCACCGCCTTGTTGATCCACAGCCAGTTGACCGAGTGGACGTTGACCGGAGCCGCGACCCACTTGCCGTCATAGACCGAGAATTTCTGCAGGGCGGCCGGAACGGACTTGTCCCAGCCTTCCCTAACCGCCGTCTCGGTCAAGTCGCCCATCACGCCGGCCGCGGCATAATCGAGCACGGTATAGCCGAGCATCTGCGAGGCGGTCGGGTAGTTGCCGGCCGCGACCATCGCCTTCAGCGCGGTCATGGCGGCGTCGCCGCCGCCGCCGGCCACGGGCACGTCCTTCCAGGCAAAGCCTTGCTTGGCCAGATCCTCCTTGAGCACGTTCAAGGCAGCCGCTTCGCCGCCAGACGTCCACCAATGCAACATCTCGACTTCCTTGACGTCCTGGGCATGGGCCGCGAACGCAAGACCCGAGCCGAGAGCCGTCCCGATAAGCAATTTGCGCAACATGTACTTCCTCCCTTGTTGCAGCTACACGACCGGCGGATGTCCGCCGGGTTCTTCCCAACTCAGCCGACCCACCACCCGGTGCGCTGGCCGCGATGAAACTGGATCGTCTTTTCCTCGGTATAGTCCTCGACGGCGCGCTTGCCGAGTTCGCGTCCGAGACCGGACTGCTTGTAGCCTCCGAAAGGCAGCTCGGGATAACCTTCCATGAACGTGTTCACCCAAACGGTTCCCGAATGCACATTCCGCGCCACCGACATGCAGGTGTCGATGCTGGCGCTCCACACGCCCGCCGATAGACCATAGGGCGTGTTGTTGGCGATGCGCAACGCCTCCTCAATCGATCCAAACGTCAGCACCGACAGCACCGGTCCGAACACTTCTTCACGGGCAATGGCCATGTCTTCGGTGACGCCGCGAAGGATGGTCGGGTCGAGATACTGACCGGCACTTGAGGCGATCTGCTTGCCGCCGCTATAGACGCTGCTGCCGTCGTTTGCAGCCGCCGCCACGTAGCCGGTCACCTTGGAGAGGTGCTCGGAAGAGATCATCGCGCCGACCTTGGTGCTGTCGTCGAGCGGATCGCCAACGGTGACCCTGGCGGTGAGCGCCTTCACTGCGCCGAGGAAGTCGTCGGCGATCGCCTCATCGACGATCAGCCGGCTGCCGGCGTTGCAGCATTCGCCGGCGTTGAAAAAGCCGCCGAACACCGCCGCGTCGGCCGCCGCTTCGAGGTCGGCATCTGGAAAGACGATCTGGCCGTTCTTGCCGCCGAGCTCCATCGAGACCTTCTTCAGCGCGTTTGCAGCCGACGCCATGGTCATCTTGCCGACCCGGGTGGAGCCGGTGAACGACACCATCTCGACCAGTGGGTGGGCGACCATCGGCGCGCCGACATCGGCGCCCAGGCCGGCGAGGATGTTGACGACGCCATCCGGCAAGCCGGCCTGCATCAGGATGTCGCCGAGCACGAAGGTCGAGGCCGACGTCATCTCGCTCGGCTTGACCACAGCCGTGCAGCCGGCGGCGAGCGCGAACGGCAGTTTCTGGCTGACGATGAGGAAGGGAAAATTCCACGGCGTGATGATCGAGACGACGCCGATCGGTTCACGCAGCACGACGCCCAGCATGGCGTCACCGAGGTTGGCGTAGGTTTCGCCATGGAGCGTGCGGGCAAGTGCTGCGGCATAGCGCCAGATGTCGACGGCGCCGCCGATCTCGCCGCGCGCCTGGGCGATCGGCTTGCCGGATTCCAGCACGTCGAGCCGGGCAATCTCCTCGAGCCGCGCCTCGATCAGGTCCGCTGCCTTGAGCAGGATCGCGGCGCGCTCGCCGGCCTTCATGCGCGGCCACGGGCCGGTCTCGAAGGCCTTGTGCGCGGCCTGCACCGCTGCCTCGACGTCCGCTTCGCCGGCTTGCGCATAGCGCGAAACGGTGAAGCCGTGGCCGGGGCTGTTGCGCTCCAGCATGCGGCCTTCGCGGGCATCGACGAACTTGCCGTCGATCAGCAGCCGGTAGCTCTTCGGTGCTGCGGATGCCTCGGCGGGCATGGCGATGGTGAGGGGCAAGTTCATGTGACGTTCCACTCGCATTCTATGATCTTGAAAACGCCGGTTTCTGCTTGGCCTTGAAAGCCTCGACACCGGCCTTGAGGTCGCCGGTCAGCGCGATGAAGCCGCTGGCCAGCGCCTCTGCAGCGGCGGCACTTTCCTCGCCCTCGGCGATCGCGATCATCAGCTTGGCGGACTCGGTTGCCAGCGGGCCGCGCGCGGCGATATTGCCGGCCCAGGCCCAGGCCTCGGTGAACGCGTTGCCCGTGTCGACCACCCGGTCGACGAGGCCCAGAGCGAGCGCTTCGGCCGCCACGAACGTCTCGCCGCCGATTGCCATGCGCCGCACCGTCTGGGCGCCGAAGCGGCGCACGGCGCGCTGCGTGCCGGACCAGCCGGGCACCACGCCGATCGAGGTTTCCGGAAAACCTAATTTCACCTGCGCCTCGGCTACGCGGAAGTCTGTAGCCGCCGCCAGTTCCAGCCCGCCGCCCAGCGCATGGCCGGAGAGAACGGCGATGGTCGGCTGCCGCAACTGCGCCAGCCGGTCGAAGACGCGGTGGCCATAACGCACCCATTGCACCTGAAAATCGGCTGCGCTCATTCGCGACCAGGCTTCGACGTCGCCGCCGGCGCAAAAGCCCTTGCCTTCGCCGCACAGCAGCACGACACGAACGCTGTCCGCAGCTTCCGCCGCGTCGAGCGCGGCTTCCAGCGCGCGCAGCATCGCGATGTCGAGCGCGTTGAATTTTTCCGGCCGGCGCAGCGTGACGATGCCGATGGCACCATCTGTTTCAAAGGTGACGAGACGCTCAGCCATGCGCGCCTCCAAGCGAGGCGCGGCCATTGAGCGACAGTCCGATCGGCCGGTCAAGATAGAGAGCGTCTGGCGTGACCTTCAGGTCGTTGGCGACGGCGAGCGGGATCTCGGCCTGCGCCAGCACGTCGCGCTCGAGGTCGATGCCGGGTGCCAACTCCGTCACCATCAGCCCATCCGGCGTCAGTTTCATGACGCAGCGCTCGGTGACATAGGTGATGTCCTGTCCTTGCGCGACAGCGCGCTTGCCCGAGAAGGAGATGTGCTCGACCTCGCCGACCACTTTTTTGACCTTGCCTTCCCCGTTGATGCGGATGCCGCCATCGGCCAGCGACAGCTTGGCGCCGGCATTGAAGAAGCCGGAGAAGACGATCTTCTTCGCCCGCGCGGTGATGTCGACAAAACCGCCGGCGCCGGCGGTGACATGTGGCCTGGCCGAGAGCTTCGACACGTTGACCGAGCCGTGGCGATCGATCTGCAGGAAGGACAGCAGCGACGCGTCGAAACCGCCGCCCTGGAAGTAGATGAACTGGTGTGGCGAAGGCATGAACGCGTCGGCATTCGATGAGCAGCCGAACTTGAAATCGAGCAGCGGCACGCCGCCGACCGCGCCCTGTTCGATCACCCAGGTGACCTTGCCGTGCTGGCCCTCCTCGATAAGGATGCGCGGCACGTTGGCCGAGATGCCGAAGCCGATGTTGACGGCCATGCCGTCGGCAAGCTCCATGGCAACGCGCCGCGCGATGACCTTCTGGACACTCATCTCGGCGTTGCGGAAAGTCGACAGCGGCCGGAAGATCTCGCCCGAGATGGCCGGATCGTAGGGCGTCAGTGTCGTCTGCAACTGGTCGGGCGCCACCACGATATGGTCGACCAGCACACCGGGCACGCGTACGTCATGCGGCTTCAGCGTGCCGTTCTCGACGACGCGCTTCACCTGCGCGATGACGATGCCGCCATTGTTGCGGGCGGCGAGCGCCTGCTCCAGCCCGCCGAGATAAGCGCCCTCGTGCTCGTAGGTGAGGTTGCCGCGCTCGTCGGCAGTGGTGGCGCGGATGATGGAAACGTCAGGCACGATCGAGCGGAAGTAGAGCCATTCCTCGCCGTCGAATTGCTGCACCGAAACGATCGGCTCGCTGGCCGCCGCATTCATGGCGCAGCCCTGATGACGCGGGTCGGCGAAGGTGTCGAGGCCGACCTTGGTGAGCACGCCAGGGCGCTTGGCGGCGGCCTCGCGGTGCATGTCGAACAGGATGCCTGATGGCACGTTGTAGGCGGCGACCGAATTGTCGCTGATCATCTTCCAGATCTGCGGCGGCTCCGAAGAGGACGGGCCGGACGGATAGGAGCCGCACAGCGTGCGCTTCAACAGGCCGGGCTTGGCCAGATGGTCGATACCCCTGATGCCGTACATGTCGCCGGCGGCGATCGGATGCAGCGTCGTGATGTTCTTCGGATGGCCCTCTGCCTCGAAGCGCTCGCCGATCGCGGCGAGCACCGCATCCGGGCAGCCGAGACCGCTCGACGACGATACCGAAACGACCATGCCGTCCCCGATCAGGCTGGCGGCTTGCGTTGCGGAGACGAGCTTCACTCTGCGCCCCCGAGTTTCGGATCGATCGCGACTGATTTGCCGGACCTGGCGGATTGCAACGCCGCCTCGGCCGATGTCAGCGACCAGACGCCGTCCTCGCCGGTGGCCGACGGCTGGCATTCGCCACGGATTGCCGCATGGAACTGGCGCAAAGACCTGACATAAAGGTCTTCGCGGTCGAAGTTCAATTCCTCCTCGCCCTTTGCCGTGCGCAGCAGCACGGAGCCGATCGGCTTCTGCGTCATCACATCTTTCGCGATCAGGGAGCCTTCGCTGCCATGCACCTCGAAGCCGGTGCCGGCGAATTTGGTGGTGAAGCCCTCATGCGACTGGGCGATGATGCCCGATCTGAAGCGCCAGATGCACATGGCGCCATCTTCCAGCCCGCTACTGGCCATGCCTGCGGCCTGGGTGAACGCCGAACCCTCGAGCGGATCGTCGTCGAGCACGAAACGCAGCGTGTCGGCATCGTGCACGGTGATGTCGAGCACCACACCGCCGCCGGCTTCCGGCCTGGTGATGCGCCAACCCTGCAGATTCTCAGGCAAATAGACGGAGTGAAAGACGCGCGCGGCAATCGGTTTGCCGATGCGGCCGGCGGCGATGGCTTCGCGCATCGCCCGGTGCGAGCCGGCATTGCGCAGATGATGGTTGGTGCCGAGCACGAGACCGGCCGCCCTGGCGGCAGCGACCATTGTGCGCGCATCGGCGCTGGTCAGCGCCAGCGGCTTTTCGCACAACACATGTTTTCCCGCCTTGATGGCGGCTAATGCCTGTTCGAGATGCAGTTCGTTGGTGGTCGAGATGTAGACGGCGTCGACGCCGGAGCCGAGCAATGCATCGAGCGTCGAGACGGCGAGCGCAATGCCGTTCGCCTTGGCATAGGCAGCGGCGCGCTCCGGGCTGGAACTCATCACCGCCGCGATCTCGCTGTTCGGTTGCGCGCGGATGGCGTTGATCATGAATTGCCTGGCGATCGTGCTTGCGCCGATCAGTCCCCATTTCACGGTCATGCAGCGTCTCCCATTCCCGCACGGCGATCAGGACCGCAACTGTCCCTGACCACGAGGTTGACGGCGCCGATATGATCCTCGGCGCGCGTGGTGCGCGACTGGATCATCTTCAGCATGACATGGGCGGCGCGCTCGCCGAGGCCTGCCGAATCCACCGCGACACTGGTCAGCGCCGGCATGTAGTGCTGGGCTTCGATCACGTCGTCGAAGCCGACAACGGCGAAATCGGCGCCGGGCTCGAGGCCGCGCTTGCGCAGCGCCAGCATGACGCCGAAGGCAACCGCATCGTTGAAGCACAGCGCCGCGGTAGGCGGCTCGGCCATGGCGAGCGCCGTCTCCAGGCAGGCAATGCCGCCCTTGCGGCTGGTTTCGCCTTCGACGACGAGCGTGTCGCGTTTGGCGATGCCGAGCCCCTCGCAGGCCTCGCGAAAACCACCGAGCCGCTCGTGATAGACCACCAGGTCCGATGAGCCGCCGAAGAACGCCAGCCGGCGATGCCCTTTGCCGATCAGATGGGCGGTGGCGAGCCAGGCGCCGCGATGATTGTCGGGCGCGATCACCGGGATGCGGCTTTCGGGAAGGCGGCGCATGGTGAAGACGATCGGAAGGCCCGCCATCTCGATGCGGCGGAAAGCACCAGGCGCCGTGCCGCGCGCCGGCGACACGATGAACCCGGCGACACCTTGCTCCATCAGCGATTTCAGCACTTCTTCCTGGCGCACCGGATTCTCCGCCGTGTTGGCGATGAACGGCACGATGCCCGCCGACTGGAAGACGCGCTCCATGCCGACCGCCATTTCGGCGAAAAAAGGGTTGGTGAGATCGTTGATGACCATGCCGATGACATTGGAATGGGCCTTGCGCAGATTGGCGGCGCCGCGGTTGTAGACATAGCCGACATCCTCGATCGCCTTGCGAACCTTCAGCGCGGTCTCAGGCCGGATCAGATCGCTGCCCTGCAGCACGAGCGACACCGTCGACTTGGACACGCCCGCCTCACGGGCAATGTCGAGTATCGTCGCCTTGGGCCTGATGGCCATCCAGATGCGTCCCCCGGTATTTTTGGTCAAATTTATTGGAACGTTCTAATTCTGGGCTGGATTTGAGTCAATCGGGATTTTTAACAAAATCGAGCAATCCGGCATTCACGGCTTTCCTCGCTGCGACGCAGCATTGTGGAGTGTGGATTGAGATTACACAAAGGCCCTTGATTTTTTGGAACGTTCCATTTAATAGGCGCGACCGAGGGAGAGATCGATGGACATTGCCTTGCCCGGGGAGGGCGGTCGCAGCACTCGCTACCGTCTTGTCGGCCAGCCGGCGCAGCCGGTGATCGGCGCGCGGTTTTCGCGCATCGCCTATGCCGCCGCCCATGTCGTTGCCGATCCGTTGGCAATGGCCGATCCGTGGTCTCATCCAGCGGTCGACTGGGAGCGCACGATGGCGTTTCGCCATCATCTGTGGCGGCTCGGCTTCCGCATCGCCGAGGCGATGGACACCGCGCAGCGCGGCATGGGTTTCGACTGGGCAAATGCCAGGGAATTGATCCGCCGCTCGATCGCCGAGGCGCGATCCGTCGAGGGCGCCGATCTCGCCTCAGGCGCCGGAACAGACCATCTGGCGCCAGGCGCCGCCAGGACGCTCGATGATGTCGTCGCTGCCTATGAGGAGCAGTTCGGTTTCATCGAAGGCCTGGGCGGCAAGGCGATCATGATGGCCAGCCGCGCGCTGGCGGCTGTCGCCAAGGGTCCCGAAGACTATGCCAGCGTCTATGACCGCATCCTGTCCCAGGCATCCGGCACGGTCATCCTGCACTGGCTGGGCGACATGTTCGATCCGGCGCTGAAGAATTATTGGGGCAGCCATGAATTTGAGACTGCGCTCGATACGGTCGTCGCCATCCTCGAACGCCACGCCAGCAAGGTCGAGGGCATCAAGATATCGCTGCTCGATGCCGACAAAGAGGTTGCCCTGCGCGACCGGCTGCCGGAAGGGGTCGTCATGTTCACCGGCGACGACTTCAACTATCCCGAGTTGATCGCCGGCGATGGCGCAGGACATTCGCACGCGCTGCTCGGGAATTTCGACGCCATTGCGCCGGTCGCCAATGCCGCGCTGGCGAAACTGGCCGCTGGCGACCGCTCAGGCTATGACGCGCTGATGGCGCCGACAGTGCCTCTGTCGCGAAAGATCTTCGAGGCGCCGACCGAGTATTACAAGGCCGGTATCGTCTTCCTGGCCTGGCTGAATGGCCACCAGGACCATTTTTCGATGATCGGCGGTATGCAATCGGCACGCGGCATTTGCCACTATGCCGATGTGTTCCGTCTTGCCGACCAGGCCGGATTGCTGGCCGACCCCGAGCTTGCCATAGCCAGAATGAAGAACCTGTGCGCCGTGGCGGGCGTCTGAGCGCCATACCACAGGAAGAGCTCGCCCGAATCTGGGATTTGCCTTGTCCGGGCAAATCTGTATGCGCTATGCGTCCGACGCAGGGCCATCCGGCGCGCCGACGCCGGTGGTCACAGCGGCCGTTCTGCATAGGGATACGCCAATGGATTTCGACCTAAGGGGCAAGCGCGTTTTCGTAGCCGGGCATCGCGGCATGGTCGGCTCGGCCATATTGCGCAGGCTGGCGGACGAGGACTGCGAGGTCCTGACCGCATCCCGCGATGAACTCGACCTCTTGGACCAGGCCGGCGTGCGGCGCTGGATGGCTGGCCACCGGCCGGACGCCGTGGTGATGGCGGCGGCCAAGGTCGGCGGTATCCTGGCAAACAACAAATTGCCGGTCGATTTTCTGCAGGACAATCTCATCATGCAGACCAACGTCATCGAGAGCGCCTTTCGCAACGAGGTGCAGAAATTGCTGTTCCTCGGTTCGTCCTGCATCTATCCGAAGTTTGCGGCGCAGCCGATCTCCGAGGATGCCTTGCTGACCGGTCCGCTCGAACCGACCAACGAGTGGTACGCGATCGCCAAGATCGCTGGGCTGAAACTGTGCCAGGCCTATCGGCGCCAATACGGTGTCGAGTACATCTCGGCGATGCCGACCAACCTTTTTGGCCCCGGCGACAATTTCGACCTCTCCACCAGCCATGTCGTGCCAGCCCTGATGCGCAAGGCGCACAAGGCCAAGCGGGCCGGCGACAAAACCCTGGAGGTCTGGGGATCGGGCACGCCGATGCGCGAGTTCCTGCATGTCGACGACGCCGCCGACGCCCTGGTCTGGCTGCTGAAAAACTATGCCGGCGACAGCCACGTCAATGTCGGCTCGGGCGAAGACATCACCATTGCCGAACTGGCCCGCACCATGCTTTCCGTCGTCGGCGCCGAGGCGGCGCTCACATTCGATGCGACGAAGCCGGACGGCACGCCGCGCAAGCTGATGGACGTATCGCGCCTGTTTGCCACGGGCTGGCGCCCACGCTACTCGCTTCAGAGCGGATTGGAGCAGACCTATGCCTGGTTTCTCCAGCATATCGAGAAGGGCGATCTCCGCCTCGGCGCGGCTTGATCTCAATCGACGCTGATTGCTGCCAGCAGACATGGGCGGCCGGCTTCTGGCCATGGCCAAAGCAAAATCGCTCGCTGACACGCTTGAACCGTCTCGGATTCACCTGGAAGAGCGATGCCCCGGGACACCAATTTCATATCGTCGAGGTGGCCGAAGAGATTCTCTGCCGACTTCATTGAAAAATACGCCATTCACGCAGTCCAGCTTGGAAGCGCCCAAGACGAGGAAATCTGCGGGGTACGAGGGACGGCGGCTTGTCTGGATGGTGGGCGTGACAGGGATTGAACCTGTGACCCCTGCAATGTCAATGCAGTGCTCTCCCGCTGAGCTACACGCCCATCCGAAGCCGCGCATACACCATTTTTGCCACCGCGCGTCAATAGCAGGAAAAGCGAAAGAAAGGTTCGCCTTGCCACGCCGTCGGAGGCGCGCCGGAAGCCGGCGGCGGAAAGCGCGTCAGGCTGCCTGCAGCATCTTTTCGACCTCGTTGACGAGGTCGCGCAAATGGAACGGCTTCGACAGCACCTTGGCGTCTTTCGGCGCCTTGGAATCCGGATTGAGCGCAACGGCGGCGAAGCCGGTGATGAACATGACCTTGAGGTCGGGATCGATCTCGGTGGCGCGGCGGGCGAGTTCTATGCCGTCCATCTCCGGCATGACGATGTCGGTCAAGAGCAGCGAGAAAGGCTCTTCGCGCAGCCGCTCATAGGCGCTGGCGCCATTGTCGAAATCGCTGACCTGGTAGCCGGCACGCTCCAGCGCCTTGACGAGGAACCGGCGCATGTCGTCGTCGTCTTCCGCCAGTAGAATGCGTGCCATCTTGTCCCGTCCGAATCACCCGCCCGGGACTGCCGTGGGGCAGCCCGTTAACCATCCTGTATATGAGGAGGCGAGGGTAAACATCAAGTGAACGTTAAAGGCCCGATCCGGCTTTAAACAAGCGGTCCGGACGCCGAAACGCTGGACATGCGGCCGGGGAGGTGGCACCTTTCCAACCATGATGCATTGGTGTTTCCAGGTTCGTTCAAATTGAAAACGGCAGCCGAGGATTTTTCGGTCGTTCCCCCCTTCGAAATCCGGTCGGGCGCCGAACAGCGCGTCCCCTTCCTCTTCAACTCACCGCATAGCGGCCGTCACTATCCGGACCGGTTCCTGGCGATGGCAAGGCTGGACCGAAACGCCATCCGCCGCTCCGAAGATTGCTATGTCGACGAATTGTTCGGCGGCGCCGTCGCGCTCGGCGCGCCGATGCTGGCGGCAAACTTCCCGCGCGCCTATCTCGACGTCAACCGGGAGCCGTGGGAACTCGATCCGCGCATGTTCGCCGAACCCGTGCCGTCGTTCTGCAATATCCGCTCGGCGCGCGTCGCCGGCGGGCTTGGCACGGTGCCCAAGCTGGTGGGAGAGGGGCTCGAAATCTATGCCGGCCGCTTGCCGCTGACGGAAGCCGTCGGGCGCATCGAGGCCGTCTACAAACCTTATCACGAGACGCTGAAACGGCTTTTGACCAGGACCCATGCGCGGTTCGGCTTTGCCGTGCTGATCGATTGCCACTCGATGCCGGCGAGCATCAGGGTCGGCGACAGCGGTGTCAGGCCCGACTTCATCGTCGGCGACCGTTTCGGCATCTCCGCCTCGGCAGCGTTGACCGAGACGGCGATCGGCCTGCTCATCGGCATGGGCTACACCGTCGCCCACAACAAGCCCTACGCCGGAGGCTTCATCACCGAGCACTATGGCCGCCCCGTGCGCCATCTCCATGCGCTGCAGATCGAGGTCAATCGCGGGCTTTACATGAACGAGCGGACGTTCCAGAAATCCGCCGGCTTCGATGCGCTCGCCGACGATCTGGCGCAATTCTCGGCCGACCTGATGGCAATGCCCGACCACAATTTTATCGACCTGCCGCTTGCCGCCGAATGATGCCGAAAATCGAAACGAGATCTTGCACCGGATAAGGCGTCGGCGTGCGGGTCGGGGACGCGCAATCGCGTGGATGTCGGGCCGAAAAAAAGACCGCATCGTTTGCACGACACGGTCGAAGTCTAGGGAGGAAACGCCCAAGGAGGGCATGGACAGGAGAACCTGTCCGAGAACAAATTTATTGTGCGATGCACAAATGTCAAGCCGCCGAGCGGCGTTTTTAATTCACTATGATGTGGAAACTGAGTTTCGAGGGCGCCAGCGTTGCATTCGAGCAACAGTTGTCGATGCGCAAAAGTGCCGCACGCCCTTGTTTTGGCGCATTACCGCAGGCAAACGAGTTCCAGCAGGCTGCAGCGTGGGGAGACTCAGTTGGATATCAGCATCGATTTCATGCGGCGCATCGCGGATGCCGCCGCAGCCGAAACCTTGCCGCGCTTCCGCAGCCAGGGCGCGGTCGCCAACAAGGAGCAAGGCAGCTTCGACCCGGTCACCGAGGCCGACCGCGAGGCTGAGCGGGTCATCCGGGCGCTTATATCAGCGGAATATCCCGATCACGGCATTCTCGGCGAGGAGCATGGCAGCGAGAATATTTCCAGCAGGCATGTCTGGGTGATCGATCCGATCGACGGCACCCGTGCCTTCATTTCCGGCCTGCCGGTGTGGGGAACGTTGGTCGGGCTGACGGTCGACGGCGATGCCGTTGCCGGCATGATGTCGCAGCCCTTCACCGGTGAGCTTTTCTACGCCAACGCGTCCGGCGCCCATTATGAAGGCCCGGGCGGACCGCGAAGGTTGACGACACGCAAGACGACGAGCCTCGCCGAGGCGACGCTGTTCACCACCACGCCGGCGCTGTTCCAGGGAGACGCGCGCCTGCGCTACGACCTGTTCGAGCGGCAGGTCCAACTCGCCCGCTACGGCACCGACTGCTATGCCTTCGCCATGGTCGCGGCGGGAAGCGTCGACATCGTCGCCGACCCCGGTTTGAAACCCTACGATATCGTCGCGCTGATCCCGATCATCGAGAAGGCCGGCGGCGTCGTCACCACCTTCGAAGGCGGACCGGCGGAAAGGGGCGGCGATATCCTGGCTGCGGCAACGCCGGAGCTTCATGCCGCCGCGATGGCGGCGCTGCGTGGCTGAACCGGCTGGGCAACTGGCCGTTTCACAGCCCACGTTCCTGACGGCAGGGTGTCAGCAGCTCTCGGCTATGGAGACAATATCACCGAAGGGAATCACATGCCGACGCAGTCAACAGCCAGCCGTTCCGAAAATGCTCGAGCAGAAAATGCTCCAGCAGATGGCCGGGCCGATTTCGATTTCTTCTTCGGACGCTGGAACGTCAGCCATCGAAGGTTGCAGAAGCGCCTGCAAGGCGACACCAACTGGGACGTGTTTGGCGGGACATGCGAGGTGCGCCCGATCCTTGGCGGCCTCGGCAATGTCGACGACAATGTCATTGAATTGCCCGGCGCCGCCTATCGCGCCGCCACGCTGCGGACGTTCGATCCGGCGACGAGACAATGGTCGATCTGGTGGCTCGACGGCCGCAACCCGGCGACCATCGATGTTCCGATGCGCGGCGCCTTCGAAGCAGGCGTCGGCACGTTCCTGTGTGAAGACGTTTTTGACGGACGCGCTATCCAAATTCGTTTCCTGTGGTCGCGGATCACTGAAAAATCGGCGCGCTGGGAGCAGGCTTTTTCACCGGATGGCGGCAAGACCTGGGAGACCAATTGGATCATGGATTTCGCCCGGCAGGCGTAGGCCGACGATCGACCAGGTAGGGCATTTTTTCAAGCCAGTCATATTTTCAATGATTTGGAGCGCTCTTTGCGCGTCCGGGGGAGCACGGCACTCAATCAGGCGGTGTCGTCGCTTCCCGGGATGAAGGCATCGAAGGCGGCAAAGAACTGCTCGCGAAAAAAGTCGGCTTCCTGCAATATTTCATGGCGTGCGCCATCGATCACCAGCAGCGAACCGAGACGCAGCCGTCTGGTGTAGGTTTCCACCGCCTTCGTCGAGACGACCTGGTCGGCGCCGGCGGCGACCACCAGCAAGGGAACCTGGATCCTGGCCATGAAGTCGGGATCGCTGACCGCCTCGGAGGCCTCAGCCGCCGCTTTCAGCCATCGGATCGTCGGGCCGCCGAGCGCCAGCTGCGGGTAGGTTTCGTAGATCAGCGTGTTGCGTCGATACCGCTCCGGATCCGATGTCACCATGTTGGCGGCAAACGGTATGGTTCTTCTGGGCCGCGGACCCCAGGCGGCATAGAGCCGGCCAAGGCCCAGCAGACAGAACAGCGAGCAGAGGCGGCGAACGGTGGTTGTCGAGACCGGCAGGTCGGGAACGGCCAGGAATGGCGCGATCAGCACCATGCGGCGTACGCGGTTCACCATCGACGGCCCGGCAAGCAGTGTGATCACCGCCCCGGCCGAATGGGCCAATATGTAATACGGCCCCCGGCAGTCGGGCAGCACGATCTCCTCGAAGAACTGTTCCAGGTCGCCGGTGTAGTCGAAGAAACTGCGGACATAGCCGCGCTGGCGGTCGCTGATTAGCCGGTCGGAACCGCCCTGGCCGCGCCAGTCAAAGGTGGCGACGCCAAAGCCGCGGTCGGCGAGGTTGCGGATGGTCTCGAAATATTTCTCGATGCACTCGTTGCGGCCGGTCAAGACGACCACGGTGCCTTTCAGCGGGCGCGCAACCGCGGCAAAGAGGCCATAACGGATTTTCTTGCCGTCGCGCGTGGTGAAGAAACCACCGGCGGCATTTTCCGGCAGCGGATTGCCCGGAATTTCGCAAAAAAGGGGGATTTTGTCGAGGCGGTCCGTCATTCGGCGCTGCGTTTTAAGTGTCGCTGCCTGCAGGGCGCAAGCTTTGCTAGGCATAGACGCCCCATACAGCAAAAGCAAAGGGCAGCGAAAGCAAAGGAATTCCGGACGCGCTGGAAAGGCTGAACGAGGCAGCCAGCGAGTGAGGCCGAAAGCAGCTTGCGGCATGCTTCCGGCCCCCCGTCGATCCGGGCGGAAGGGACGTTACACCCGGTCGGCCCTGTTGCGGCATCTCGCGCATAACCCCGAAATCGCAGCCGATTTCGCCGTGAATCATGCGCAATCAAAGTGTACAGCTTGCGTGTCCGAGAGGACGCGCGGCGCCGTAACCGCCGCCTGTTCCTTGATCCTGGAAGCAGATTAGCGCGACCTAGCTGAACGTCCGCCGAAGCCGCGGTTCATCTGCCGTTCATCGAGGCGGCAGAATCTTGAAATGCCTTCTGGTGCTCCCCAAATGTCTGTTGCGGCCGCCCATGTCGGGGCCGCTGGCCTATCCGGAACGCCGTCACGGGTTTCGCACCGGCCATACGCAAACCTTGTTGCTCAACAGGAGAACACACTATGCGTCACGTTGATTTTTCCCCGCTCTATCGTTCGACCGTCGGTTTCGACCGGCTGTTCACCATGCTCGATTCGCTTGCGCAGCCCGAAGGTGCGCAGACCTATCCGCCCTACAACATCGAGCGCACCGGTGAGGATTCCTATCGCATTTCGATGGCGGTCGCCGGCTTCTCGGACGATGAGCTCTCGATCGAGGCTCACCGCAACGTCCTGACTGTCAAGGGTGAGCGCAAGGAGGGCAATGGCGAAGGCTCCGAACTGCTCTATCGCGGTATCGCCAGCAGGGCCTTTGAGCGCCGCTTCCAGCTTGCCGACCATGTTGACGTCGTCGGCGCCTCGCTGAAGAACGGCCTGCTCTTCGTCGACCTCAAGCGCAATATTCCCGAGGAGTTGAAGCCGCGCAAGATCGCGATCACCGCGTCTTCGGCGAAGGCCAAGCAGATCGAGGCCAAGACCGCCGCGTAAGCTGCGTCACAAAGACGATCTCAGGGACGAAGGGCGGCGCCTGGCGCCGCCCTTTTCACGATAAGGTGCCGCTATCCAGCAATTAGCTCGCCAAAGCGGTCGACCTCTTCGGCCGTGGTCGCAAAGCTGGTGACGAAACGGTAGAGCGCTTCGTCCTCGCCGATATGGCCATCAAAGTCGTGCGGCTTGTGCCAGTCGTAGAAGGCGGCACCCGCCAAATGCACCCGTTCAGCCTTGGCCTTTTTCAGCACCGCGAACACTTCGTTGGCTTGCGGCAGCCAGGCCAGACGCGCCGACGCGGAATCCTCGATCAGTGCTGCGAGGCGTGCTGCCATGGCGTTGGCATGCCGGGCCGTGTCGAGCCATAGTTCGTCCGTGAAATAGGCTTCGAACTGTGCAGCGATGAAGCGCGATTTCGAGAACAATTGTGCCGCGCGCTTGCGCAGGAAGGCCAGTTCCCTGGCGCGGTCGAGGTCGAACAGCACGATAGCCTCGGCGCACCAGCAGCCGTTCTTGGTGCCGCCGAAAGAGAGGATGTCGACGCCGCCCTTCCAGGTCATCTCCGCCGGCGTTGTATCGAGCGCGACCAGCGCATTGGCGAAGCGGGCGCCATCCATGTGCAGGGGCAGTTTGTGATGCTTGGCGATCGCCGAAATCCTGGCGATTTCGTTCAGTGTGTAGATGGTTCCGACCTCGGTCGACTGGGTGATCGACACCGCCATCGGGCGCCCGGAATGGACGATTTCAGGCGCGAAGCGGCCGACCGCCCTGTCCAGCTTACTCGCATCGATCTTGCCCAGCGCACCGTCGACGGCATAGAGCCGTGAGCCGCCGGTAAAGTATTCCGGGGCGCCGCATTCATCCTCGATGACATGTGACTCTCGATGGCAGAAGGAAATGCCGCCTGATTTGTTGTAGGCGGTCAGCGACAGGGAATTGGCGGCGGTGCCGGTGGCCACGAAAAACACCGCGACCTCGCGCTCGAAGATTTCGTTGAAGCGCTGGTATGCGGCCTCGTCGAGGGCGCCGTCGCCATAGGCGGTGGAAAAGCCGCCGGCATGGGCCGACAGGCCCGCGGCGATGCTGGGATGGGCGCCTGCCCAATTGTCAGAAGCGAAATTCATGGGTTTGCCTGTGCTGGGAAAATCGAGGCGACCTTGGCGGCTTTCGCATGCCGCTCGCAAGTGCCAATCTCCGGAAAAGCGGTAAAGCCAGCGAGAGGCCGGGCCCTAAAGCGCGTCGCGTTCGGCCAACCTCGTGCGACGCGCTTTAGGTTGTTGTTTCATGCATGTCGTTATCGCAAAACCGCTGAACACCCTCGGGTCAGGCCCGAGGGCATGCTTTTGCGCGACATGCATTAAGGCCGCGACTGAAGCTTGCGTTTTGGCGGGGTCGAGCGTAATTTTCTGTCTCTGGATGCCAACGATTGTTGCGAATCGGTCTTGTGCGCATCCGCAATTTCTGTCATAAAAAATTTAGGACAGTAGTACTGTCTTATTTTGTCGCACAAAACAGGCTGGATTGGCGTATCATTGGGCCTCTCCGGCCGTTGCCGCGAGCGACAGGTAGACAGCCTGGCTTTGGCCTGTACGATTGCCGGATGCGAACCTGGCCGCCTGGTTCGGCAAAGGATTTCGCAAGACGGGATTTCGCAAGACGTGCCGCAATGATGAGAGGGAAGCTCATGCGCTTCCCAACGGAAACCAGCGCCCTAAGGGCTGGCATGGAGGACAGGACGATGACGGAAGTGACGCCATCTGCGACGAACGGCCCGGCCGCGCAGACGAAAGCGCCAGCCGTCAAAAATCCGTCGATCGCGAATGGTCTGACCAGGATCGGGCGGACCCCTACCGGGTTCGCCGCCCACGGCCTTTACGATCCGCGCAATGAGCACGATGCCTGCGGCGTCGGCTTCATCGTCAACATGAAGGGCGTCAAGTCGCATCAGATCGTCACGGACGGCCTGGCGATGCTCGAAAACCTGACGCATCGCGGCGCCGTCGGTGCCGACCCGCTGATGGGCGACGGTGCCGGCGTGCTGGTGCAGCTTCCCGATCGCTTCTTCCGCGACGAGATGGCCAGCCAGGGCGTCGAACTGCCCAAGCCCGGCCATTACGCCGTCGGCCATGTGTTCATGCCGCGCGATCCTGAGCTTCAGGCGCATATCGAAGGCATCATCGCCGAGGTCGCGCAGGCCGAAGGTCAGCCGCTGCTCGGCTTTCGCGACGTGCCGGTCGACAATTCATCGCTGTCAAAGGCGCCTGATATCGCTGCTTCCGAACCGGTCCAGCGGCAGGTGTTTCTGGGTCGCGGCGCCGAGATCGAGAGCGACGACGATTACGAACGGCGGCTCTACATCCTGCGCAAGGTCATTTCCGGTCGTATCCATGAAGAGACCAAGGGCGTCGACAATGGCTTCTACGTCGTGTCGATGTCATCGCGGACCATCGTCTACAAGGGCATGTTCCTGGCCTACCAGGTTGGCGCCTATTACAAGGATCTGACCGATCCGCGTTTCGAGACGGCGCTGATCCTCGTCCACCAGCGTTTCTCGACCAATACCTTCCCGTCGTGGAAGCTGGCGCATCCCTATCGCATGGTCGCCCATAATGGCGAGATCAACACGCTGCGCGGCAACGTCAACTGGATGGCGGCGCGGCAGGCCTCGGTCGATTCCGAACTGTTCGGCAACGACATCTCCAAGCTGTGGCCGATCTCCTATGAGGGGCAGTCGGACACCGCCTGTTTCGACAATGCGCTCGAGTTCCTGACGCAGGGCGGCTACTCGCTCGCTCACGCGATGATGATGCTGATCCCTGAGGCCTGGGCCGGCAACAAGCTGATGGATCAAGATCGCAAGGCCTTTTATGAATACCACGCCGCCCTGATGGAGCCGTGGGACGGGCCGGCGGCGGTGGCCTTCACCGACGGCCGCCAGATCGGCGCTACGCTCGACCGCAACGGGCTGCGCCCGGCGCGCTACATCGTCACCGACGACGATCGCGTCATCATGGCCTCGGAAGCCGGCGTGCTGCCGGTGCCGGAGGAAAGGATCGTCAAGAAGTGGCGGCTGCAGCCCGGCCGCATGCTTTTGATCGACCTGGAGAAGGGCCGCATCGTTTCCGACGAGGAGATCAAGTCGGAGATCGCGACGAGGCATCCCTACAAGAGCTGGCTCGCCAACACCCAGCTCATCCTCGAAGACCTGAAGCCGGTCGAGCCGCGGGCGCTGCGCAGGGACGTCAGCCTGCTCGATCGCCAGCAGGCGTTCGGCTTTACCCAGGAAGACACCAAGCTGTTGATGTCGCCGATGGCGACCACCGGCCAGGAAGCGGTCGGCTCGATGGGCACCGACACGCCGATTTCGGCGATGTCGGACAGATCGAAGCTGCTCTACACCTATTTCAAGCAGAACTTCGCCCAGGTCACCAACCCGCCGATCGACCCGATCCGCGAGGAACTGGTGATGAGCCTGGTGTCGTTCATCGGGCCGAGGCCGAACATCTTCGACCTCGTCGGCAATTCGCGTCGCAAGCGGCTCGAAGTGCGCCAGCCGATCCTGACCAATGGCGACCTGGAGAAGATCCGCTCCATCGGTCACACCGAGGACCGTTTCGACACCAAGACGATCGACATCACCTATGCTTCGAACGAAGGCGCGGCCGGCATGCAGGGCGCCATCGACCGGCTGTGCGAGCGCGCCGAGGCGGCGGTCGCCGGCGGCTACAACATCATCATCCTGTCCGACCGTCAGCTCGGGCCGGACCGCATCGCCATCCCGGCATTGCTGGCGACGGCGGCGGTCCACCATCATCTGATCCGCAAGGGATTGCGCACGTCGGTGGGGCTGGTCGTCGAGTCCGGCGAACCGCGCGAGGTGCATCATTTCTGCTGCCTTGCGGGCTATGGCGCCGAGGCGATCAATCCCTATCTCGCCTTCGACACGCTGCTCGACATGCACAAGCGCGGCGAGCTGCCGGCCGAAGTCGACGCCAATGAGGTCGTCTCCCGCTACATCAAGTCGATCGGCAAGGGCATTCTCAAGGTGATGTCGAAGATGGGCATCTCGACCTACCAGTCCTATTGCGGCGCGCAGATCTTCGACGCCATCGGGCTGAAGACCGATTTCGTACAAAAATATTTCACCGGCACCGCGACGCTGATCGAAGGCGTCGGGCTGGAAGAGATCGCAGCCGAGACGGTCAGCCGCCACGCCGATGGCTTCGGCAACGACCCGGTGCTGCGCAACAGCCTTGAGGTCGGCGGCGAATACATGTTCCGCATGCGCGGCGAAGCGCATATCTGGTCGCCCGATGCGGTGGCTACCTTGCAGCACGCCGTGCGCCAGGGATCGTGGCAGACGTTCAAGGACTATTCCGCTCAGATCGACAGCGAGACGGCGCGGGCGCAGAGCATTCGCGGCCTGTTCAAGATCAGGCTGGCCGAAGAAACCGGGCGCAAGAAGGTCGCGCTCGACGAGGTCATGTCGGCGGCCGATATCGTCAAGCGGTTCTCGACCGGTGCGATGTCCTTCGGCTCGATCTCCAGGGAAGCGCACACCACGCTGGCGCGCGCCATGAACACGATCGGCGGCAAGTCTAACACCGGCGAGGGCGGCGAAGAGGCCGACCGTTACCTGCCGCTGCCGGGCGGCGGCAAGAACCCCGAGCGTTCGGCGATCAAGCAGGTCGCTTCCGGGCGTTTCGGCGTGACGGCGGAATATCTGGTGAATTCCGATGTGATGCAGATCAAGGTCGCGCAAGGCGCAAAGCCCGGCGAGGGCGGTCAGCTGCCCGGCCACAAGGTCGATGCCACCATCGCCAAGGTCAGGCATTCGACGCCCGGCGTCGGCCTGATCTCGCCGCCGCCGCATCACGACATCTACTCGATCGAGGATCTGGCGCAGCTCATCTACGACCTCAAGAACGTCAACCCGGCGGCTGATGTCTCGGTCAAGCTGGTCTCCGAAGTCGGTGTCGGCACGGTTGCGGCCGGCGTCGCCAAGGCGCGTGCCGATCACATCACCATTTCCGGCTATGACGGCGGCACCGGCGCATCGCCGCTGACCTCGCTCAAGCACGCCGGCAGCCCGTGGGAAATGGGCCTTGCCGAGACGCACCAGACGCTGGTGCTCAACGGCCTCAGGTCGCGCGTCGCGCTGCAGGTCGATGGCGGCCTGCGCACCGGCCGCGACGTCGTCATCGGCGCGCTGCTTGGCGCCGACGAATTCGGCTTCTCGACCGCGCCGCTGATCGCGGCCGGCTGCATCATGATGCGCAAGTGCCATCTCAACACCTGCCCGGTCGGCGTCGCGACGCAGGACCCGGTGTTGCGCAAGCGCTTCAAGGGCACGCCGGAACATGTCATCAACTTCTTCTTCTACGTGGCGGAAGAGGTGCGGGCGCTGCTCGCCGAGATGGGCTACACCCACCTCGACCAGATCATCGGCGACACCGACCTCCTGGAGAAGCGGGCGCTGATCCAGCACTGGAAGGCGCGCGGGCTCGACTTCAGCAAGATGTTCTTCAAGCCCGATGCCCCGCACGAGGCGGTGCACTGGACCGAGCGGCAGAAGCATCCGATCGACGACGTGCTCGACCGCAAGCTGATCGAGTTGGCCAAGCCGGCGCTGGAAGCCCGGCAGCCGGTCAGCATCGAGCTGCCGATCCGCAATGTCGACCGTTCGACCGGCGCCATGCTGTCGGGCGAAGTGGCAAAGCGCTTCAAGCACAAGGGCCTGCGTGAGGACACGATCTCGGTGAAACTCACCGGCACCGCCGGCCAGTCTTTTGGCGCCTTCCTGGCGCGGGGGGTTTCGTTCGATCTTATTGGCGCTGGTAACGACTATGTCGGCAAGGGCCTGTCGGGTGGACGCATCGTCATCCGCCCGCCGGAAAACACGAAGATCGTCGCCGCGGAGTCGATCATCGTCGGCAACACGGTGCTTTACGGCGCGACCGAGGGCGAGGCCTATTTCTGCGGCGTCGCCGGTGAGCGTTTTGCGGTTCGCAATTCGGGCGTGGCCGCCGTCGTCGAAGGTGTTGGCGACCATGGCTGCGAATACATGACCGGCGGCATTGTCGTCGTCATCGGACAGACCGGCCGCAATTTTGCCGCCGGCATGTCGGGCGGCGTCGCCTATGTGCTCGACGAGGAGGGTGATTTCGCCGAACGCTGCAACATGGCGATGGTCGAACTGGAACCCGTTCCCGAAGAAGACGACCTGATGGAGAAACTGCTCCATCATGGCGGCGACCTCGACCACAAAGGCCGCGTCGACGTGTCCGGCGACATGACCAGCCATGATGAGGAGCGTCTCTATCAGCTGATCTCGAACCACGTCCATTACACCGGTTCGGTGCGCGGCCGCGAGATCCTCGACAACTGGGCGGCTTTCCGGCCGAAATTCCGGAAGATCATGCCGGTCGAATACCGCCGCGCGCTGATCGAAATGGAACGCATGCGCATGGGCGTTGCAGCGGAATAGATTTTTGCGACGGCCGGGAAGCCTGGCTTCCCGGCACGGGTCTCATCAACAATCCTGACCTCGTGCTGAAGGTTGCCATGGCTGCCTCAAGAGGTTAACGGGTGCGGCGAAAACCGCACCATCTGGACAGCAGGAACTGGACTATGGGCAAGGTAACAGGGTTTCTCGAGATCGACCGGCAGGTGCACAAGTACCAGCCGGCTTCCGACCGCATCCGGCATTTTCGCGAGTTCACGCTGCCGATGTCGGACAAGGAGGTCGAGAAACAGGCCGCGCGCTGCATGGATTGCGGCATTCCGTACTGCCACGGGCCGACCGGCTGCCCGGTCCACAACCAGATCCCGGACTGGAACGACCTCGTTTACAATGGCGACTGGGACAATGCGATCCGCAATTTGCATTCGACCAATAATTTCCCGGAATTCACCGGCCGCATCTGTCCGGCACCTTGCGAGGAAGCCTGCACGCTGAACCTCGAGGACATTCCGGTCGCCATCAAGACGATCGAGCAGGCAATCGCCGACAAGGCCTATGAAACCGGCCATATCCGGCCCTATCCGCCGGAAAAGAAGACCGGCAAGCGCGTCGCCGTCATTGGCTCGGGGCCGGCCGGCATGGCGGCCGCCCAGCAGCTTGGCCGCGCCGGGCACGACGTTCACGTCTATGAGCGCGAGAGCCGGCCGGGCGGGCTGATGCGCTACGGCATCCCCGACTTCAAGATCGAGAAGCACTACATCGACCGGCGCATTGAGCAGATGCAAGGCGAGGGCGTGAGTTTTCATTGCGGGATCAATGTCGGCGTCGACAAGCCGGTGGCGGAGCTGCTCGCCGAGTATGATGCGGTGCTCTATTGCGGCGGTTCGGAAACGCCGCGCCCGGCCAACATTCCCGGCGACGATCTCGACGGCGTGCATGACGCAATGCCTTACCTGGTGCAGCAGAACAAGCGCATCGGCGGCGAGCCGATCCAGTCGGTGGCGTGGCCCTCGCCGCCGATCGTCGCTGGCGGCCAGCATGTCGTCGTCGTCGGTGGCGGCGACACCGCGTCGGACTGCGTCGGCACCGCCTTCCGCCAGGGCGCCGTTCGTGTCACCCAGCTCGATATCCGGCCGCAGCCGCCGGAAAGGGAAGACAAGCTTTCGGTCTGGCCCTACTGGGCGACGAAGATGCGCACCTCGTCCTCGCAGGCGGAAGGCGCCGAACGCGAGTTCCAGGTGGCGACGCTCGAATTCATCGGCGAGGACGGCGCGTTGACCGGCGTCAAATGCTGCGAGGTCGATGAGAAGCGAAAGCCGATCGTCGGCACGGAATTCGTCATCCGCGCGGATCTCGCCTTCATCGCTATCGGCTTTGCCGGGCCGGCTACCGTCGGGCCGGTGTCAGAGCTGGCTGGCCAGATGAAGATCGCCATCGACAGCCGCCGCTCGAACAACGTCGAGGCCAATGATCGCGACTACAAGACCAGCGTCGAAAAGCTCTATGCGGCGGGCGATGTGCGCCGCGGTCAATCGCTGGTCGTCTGGGCGATCCGCGAGGGCCGTCAGGCAGCGCGTTCGATCGACGAGGCGCTGATGGGATCGAGCGTGCTGCCGCGCTGAGACCGTTTGGAAACTCTACTCCCCGCGGCCATCTGAGGCGCTTTCTGCCCTTCCGGTGCCCGGGGCAGGTTTACGGAGTGATCGCCGTGGTCGTTTCGGGTGCGGCCGCCGCCGCAGGCTGTCCCTTTGGCGGCCAGGAAAAATCGTCGGCGCGGCCGGGCGAAGCAGCTGATGCCTTGCCCTCGACTACGAGTTTTTCGCCAGGCCCGTCCGCCTTTGCCGGCGCTGCGGCGCCGAGAAGTTCCGTACCGCCGTCGAGTGCCGGATCGTTGAGCAGCATCGGCACGGTGCGATCGACGGCCATGGGTGTCGGCACCGGCGCCCCGACGGGAGCGCCGGCCGGCGCATAAGCTGCCGGTGTGCCCGGAGGCGCCGTCATTCCAAGGAGCTTCAGCAAGGGTTTTTCGGCATAGAAGGCGAGCTTGCGTTTGCCGGCTTTCGAGACATAGATGCCGTCGTCGGTGCGCAGGCGCACCGGCTGGCCGTTGATATCGGGCCCGCTGGTGACAAAGGCGCCTTCCTCGTCGACGAAACCGTCCCAGATGTCGATGAATTCGCCGCCGTGACTTTCGGCCGTCGAGCGGTAGATGTCGTTGAAAGCCAGCATGTCGGACGTCATCTTCGGCGCCTTGAAGGCCGGCATGCCGACCCACAGATATGGCACCTTGGCCGACGCAATGGCGTTGCCGAACGATTCGGTGCGGCGCTCGTATTCCTTGGTCCAGGCTTCGGACCGCGGCTGTTCGCGTTCACCGTTCACGCGCATTTGCTGCCGATCGTTGGAGCCCAGCATGACGATCACGGCCGCCGGCTTTTCGGTCTCGATCAGCGACTTGATCTGTTCGGGCCAGTTGTAGAAATCGTCACGCACGAAACCGGACGAACCGTTGCTGCGGACGACGATCCTGATCTTGCTGTTTTCGGCAAAGGCGGTGTCGAGACCTTCGGCGAGGCCGGTCGCCATGAAATCGCCGACCACCAGAACGGTGCGGGCATCCGGCGCCTTCTCGACAATCGGGGCTGCCGGCTCAGCCGGCCGGCGCGGCGCGGCACGGGCCTTTCTGGCTTTTGGCTTGCGTGGCCCGATCCTCTGAATCTGTCGCGGCTGAATCAGTCGCGGCGGCTCCACCCGCTCGCTTCGGCGCAGAAACAACAAGTCGCGCAGCGACCAGCCACGCCTTTGTTCTTCCTGCGCCACGGCCGGCGTGTGAAAGACGGCGGCAGTGCTGACGGCCAGAACGGCAATAGCCAGAATCAGGATCGGCACGCGACGAAGGATCACACGGATACGCGCAGCCGAAACCAATTACCGTCTCCATCCCTTAAGAGCGCCGGACTCTAGTATAACCGTGCCGCCGCTCTATCTTTTTTTGGAGCATCGGATTCCCCAAACCGGTTTGGGTCCGATGCTCCAAGCCAGCCCCTATGCGAGGCTAGTTCTGCCTGAGCGATTTGAGCACTTCCATGCTCGGATGTCCGTCCTGGGTCAAGCCAGCCTTTGCCTGGAAGGCCATGATGGCGGCTCTCGATCCCTCGCCGATCTTGCCGTCGAACTTGCCGTCGTAGTAGCCGTACTGGGAAAGCCGTTGCTGAAGCTCCTGCCTCTCCTCGAAGGAGAGCTTCGTGAAAGGCCGCTGCCAGTCCTGCACAAGCCCACCATAGCCGGCGATTTCGTCGGCAAGAAGGCCAACGGCTACCGCGTATTTGTCGGCATTGTTGTAGCGCTTGATGACCGAAAAATTCTTGACCATCAGGAAAGCCGGGCCGCCGCGGCCGCCTGGCACCTTCAGCGTGGCCTTCTCCGCGCTATTCTTGAACGGCTTGCCGTTGACACGCGTGACACCCAGCGCTTGCCATTGCGACAACGACTTCGATCCGGCCGGGAACTTCCTTCCGTCGGGGAGGCTGACTTCATAGCCCCAGGTTTTGCCGGCCTGCCAGCCGTTCTTCCTGAGCAGATTGGCGGCCGTTGCCAATGCATCGGGAATCGAATTCCAGATGTCGCGCTTGCCGTCGCCGTCCATATCGACCGCATAGGCCTGATAGCTGGTGGGAATGAACTGGGTATGGCCCATGGCGCCGGCCCATGAGCCACTGAGGTGGCTTTTATCGATGTCGCCTCTTTGCAGGATCTTCAGCGCCGCGATCAACTGTGTGCGGGCAAACTTCGATCGTCTCGAATCGGCATAGCCAAGCGTGGCCAGCGAACGCACGACATTGCGCATGACGTCGTCGCGCTTGAGGATTTCGCCGTAATTCGATTCCATCGACCAGATCGCCAGCAGGATGTGACGGTCGACGCCGTATTTTGCCTCGATCCTGTCCAGCCACGGCTTCCACTTCCTGGCCATCTGCTTGCCAACAGCGACCGACTGGTCATGGACGCGGTTGTCGAAATAGTCCCAGGCGGGCGCGGTGAATTCGGGTTGATAACGCGCTTTTTCCAGCACGACCGGGTCGGCATCGCTGATGCCCTCGAATGCGCGGTCGTAAACGGCGCCGGAAACGCCGCTCCGCACCGCGGTGGCGCGGAAGCTCGCCACCCATTGCCGGAAACCGGCGTCGGCAAAAGCCGATCCGGTTGAAATCAGCAAGGCAAGCGAAAGGCTGGCGGCCGCAACGATGCTGGTGAAGCGCTTTGCGGCGTCGCGAACGGACATCTTTTCCTCCTTCTTCATCACAGGAAGATCATTCATCGCCGAACCCGGTTAGCATTTAGTTTACCATAGGTGCCGTTGGGAACGAAAAGGCGGGTTGGTGCTTTACGGACTACAGATTTTTTCTGACCAGCCGTTCCATAATCCCAGATTCCGGCACGAAAATGTTTTGAAGCGGGATTGCCGAACAACCTTAGAAGCGGATATTTGACAGCATGAAGAGAGTTCGCAAGGCAGTTTTCCCGGTCGCCGGCCTCGGCACGCGTTTTCTCCCGGCCACCAAGGCCATACCCAAGGAAATGCTGACCGTCGTCGACAGGCCTGTCATCCAGTATGTGGTCGACGAGGCACGCGAAGCCGGCATCGAGCATTTCATCTTCGTGACCGGACGCAACAAGGCGGTCATCGAGGATCATTTCGACGTCCAGTTCGAACTCTATGACACGCTCGCCCAGCGGGGCAAGGACGACGAGCTCGCCCGCCTGCAGCGGCTGCAACCTTCGCCAGGGCAGACCAGCTTCACCCGCCAGCAGGTGCCGCTTGGCCTTGGCCATGCCGTCTGGTGTGCCCGTGAGCTGGTCGGCGACGAGCCCTTCGCGCTGCTTTTGCCCGATATGATCATGCAGTCCGAAAAAAGCTGCATGAAGGAAATGGTCGAGCTTTATGCCGAGACCGGCAACAACATTGTCGCGGTTCAGGAATGCGACCCCGCCGAGGCGCACAAATACGGCATCGTCGGCCGCGGCGAGGATACGCATCATGGTTTCCGCATTACCGGCATGGTGGAGAAGCCGAAAGCAGGCACGGCACCCTCCAATCTATACATCAACGGGCGCTACATCCTGCAGCCGGAGATATTTGGGATACTCGAAGGTCAGGAGAAGGGCGCCGGCAACGAGATACAACTCACCGATGCGATGCTGAAGCTGGAGAAGCAGCAGCCCTTCTATGGCTGCCACTACCGAGGGCGCACCTTCGATTGCGGATCGCCGGAAGGCTTTGTCGAGGCCAACGTCGCCTTCGCGCTTTGGCGCAGCGACATAAACGGACGCATGGCGGGCGCTATCAGCAAGCTTCTCGACGAGATGAAACCGTCAGAGCAGCGGGGCGCGGCGTTCTAATGCATGCGCGCGAAAGCATGCCCTCGGGCTTGAACCGGGCTTGAACCGAGGGTGCGATAACGACGGGCATACCACCGTTCCCGCCACGGCCTGACTTGAATCTCGATATGCCCCAAACCTCCAACAACTTGGTTTACGGCTGCAGCGTCACCCCGACAAAGATGCTGTGGGCGGTGTAGTCGCGACCCTCCAGGTTGCTGGTCTGTTTTTCAGTTCTGGCGCGGGTGGTCAGTCCGGCATATCGGTTGAGCCACCATGTCAGTCCGGCCTCGGCGCTCAGTATCAGATCATGGCCATCGGACCCGACGTAGTCGCGCCAGCCCACGCCGAAAGCTGCGTTCCCAATCAGGTTGGCACGGATTTCCCGCTCGCCCGCGAGGAGGCCGGAGTAAAGGATGTCGCCGCTTTCGTAGGGGGTTGTCGTGCCCTCGACGGTCGTTTGTCCGATGAGGCCGATCGTGGTGCCGCGTTCCGGCGACCATCTGAGGTCGGCGTTCACCGTGGCACCCGAAATTGCCGGCAGCCGGTCGTCGTCGAACGCCTCCCGCAGCCAGCCGGCCGAGAATTCGCCGGCAAGCTTCTCGCCGAGGTCGAGCTCGGCGCCGGCCCGAACCCCAAGTCCCGTCGAGGATCGTTCGAAACCATTGGTGTCGACGCGCAAATCATAGACCCGGCGGCCGATTTCGACTTCGGTGAAGGGGGTGATGGCGGGGGAAATCTCGTAGCCGGTTCGCAAGGTGGCGGTATAGAGCGTCGAGTCGCGGTCTTTCTGCGACAGCGTTCCTCCCGTCGAAAGCTTGGCGTCGCCATAAATGTCGTGCTCGACCGCGCCGGTCAGGACGAAGCGCATCTTGCCGGCGTCCTTCTCGACCGCGAGGCTGCCGTCAATGGTCTGGCTCACTGGCTGCTCGACGGTGTCTTCGATGACGACCGGCGACGAAGCCGTTTCCGGCGCCGCCTCGTAACCGAGTGTGGCGATAGCGCGCAGATCGTTGTCGAGGTCGACATTGAGCGTGCCATCGACACGGCCCCGTGCCTCCTGAACCTCGTCGCCCGATATGGTCTTGAGAAAGGTGCCGTAGCCGTCGATGACAGCCGAATTCTCCCGCCAGTCGGAGATGGCATTGAAGCGCAGCGTCGTTTCCGACAGCAGGGCCGGCTTGCCTTCGCTGCTGGAATCGGCATTTGACGAGGCCCTCAGGCCTTGCTCGAGCGTCGGCCTGATCACGAAGGAGCCGAGCTTGATGCCGGTGGCGGCGAACGGATCGTCCTCGGCCCTCCTGTCCCGGCCTTCGATGGCTTCGACGCGCTCGGCGCCCGGATCGAGCTGCTGCCTGTCGGCGGAATCGATGGTCACGGCACGGGAATTGATTGGGTCCTGGTCCGTCTCGGCCGTATCCGTGTCATCCGTCGTGGCCGTCATCGCGGTGGCGGCTTGCGTCTCGGCGGCCTCTTCTTGATCGGCTGCGCCCTGCGTTACGCTTGATGGCCGGGGCGGCGGGACGGGAGCGGGGGATTCCGCAAACGGATCGTCGGTTGCTTCCGGCGGATCAAAAATGCTGCCGATCGTTGGCGCCGTGTCGTCCTGTACGGCGCCCTGGCTGGCCGGCTGATAGGCGGGCGTCGGCGCAGTGCTCTGGCTGGTTGCGCCAGCCTGCGCCGTCTGTTCCTGGGCGATGCTCAATTGCCTGGTTTTGCGCTGCTGGTCGTCCAGAATCGCCGATTCCGAAACCTCGCCGCGCAGCTCGGTTACCTGGGCATAGGGCTGCGCAGGCCGCAGCAAGGCGAAGACGCTGGTCGCCAGCAGCAAGGCGCAGACCGCCTTGCCGTTTCGTCTTTTTTTCTTTTCAGGCTGGGCCCCGGACATCGCTACCACTGCTTGCGCGGCGCAGGCACGCCATACTTACCGAACCGTAAACGGGGATGGTTAACGCAGGGTTGAGGCGGCGGTCGATCGAAGCCCATGGATGGCTACCGGATGGCAATTCCGTTGGACAGGCGCGCGGCAAAGCGCTAATCGCATCAGCCATGCATGCGGGATCCCCAGACAAGAAGCGGCTCGATGGGCAAGCTTCGATCGCCTCGGCGCTTAGAACGGTAGCGACCGAGCAGGCCGGTGTCGCGGCGCTGGCGGCCGCGCTCGAAAACGGATTGACCGAACCGTTCGCGCGCGCCGTCGATATGGTGTCGCATATCGCCGGCCGCGTCATCGTCACCGGCGTCGGCAAGAGCGGCCATATCGGCTCAAAGATCGCGGCGACGCTCGCCTCGACCGGCACGCCGGCTTTCTTCGTCCATTCTGCCGAAGCCAATCATGGCGACCTCGGCATGATCGCCAGGGACGACGCCATCATCGCCATATCGTGGTCGGGCGAGAGCCGCGAGCTCAAGGGCATCATCGCCTATTCCAGGCGCTTCTCGATTCCGCTGATCGCTGTCACCGCCGGGGAGCGATCAGCGCTGGCGCGGGCGGCCGATGTGGTGCTTTTGCTGCCGCGTGCCCCGGAAGCCTGCCCGCACGGCCTGGCGCCGACGACATCGACGCTGCTGCAACTGGTGATCGGCGATGCACTGGCGATCGCGCTGCTCGAAGCGCGCGGCTTCACGCCGGATCATTTCCGCACCTTCCATCCCGGTGGGCAGCTTGGCGCCAATCTGACGCAGATCCGCGACATCATGCATGTCGGCGACAGGCTGCCGCTGGTGCCTTCCGGCACTGGAATGCACGAAGCGATCCTCGAATTGTCGCGCAAGGGGTTTGGCTGCGTGGCGATAACCGCTGCGGATGGTGCGCTGATCGGCATTATCACCGACGGCGACATCAGGCGCCACATCGGCAGCAACCTTCTGGCGATGAGCGTCGATCAGGTCATGACCAAGGAGCCGAAGACGGCCGGACCGGATACACTGGTGGCGACGGCGCTGCAGACGATCAACAGTTCGACCATCTCCAGCCTGATGGTTGTCGAAGGCAGACGGCCGGTCGGACTTGTCCATCTGCATGATCTGCTGCGCATCGGCGCGGCCTGACAGACCTCAGGCCCGTTTGAAGTCGCCCGCCGAGATGGTCGGATCAGTCCAGGACCGCCTCGACCGTCAGTTCCAGATCGGTGTCGGCCGCGCCCGTCACGCGCACCTGCGTGCCGGCCGGCAGGTCGGGGCCGGAGACGCGCCATAGCGTGTCACCCAGCTTTATGCGGCCGCGGCCGTCCTTGATCGGCTCGGCCAGCGTGGCCATCCTGCCGATCATTTGTTCGCCGCGGCGGTTGAGCAGCGGCTGGTCTGTCGGGTCATGGCGTCCGCCCGCCAGTCTCTTGCCGACATAGGTTGAAACCAGCGACATCGCCAGAAAGGCGAGAACCTGGATCTGCCAGGTCCAGAAGTCCGCGTCCCAGATGAGCAGGGACACCACGCCGATCAGCAGCGCGGCGATGCCGATCCACAGCATGAATATGCCCGGTGCGATGACCTCCATCACCAGGAGGACGAAGCCGAGAACCATCCAAACCCAGGGGCCGAGTTCGGAAATGATGCGTTCGAACATGGCCTCAGGTCTCGCTGGGACGAACCACGGACGGGCGTGCAGCTTGCCGCGTGGCGCCGGCAGTGCCCTCTGCGCCGAAGACTTCCTTGGCGATCGCGCCGATGCCGCCGAGCGTGCCGATCAATGATGAAGCTTCCATCGGCATCAGCACGACCTTGCTGTTTGTGGCAGAGCCGATCCTGGTCAGTGCTTCGGTGTATTTCAGCGCAACGAAGTAGTTGAGCGCCTGCACGTCGCCCTTGGCGATCGCTTCCGACACCACTTGGGTGGCGCGGGCCTCGGCCTCGGCCGAGCGTTCGCGCGCCTCGGCGTCGCGGAAGGCGGCTTCCTTGCGGCCCTCGGCTTCGAGGATCTGCGACTGCTTGAGGCCTTCGGCGTCGAGGATCTGCGCGCGCTTGTTGCGCTCGGCCATCATCTGGCGACCCATCGATTCGACGAGATTGGCCGGTGGATTGATGTCCTTGATCTCGACGCGGGTGATCTTGATGCCCCAGGGATGTGCCGCCTCGTCGACGACGCGCAGCAGGCGTTCGTTGATGGCGTCGCGGTTCGACAAAAGCTCGTCGAGGTCCATCGAGCCCATCACGGTACGGATGTTGGTCATCGTCAGGTTGAGGATGGCGTTCTCCAGCCCGGCGACCTGGTAGGCGGCCTGGGCGGCGTTGAGCACCTGGTAGAAGGCGACGCCGTCGACGGCGACGGTGGCGTTGTCGCGAGTGATGATCTCCTGGGTCGGGACATCGAGCACCTGCTCCATCATGTTCAACTTGGCGCCGATACGGTCGACGAACGGCACGATGAGGTTGAGGCCGGGGCTCAATGTCCTGGTATAACGGCCAAAGCGTTCGACGGTATAATTGTAGCCTTGCGGGATTGTCCGGATGCCTTTGAAAAGCACGAGCACGACAAGAGCGACAAGAACAAGAAGCGCGATATCGAAACCACTGAAATCCATTTGGCTCTCCCTCAGATGCCGGCCACGGAAATTTTTCAACGCGACCGACTTCACCAAACACTTAATTGTGTTTCAGGAACGTTACAATCAGGTGATAGTGGACTACCGGTGCATAGAAAGCCGGCTCGCGGCGTTCGATTGTATTTCCGCTTCAGATCCAGCCAGACAGTTCGCGCCGCACCATCGCCTCGATCACCGCCATGCCCTCGGCACTGTCGTTGAGGCAGGGAATATGCGCGAACTTTTCGCCGCCGGCATGATGGAAGGTCTCGGCCGCCTCCCTGCCGATCTCGTCCAGCGTCTCGATGCAGTCGACAGAAAAGCCCGGATTGACGATGGCGATCGATCTCACGCCTTCTCCGGCTAATTTCTCGACCGTCTTGTCGGTGTAGGGCTGTAGCCATTCCTGAGCACCGAAGCGCGACTGGAACGTGGTGATCAGCCTCTTCTCATCCCAGCCGAGCTTTTCACGCAGTAGCCGGGTCGTCTCCAGGCAATGGGCCTGATAGGGATCGCCCTTGTCGGAATAGGATTTCGGAATGCCGTGATAGGAGGCGATGACCACTTCCGGCTCGAAATCGAGCATCGCCAGATGGCGCTCGATCGAACGGGCAAGCGCCTCGATATAAACCGATTCGGCATAGTAGGGCGGGACGCTGCGGATCGCCGGGGCGCGGCGCATCTTCATCAGCGCGCGAAATAACTGGTCGTTGGCGGTGGCGGTCGTGGTCGCGGAATATTGCGGATAAAGCGGAAAAGTCAGAATGCGATCGCAGCCCTGCGCGACCAGCCGTTTGGCGACGCACTCGGTCGAAGGATTGCCGTAACGCATTGCCCAGTCGACGGTGACGCCGGGCAGGTCGCGCAGCGCCTCGGTCAGCTTTTCGCTCTGAGCGCCGGTGTAGGTGCGCAGCGGCGACTCGTTACGCTGCCGATTCCAGATCCTGGCATAGTTGGCGCCCGACTTCTTCGGCCGTGTGGTGAGAACCAGCCCGTAGAGGATCGGGTACCAGATCGCCTTGTTGAGCTCGATGACGCGCGGATCGGACAGGAATTCCCTGAGATAGCGCCACATCGGCTTGAATTCCGTGCCGTCGGGCGTGCCGAGATTGACCAGCATGACGCCGATCCTGCCCGCCCCGACCGGCGGCTGTCCTGCCGGCAGCCGGCCGAGGGCCGTTGCGGCCTTGGGATCGGCAGGGTTCGAAAGCGTCATAAGGGATCTCCGGACACCGTGCGAAACTAGCGATGCCGCGCCGGGTTTCAATGCAGCGTCTGGCCGCACCTTATCTGAACCTGAGAGGTGAAAGCAGAAAAATCCGCCCGGTTTGCCGGACGGGTTTTCCAACAATGACAGAAGAATTCAGTTTGCGGCCGGGATGGTCAAGGTTGCGCCGACGGGAAGGAAGCGCGGCTCGTAGTCCTTGTTGGCGTCGGAGATCGTTTTCCACTTGGCGCCATCGCCATAGGCCTTTTCCGCCAAATCCCAATAGGTGTCGCCGGCAACGATCACATGGCTGCTTTCGGCCGGTGTTGCCTCGGCTGGTTTGGCCGGTTCCGCCTCAGGCGCCGGTGCCGCCTCGGCTGGCTTCGCCGGCTCGGCAGGTGCCGGCGTTGCCGGGGCGGGTTCCGTCGGCACGGCTGGCGGTGTCGTGGCAATATCGTCCGAACCGGCCGGCGGTTCGGGCATCGCCGGCTCCGCCTGTGCGGCTGGAGCCGTTTCTGCTGGTTTTGCCGGCTCGGCCGGAGCGGGAGCCTCGGCCGGCTTACTCGGCTCCTGGGCCGATTCCTGGGCCGGTTCCGCCGCCGCGGCGGCGGTGATTTCGGTGATGCGGCCATCGAGCTTAGGGGTATAAGGGCGATGCGCGCCGAGATAATCGGCGACCACCTGTTCGAGGCCCGGACCGTAATCATAGGCGTTTTTGGCCTTGTCGGCGAAGACCTTGTAGCCGTCGCCGCCCTGGCGCACATAGTTGTTGGTCGCGACCAGGTAATCCTTGTCCGGATTGATCGGCGTCCACCCGCCGCCTTGCATGACCTCGACCGACTTGACGCGCCCGGCATTCGCGGCGGCCGATTTGTCGAATGAATACTTCAGGCCGGCAACCTGCGGGAAGCGGCCGGCGCCGTCCTCGATCTGGCTGAGACCGTTCTCGAGCCCGGCAACCAGATCCTTGCCGGAAATCTGGAAGGTCGCCACTGTGTTCTGGAACGGCAGCACGGTCAGCACCTCGCCCATGGTGACGGTGCCCTGGTCGATCGAAGCGCGCAGACCGCCGCCATTCGTGATGACGATCTCGACACCCTGGTCCTTGACGCGGTCGAGGACGGCATCGGAGACGAGATTGCCCATCTCGCACTCGCGGGTGCGGCAGTTCTCACGGCTGCCGTCGATCGCCTTGGTGGTTTCGGCGACCTCCTGGTTCTTCAACGCCTCGATCGGCGCGCCGAGCTCCTTGATGCGGGCAAGCACGGCCGGATCTGGCGTGATCGACTTGTCGAGGTGGATCGGGTCGCCGCTGGCTTGCTTGACGACACCGTTGTCGTCGAACACGACCTTGAACTTGCCGAGATATTTCGAATAGGACGCCGCCTGGACGACCGGCACTTTGTAGCCGTCCGGATTGTCGACCATCGTTGGGTAGGGGCCCTCAGCCTTGGGGTCGGTGTTGGACAGCAGCGAATGGCTGTGGCCGCCAACCACCACGTCGACACCCGGGATCTTGGCGATGACGTCACGCTCGCGCTTGTAACCGATATGGGTGACCGCGATGATCTTGTTGACGCCTTCTCCCTTCAGCCTCTCGACCTCTGACGTGATCGACTTGACGTCGTCCTCGATCGTGACGTTAGGGCCCGGCGAAGCGAGCTCGGGCGTGTCGTTGGTGACCGCGCCGACGACGCCGATCTTCTGGCCGCCGACCTCGATCACAACAGACGGTTTCACGCGGTCACCGAGCTTGGATTGCGCGTTGGCCTTCACATTGGCGCCGAGCACCGGAAACTTGATCATATCCAGGAACGGCGCCAGTGCCGCCTCGCCGTCGTCGAACTCGTGATTGCCGACCGCCATGGCGTCGAATTCCATCTGGTTGAGGAATTCGCCTTCGGTCTTGCCCTTGTAGGTCGTGTAGAAGAGCGATCCCTGGAAATTGTCGCCGGCGCTGAGCAGCAGCACGTTCTGGGCTTCCAGCTTCTTGCGCTCCTGGGCGATCGCCGTGATCAGCCGCGCCGCGCCGCCGGTGCACTCGCCCTTGGTCTCCTCTTCGGCCGAGCAGGTCGATTCATATTTGTTGTTGCTTTCGATGCGGCTGTGCCAGTCGTTGATGTGCAGGATGTTCAGCGTGTAGTCGGCAAAGGACATGCCGGTCGACAGGCCAAGCGTCGACGCCGACAGGGCGGCGATGGCGGCGATCTTCTTCATCTTCGTCTCCCGGATGACCTGTTTATGCCGCTGCTCTACTGGAACTTAAGAGCCAGCTTTTCGCCCATGTTCACATCGCGTTTTAGCCGATGCAAGCGGAATCGGGCCCAGCTTTGCCGGCGCAAAAAGAACGGCGGCCTCAAGCCGCCGTCCTTTGCAAAAGCAGTTCAGTATGGGCTCAGAGACTGTTTGGAAACTCACTCTGGCGGCCATCTGATGGCGTTTTCTGTGCTTCCGGTGCTCACGGACCGAAATGTCCGCTGCGCGCCGGTTCTCGAAACCACCACCATATGACTCGCCAGAGCGAATTTCGAAACAGTCTCTCAGGTGCGTCGCGTCAGCACAAAGTTCTGCCCGCTTACGCTGGTGCAATTAAGCTGCGAGGTGGAGATCAACAAGCAGTTGAAGCTGATCGGCGTCTGGCGGATCAGCGAAGTGCCCTGGATTTCGACCGAGGTGCCGCCGGTCATGGTGTAGCTGCCGTCGGCAAGCTTCTGGCCGGTGTCGGTGGCGACGGTCTTGAAGCTGCCGCCGGTGAAGGTCGACAGGCCGGTGCCCTGCGCGTCGATCCATGAGCCTTCGACCGGACTCCGCGTGGCCAATGGCGGCCCGCCCGGGCCGGCGGTGGTGCACGCCGCCAAGGCGGCAGCGGCCGCGACAATGCCGGCCGAAAGCAATTTGCGCGCAATCGTCATCATCAAGATCCTCTCCTCTCGCATTGGCCCGAAAATCGATGCGATTTTTCGGAAAGCACGGTGCGTACACTCGAACCGCCAGAGCGTACTTTTGCGTCCAAATGGATGCACGTCGCTCCAGGCCGCCTTCCTTCAATCGCCCGATTTCCAAGCGATTGCAAGGCAGAGAGACATCGCTATCGAACGAGGATGCTGCACTATCGAACGAGGATGTTGCGGAATTGCCATGGGTCGTTTTTGTCAAGGTCTTCCGGGAACAGCCCAGGGCGGTTGTCGAGCGGCGTCCAGTCGGTGTAGTAGCCCTTGATCGGCCCGAGATAGGGCGACTGCACTTCCAGGCAGCGCCTGTAATTCATCTCGTCCGCCTCGACGATGCCGGCCTCGGGATTTTCGAGCCCCCAGACCATGCCCGCCAGCACTGCCGACGTGACCTGCATGCCCGTGGCGTTCTGATAAGGCGCCAGCTTGCGCGCCTCTGCCAGCGACAGCTGCGAGCCGTACCAATAGGCGTTCTTATCGTGGCCGTAGAGCAGCACGCCGAGCTCGTCGACACCGTCGACCAGTTCGTTTTCATCGAGCACGTGATGCACCGGCTGGGCCTTGCCGGCGGCGCCGAACATCTCGTGCAGCGACAGCACGGCGTCGTTGCAGGGATGGTAGGCGTAGTGACAGGTCGGGCGATATTGGACCTTGCCCTTCTTGCCGCGCAGGGTGAAGAAGTCGGCGATCGAGATCGACTCGTTGTGCGTTACCAGGAACCCATATTGCGGGCCCGGCGTCGGGCACCAGCTGCGCACGCGCGTGTTGGCGCCCGGCTGCTCCAGATAGATCGCGGCCTTCGAGCCATGCTTGTGCTCCCTGCCGTTCTTCGGCATCCATTTCTCATGCGTGCCCCAGCCAAGCTCGGCCGGTTGCAGCCCTTCCGAGATGAAGCCCTCGACCGACCAGGTGTTCCAGAACACGTTCATCGGCTTCGGCTTCTTGGTGCGCTGTGTGTCGCGCTCGGCGATGTGGATACCCTTGACGCCAGCCTTCTTCATCAGCCTGGCCCAAGCTTCGCGATCGTGCTGCGCGGGCTCCGAGAACTCGAGGCCAAGATCGGTGGCGAGGTTGACCAGCGCCTGCTTGACGAACCACGAGACCATGCCTGGATTGGCGCCGCAGGTGGAAATTGCGGTCGCCCCGCCGGGGTGCGCGCGCTTTTCTTCGATCATGGACTCGCGCAGCGCATAATTGCTGCGGCTGGCATTGTCGGCATTGGTGTCGAAATAGAAGCCGAGCCATGGCTCGACGACGGTGTCGATGTAGAGCACACCAAGCTTGCGACAGAGCCGCATCAAATCCACCGAGCCGGTGTCGACCGACAAGTTGACGCAAAAGCCCTGGCCGCCGCCTTTGGTCAGCAGCGGCGTCAGCAGCTTCTTGTAGTTCTTGCTGGTCACCGCGTCCTGGATGAAGGTGATATCGCGCTCGTCGAGCAGCTTGCGGTCGGTATCGCGTGGGTCGATGACCGTCATGCGCGACTTGTCGAACTTGAAATGGCGCTCGATCAGCGGCAGCGTTCCCCGTCCGATCGAGCCGAAGCCGATCATCACGACAGGGCCGGTGATCTCACCGTAAACGGGCCAGTTTTCATTCGCCATTTTATCGATTACTCCCTCAGATAGGCTGAAAAGCCGGGCAAACAGACGCAAAGCGGAGCATTTTTTTGCCCGACCGCCACGCGCTACAACCACAGATCATTGTCATAAACCAGCGAAAAGCCGCGAGCTACGCTGCATTCACCAAGTGGTTAAGGAGACGACCAGCCGATCATGGCCGTCACGACCTTGTCGCGTTGGGTAAAGTCGAGAGCCAGCAGTTGCGCGGCCAAGGATGCGGCGAGCGTTGCCCGCCGGGGTGATGCGCCAACCCCTTCAGCAGGATTTTTCCCGCCCTCGGTGCAGCTGTGGACGCCTGCCCCACGAGTTCCCCAGAACGATTTGGCGGGCCTCGTGGCGATGCTCTCACGACCGATCTTTACCGCGATGCCCGCGATCCTGCTGCCGGGCCTTGCCTCGATTGTAGACGCGAGCGCCCGAGTCGCGCGGTTCCAGACAGTTTGAGCATAACGTCGTTATAGTATAACGCTTTCGATTGACGGGCGTGATAACATAACATAACGGATCGCCAAGAGCGGGGCCGACTTGATGGCTCCCGCGGAGAACCGCTTGATCAAAGGAGTCGATCGAATGTCCAGGGCGCTGAAGCTCGCCGCCGTGATAGGCGCTATAACATCGTTGCCACTCGCTCCGTCGGTGGCCGCTGCCGAGAACCTTAGGGTTGTCGCCAGCTTCTCGATCATCGCCGATTTCGCGAAGAATGTCGGCGGCGATCGCGTCGACATCGTCACGCTGGTCGGCCCGAATGGTGACGCCCATGTCTACGAACCGAAACCGGCCGACGCGGCAACCGTCGGTTCGGCCGACGTGGTGCTGGTCAACGGCCTCCAGTTCGAGGGTTTCCTCCAGCGTCTCGTCGAGGCGAGCGCCACGAAGGCGCCGATCGTCGAATTGACCAAAGGCGGCGAGGTGTTGCGCAACACCGAGGAAGAAGCTCACCACGATCAGGATAAAGCCGCCGAGGGCGGGGGAGGGCACGCCGCGGCGGAAGAGGGCCATGAGGAAGGGCACCATCATCACGGCGAGTCCGATCCCCATGCATGGCAGTCCGTGCACAATGCCGAACGCTATGTGAAGAACATCGCCGACGCCTTCTGTGCCGCCGATGCGGCCGGCTGCGACACTTATCGGGCCAATGCCGCATCATACGGCCAGCAGCTCGAGGCACTGGAAGCGGAGATCAAAGCTGCCGTCGCTGAGATCCCCGAGGACAAGCGCCGATCATCACCTCCCACGACACCTATGGCTATTTCGAACACGAATACGGCATAAAATTCCTGGCACCGGAGGGCGTCTCCACTGAATCCGAGGCGTCAGCCTCCGACGTCGCGGCCCTGATCAAACAGATCAGGCAAGACAAGGCTTCGGCAATCTTCGTGGAGAACGTCACCAATCCGCGCCTGATCGAGCAGATCGCCAGCGAGACGGGCCTGAAGGTCGGCGGTGAACTCTACTCCGACGCCCTGTCGGATAAGAACGGTCCGGCTGCGACCTATCTCGAGATGATGCGGCACAACATCACGACGATCAAAGGCGCGATCCTCGGAAGCTGACCGCCACGACGAAAAGGCGGAGCAATCCGCCTCTTCGTCGATCATAATACGTTATGTAATAACATTTAAGGAGAATGCCATGAGGACAAATTGGGCGTCAGCCACGGCCATCGCGCTGCTTCTGTCCCTGTCGACAAGTGCTGCCCATGGCGGGGAGGTGACCGCATGGCGCCTCTTCATCTCGGATCACGCGGACCCGAAGGTAACCGTGATCGATGCGATCGATGGCGAAAAGCTCGACACGTTCGAGATCAAAGGGCCAGCGTCGCTCCATCGCAGCGAAAGCGGCAGGATCGTGTTTGCCGTGCAGGGCTCGGCAGGCGTCGTTGCCGGGATCGCGAGCGGCATTTCCTTCGAGGACCACGGCGAGCACGGCGACATCGACGTCGAAGCGCCAAAACTTGCCGGCGTCGAGATCACAGGCAAGAAGCCGTCGCATTTCGTCGCGCATGACGGAGACTTCGCCGTTTTTTTCGACGGCGAGGGTGTCGCCCGCATCATCTCCGAAAAGGCGGTCCTGGAAGGCAAGCCGGATTTCAGGGAAGTTAAGACCGTCGCGCCGCAGCACGGCGTCGCAGTCGCCTATGGCTCCCATGTCCTGCTGTCGGAGCCGAACCGGGAGAAGCCGGACGAACTCCCGGTCGGCATCAGGGTCGCTGACAAGGCTGGCGCGCCGATCGGCGGCATCCACGCCTGCCCAGACCTCCACGGCGAGGCGTCTTCCGGCAATATCCTGGCTTTCGCCTGCGCGACCGGCCTGCTTGTCGTCAGCCATGGCGACGGCAGCCCGGCGGTCCGTCATCTGCCCTATGCCGAAAACCTGCCGGATGGCAAAACGACGACGCTGATCGGCGGCAGAGGCCTGCAATATCTCCTCGGCAACTACGGCGCCGACAAGGTGGTGCTGATCGATCCGACGATCGAGAGCGACGCATTCCGGCTGATCAGCCTGCCGACACGCCGCGTGCATTTCGCGGTCGACCCTGTTCGTGCCAAGTTCGCCTACGTCTTCACCGAGGACGGCCAGCTTCACCAGCTCGACGTGGTCAAGGGGGAGATCGCAAACTCGCTCAAGCTGACCGACCCCTATTCGATGGACGGTCACTGGAGCGATCCGAGGCCGCGTGTCGCGGTCGCCGGCGACAAGATCGTGGTCACTGATCCCCTGCAAGGCGTGCTGCATCTCGTTGACGCGACGTCGTTCGAGAAAACCGGCGACATTGCCGTCGAAGGCAAGCCCTTCAACATCGTTTCCGTCGGCGGCTCCGGTCAGACCCACGCAGGCGAATAGTCGCTCCTCCCAAGCGGCTGCCACGCGTCCGGCCCATTCGTTCTCGGGCCGGACGCATCTTTTACAACTCAAGGGAGCACAACCAAAGGTAGTGCCGTCCGGTGCCTTCGATTGCGTTTCAGCCAAGCCGTGCCGGGATCAGTCCGCGCAGTGAATTGCCGACGAACAGCGCTTTGGCCGACTTCAGATCGTCCAGGCTGTAGATTGCTTCGCGGGCGCGGCCTTCGTCCAGCAATTCGCCGCGTAAGACGCCAGGCAGCAGGCCGCAATCGAGCCGCGGTGTTGCCAGCGCGCCGTCGCCGAAGTCGGCAAACAGGTTGGTGATCGTGCCCTCACAGATTTCGCCACGCTCGTTGGCCAAGAGAACCTCGTCGGCCCGGCTGATCAGATATTCGGCGCGCGCCCGCTGATAGATGTCCCGGCGGCTCGTCTTGTGGCGCAGCAGCGTGTCGCTTGATTGAAGCCGCACCCGCGCCAGTTGCAGCCTCCACACCTTGTCGGCAGAGTGCGGCTCATAAGGCAGCGCCGAGACGGTCACCTTGCCGCTGCGCGACAGGACGAGGCGTGTGCGCAAGGCGATGTCCGGCCGGTCGACGGCGTTCCTGAGCATCTCGCCGACCTTCTGCGGATCGCAGGCAAAACCCAGTTCGGCCGCCGAGCCATAAAGGCGTGCCAAATGGCGGTCGAAACGGAGGAAGCCCTGGCCCGGCTGCCAGCGCATGGTTTCGATCAGCTCGAAATCGGCAGTGTTCCCGTCGCGTAGCGCGCTTTCAGCAGGCACTCCTGATACTCCTCCTCGGCCGTCGAATCGAAGACGACGCCGCCGCCGACATTGTAGACGGCCTCGCCGCTGGAAAAGAGCGATATGGTGCGGATCGCCACCGAAAAGCGCATCGTGCCGCCGGGCGCGATCCAGCCGATGGCGCCGCAATAGACGTCGCGCGGCGTGGCTTCCAGATCGTGCAGGATTTCCATGGCACGGATTTTCGGGGCGCCGGTGATCGATCCGCATGGAAACAGCGCCGCGAATATCCGGCGGATGGTGAGGTCCGGCAACAGCTTGGCCCGCACGCGGCTCACCATCTGGTGGACGGTCGGGTAGCTCTCGATGCGAAAAAGCTCCGGCACCTCCAGCGTGCCGACTTCGCTGATCAGCGAAATGTCGTTGCGCAGCAGATCGACGATCATCCGGTTCTCAGCCTGGTTCTTCTCGTCATTGAGCAAGAACGCCTTCAGCCGCTTGTCCTCCGCCTTGGTCGCGCCGCGCGGGGCGGTGCCCTTCATCGGATGCGTCTCGATCATGCCTGCGGCGTTGATCTCGAAGAACAGTTCCGGCGAACGCGACAAGACGACCGGATCGCCGAGCGCGATCAGCGCGCCGTATTTCACCGGCTGGCGCTCCGTCAGCGCATCGAAGGCGGCCAGCGGATCGCCCGACCACTGCGCATGAACCGGAAAGGTCAGATTGCCCTGATAGCAATCACCCTTGCGAATGTGATTGTGGAGCCGGGCAAAGCGTTTTGCGTAGTCTTCTGAGGACCAGGCGGCCCTTGCATTGAAGATCGGGGCGTCGAAGATTGGGCCGTTGGTCGACGGCGCGTTGCCGGGCACGACCGGCTGTTCGACAGGCGCGTCGAAAATCCCCAGGCAGACAAGCGGGGCGCGGCGTCCGCCCGGCAGCAGCGGAACGAGCTTCGGCTCGAGCAGGTAGCCGGCCTCGTAGGAGAAATAGCCGGCCAGCCATTTGCCGGCGTCATGCGCGGCCTGCGCAATTTCCAGCGCCGGCAGGAACTCCTCAGCCTCATGCGCCACGATGATATCGGCCGGCCGGTCGAAGACGAGCTGATGTGCGCGCTCGTCATTGCGAAAAATTGCAGAGGGCAGGGGCATGGGACTCGGATGCTGCGATCGATGACGCCAGCTATCGCTCTATATGGCGGCTCGATCGCGCGCAATCGAGACACCGGCGTCTCAAGACGCAAACGCAGCTTGATGCAAAAGCAAACCGGCGGCACCTCGCGGGCGCCGCCGGTCTCTTATGTGCTCGATGCCGGCAGGCAATTCAGGTGTTGCTCCCGGTCCCGGCGGTAGGGAAGCGGCGCGCGAATTCCTCCTCATCGCCGGCGGCAAGCAGTTTCGCCTGCTCAATCCAGCGCTCACGCTCGATGCGGCCGTCGAAGTTCAACGTCTCCTCGATCCGCTTGACGTCGGCGGCCGTCCAGGCGGCGATTTGCGCATAGGTCGTGACTCCGAGCCCGTGGAGCAGTCGCTCGTTGGCCGGGCCGATGCCGATCAGGCGGCGCAGATTGCTGGCTTTGCCCACCGCCGCCTTTGTTGTCGCGGCTTTCTTTGCCGCTGGCGCAGCGCTCTTCGGTGCAGCACTCGATGCGGGAGGTTTTGGCGCACTTGCCGGCGTCGCGCTCGCTTTCGCCGCACTCGCTTTCGACGCGTTCGACGCACTGGCCTTCGGCGCGGCTGCCGCCTTCGCGGCCGCCGGCTTCTTGGACGTGGTCTTTGCTGGCCCGGACTGTGCTGGCGCGGTCTTGGCTGGCGCGGTCTTGGCCGGCGTCGTCTTGGCCGACGCCGCCATCAATGCCGACGGTGCCGGGATTGCTGCCTTTGTCGCACCGGTCTTGGTGCCTTGTGCCTCGCCCAACTGGCGCTCCAGGTCGGCGCGGGCGCCACGGCATGCTTCCAGCTCACGGGTCAGGCGGTCGGCGTCGGCGCGCAGCCTGTCGCGCTCGCTGCGGGTGCGGTCCATGTCACCGCGCAGGCTGTCGAGATCGCCACGCGGGCGTCCCCAGATGAACCAGCCAGCCAACACACCTACTAGGAACGCCAGGAGCATGTAGAAAAAAGTGCCCATTGTCTCTCTCCAGTCCGATCCATCTGCCGTGGCCTGGGACCTTGGCACAAGGACCATTCAATGGTGGCTCCGCTGCTCGCGGAACAGCCGGCTTAAATCGCGCTGTCGGCGACTGGCTTTCCCTGCCATGGCCAACGGCGCTCGTCGAAGCGCCGTGACCGGCCGAAGATTTGGCCTAAGCCCCGCGCCCGACTGCGGTTGAGGCGGGACGCTATCATACAGCTTCCGGAAAGCTAACGGAAAAATTCCACGGAGAGTTATTTAAGAACAGATATTTAGCGCAAGAATAGAATGGCCGCAATATGCATTGCGGCTAAACTGTTCTGTCGAACCTGGATATTCAGCGCAGTGCGTCAATTGTCCAAAGCTTCGAGCTCGTCGATCAGCCCGCCGATCACGCCAAGTCCGATCTGCCAGAAGGCAGGATCGGTGGCATCAAGACCGAAGGGTGCCAGGAGCTCGGAATGATGCTTGGTGCCGCCGGCGCGCAGCATGGCAAAATATTTGTCCTGAAAGCCACGCTCTGCATTCTGATAGACCGCATAAAGCGAATTCACCAGGCAGTCGCCGAACGCATAGGCGTAGACGTAGAAAGGCGAATGGATGAAGTGTGGAATATAGCTCCAGAAGACCTCGTAACCCTCGCGCAGCTTGATCGCCGGCCCGAGGCTTTCCGCCTGCACCTCCAGCCAGAACTGGCCGAGCCTGTCCGATGTCAACTCGCCGTTTTTGCGCTCGGCATGCACCTTGCGCTCGAACTCGTAGAAAGCGATCTGGCGCACGACCGTGTTGATCATGTCCTCGACCTTCTGGGCAAGCATGGCCTTGCGCTCGCGCTTGTCGGTGGTCTGGTCCAGCAGCGAGCGGAAGGTCAGCATCTCGCCGAAGACGGACGCCGTCTCGGCCAGTGTCAGCGGCGTCGAGGCCATCAGCGCGCCCTGGCCTGCGGCGAGCACCTGATGCACGCCGTGGCCAAGCTCATGCGCCAGCGTCATCACGTCGCGCGGCTTGCCCATGTAGTTGAGCAGGACATAGGGATGCGCCGACGGTACGGTCGGATGCGCGAAGGCGCCCGGCGACTTGCCAGGCCTTACCGGCGCGTCGATCCAGTTGCGGTCGAAGAAAATCCGGGCAATCTCCGCCATATCAGGTGAAAAGCGCTGATAGGCGGAAAGCACCGTGTTCTTGGCATCGTCCCAGCCGATGATCGCTTGCGGGGTCTCCGGCAACGGCGCGTTGCGGTCCCAGTGGTTCATCACTTCCATGCCGAGCCAGCGCGCCTTCATCGCGTAGTAGCGGTGTGACAGGCGCGGATAAGCGTCACGAACGGCTGAGGCCAGCGCATCCACAACGCTGCGCTCGACGCGGTTGGCGAGATGACGCGAATCGGCGATGTCCTCGAAGCCGCGCCAGCGGTCGGAAATCTCCTTGTCCTTGGCCAGCGTGTTGGTGATCAGCGTGAACGTGCGCAGATTCTTGCGGAAGGTTGCGGCCAGCGCTTCAGAAGCCCGGCGGCGCACCTCGCCATCGGCGTGCTGGAGGCGGTTCAGCGCCGGCTCCAGGGTCAGCTCTTCGCCATCGATGTCGAAGCGCAGATCGGTCATCGTCTCGTCGAACAAGCGGTTCCAGGCGCCGCGTCCGGTAATCGACTTCTCATGGAGAAGCTGCTCGACCCGGTCTTCGAGCTGGTAGGGTTTGTCCATGCGCAGATCAAGCACCCACGGCCGGTAGTGAGCGAAGGCGGGATCGGCAGCAAGCGCGGTTTCGATCGCGGCATCGTCGACAAGATTCAGTTCGAGCGCGAAAAACAGAAGATGCGCGCTGGCGTCGGTCATCTTCTCCTGAATGTCGCCATAGAGCTTGGCGCGCTGCGGATCCGCGGTGTTGCCGGCATAGATCAGCCCGGCATAGGAGACGATCCGGCCGATCAGTTCCTCCAGCGCCTCATAGGCGGCAAGCGCCTCGCCCAGCCTGCCGCTGTCGGCACGCTCCGCCTCGGCGGCGAGCGTGCCTTTCCAGCGGCTCTCGAAGCTGATGGCATCGGCGATCGCCTTGGCGATGTCGCGTTTCAGCTCGGGGGCGTCCATGCCGGAATAGAGATCGGCGAGATCCCATTCCGGCAGATCACCAAGCTCCGCCGCGCCCTGACCGGACGCCGCCGCACCCTGCCGACCAAAAACCATGCTCATTGCCGATACTTTCCAGATTGCAAGACCTAAGCGGTCAGACCCAAAGATTCAAAGGGCCAAAGATTCAAGGGGATGAGAAAAGCCGGTCAAATCCTAAGGAATTCGTTCACCGGGTTTTTTGAAAGGTTATTTAGAACCCTGTGCCAGGATGATCCATAGGGTTGGATTCCCATTGGGTCGGCACAGTGGGGTGGGCATATTGGGCGAGCATCGTTGAACCAGTCATGACAGGTTCCATACTCATAGTCGATGACGATCCCGTGCAGCGCAGGCTGCTCGAGGCGGCGGTGACGAAATTCGGCCACAGCGCGATCATCACGGATGGCGGCGAGGCCGGTCTCGACGCGCTCGACGGGCCCAATGCGCGCAGCGTCTCGGTGGTCATCCTCGACCTTGTCATGCCGGGCCTCGACGGCATCGGCGTGCTGAAGGCGATGCGTGAGCGCGGCATCCAGGTTCCGGTCATCGTGCAAACCGCCCAGGGTGGCATCGAAACCGTCGTTTCGGCCATGCGTCACGGCGCTTTCGATTTCGTCGTCAAGCCGGCATCTCCCGACAGGCTGCAGGCATCGATCGGCAACGCGCTCAAAGTCGAGGCGGTCGAGGGGGAAGTGAAGCGCACGTCGCGACGGCGCGGCGGCCATCTGACCTTCAAGGACATGATCACGCACAGCCCGGCGATGGACCGGGTGATTCGTCTCGGCCAGAAGGCGGCCGCGTCCAACATCCCGATTCTTATCGAAGGCGAATCCGGTGTCGGCAAGGAGCTGGTGGCGCGCGCCATCCAGGGCAGCGGCGATCGCCGCTCAAAACCGTTCGTTACCGTCAATTGCGGCGCCATCCCCGACAATCTGGTCGAATCGATCCTGTTCGGCCATGAGAAGGGCTCGTTCACCGGCGCCACCGAAAAGCACACCGGCAAGTTCGTCGAGGCGCATTCGGGCACGCTCTTCCTCGACGAAATCGGCGACCTGCCGCTCGACGTGCAGGTCAAGCTGCTGCGCGCCGTGCAGGACGGTGAGGTCGATCCGGTCGGCGGGCGTTCGACCGTCAGGGTCGACATCAGGCTGATCTCGGCGACACACCGCAATCTTCTCCAGCAGGTCAAGGACGGCAAGTTCCGCGAGGATCTGTTCTACCGCCTGAACGTCTATCCGATCTTCGTGCCGCCGCTGCGCGATCGTCGCGACGACATTCCGTATTTGGTCGAGCATTTTCTGGACAAGGTCGCGCCCACCGGTCCACGTCATCGCCTGCACGGCATTTCGGCGGCGGCGCTCGCCATGCTGCAGGCCTACGACTGGCCGGGAAACATCCGCCAGCTGGAAAACGCCGTCTTTCGGGCCTCGGTGCTTTGTGAAGGCGATGTGCTGACCGAAGAGGAGTTTCCGCAGATCCGGGCGCAGGTCGAGGGCACCGTCAACCTCGATGCGCATGGCGCGCTGCACGCGTTGCCTCTGGTCAACGAGCCGTTTGGCGAGGATAACGGCATCGCTGCAACCGAGCTCGATCCGCCAGCCAGGCCGCAGCCGCGCTTCGGCACGCTGCGGGCGCTGGACGAACGCGGCAATGTGCGGGCGCTGGCCGATGTCGAACTCGAAATGATCAAGCTCGCCATCGACCATTATAACGGCCAGATGAGTGAAGTTGCCCGCCGCCTCGGCATCGGCCGCTCGACGCTTTACAGGAAACTCAAGGAATACGGCATCGATCCGGAAACAGGCCGTATCGACCGGCTTGCTTCCTGACAACGCAAGTCTGCTTCCTGACATGGCAAGTCTGGACCAGCTTGCCAGCTTGGCATCAGAACAGTTGACAGTCGTCGATCGGGCGTGACGTGCGGCACGAGTGACGCGCTTGCCGGCAGTGTTCACGCATTGGGGCGGCTGGTAACAGATCGTGTTCAGGCAAAGCCCGAAACATGATCTAAACCAGCAGTTTACCAAGAAACCCCGTGCAATATTTTTGACGGGATATCGCCACGGTGTTACCGCATTTCGGCTTCAATAAGCGATGATTAACCATTAGGATCGATATTCGGATACGAACACCACCGCATCCGTTGGTCAAATCCGGGGACAAACGGCAGCCTGCAAGGCCTTTTGATTTGAACAAAGTCGAACGACACACAAACGGGCGGCACTATCACATGAGCGCCTGGCCGAGATGGCTGGCAGCGGTGATTCTCGCCTTAGGGTTCCTTATAGCGGCTGCGACCGGCGCCAGCGCCCAGACACGTTCGCTGAAACTCTACAACCTGCACACCAAAGAGAAGGCGGAGATCGTCTTCAAGCGCGGCGGCCGCTACGATCAGGCGGGTCTGAAAAAGATCAACGTCATCCTGCGCGACTGGCGCCGCAACGAGCCGACCAAGATGGATCCGCGCCTGCTCGACCTGGTCTGGGAGGCTTATCGGCAGAGCGGCGCCCGCGACTACATCCAGGTCGTGTGTGGTTATCGCTCGTCATCGACGAACTCGATGCTGCGCAGTCGCAGCAGGGGCGTCGCCAAGAAAAGCCAGCATACGCTCGGCAAGGCCATGGACTTCTACATTCCTGGCGTGCCGCTGAAGAAACTGCGCGACATCGGTCTGCGGATGCAGGGCGGCGGCGTCGGCTATTATCCGAGGTCCGGCTCGCCCTTTGTCCACATGGATGTCGGCAATGTGCGGCACTGGCCTGGCATCAGCCGCCAGGAACTGGCGCGCGTGTTCCCCAACGGCAAGACGCTGCATGTGCCGAGCGACGGCAAGCCGCTGCCCGGCTATTCACAGGCGCTCGCCTCCTACAAGGCGCGCAAGGGCGCCGGCGCTCCCGCCATCGAAATGGCCAGCGCAGGTGGCGGTGCCAAAAGATCCGGCGGTCTGCTGGCGGCTTTCTTCGGCGGTGGTGAAGACGAGGCCGATGACAGCGCCGATGTGGCAGTCGCGCCAACGCCGAAGTCAACCGTGAAGCCGGCGAACGTGAAGCTGGCGACCGCGAAGCCGGCGCCGGCCGCCACGAACAGCAAGCTTCCGGGCATTGCCATCGTGTCACCTGAGAATGCGAAGCGCGCCGAGATTCCGCAAATCGCCGATGCGCCTGCTCCGGAACCGGAGGAGGACACGCCGGAAACGATCATCGCGGCGCTGCCGGCGCGCAGCGTGCCGCTGCCTGATTTCGCCCCGCGTCCGAAGGCCGATGTTGCTCAGCCGCCCGAAAACGTTCCGTTCGGCGTGGCGGATGCCACCGCCACCACCGAACAGGCGGTGACGACCGCGCAAGCGCCGGCAAACGCTCCCTTCGGCATGGCCGAACCGTCCGTTGTCGCCGATGCGCCGGCTGCGGCCAACAACATTCCGTTGCCGACCTGGCGTCCCAATCACTCGCTGCCGGCTGATCTTGCCGCGGCCGACCTTGCGCCGCAGGACAAGGCTGTGCTTCTGGCGCTGGCGGATACGGCAGGCCACGGCAAGACCGCTACCGATGTGTTCTCGGTGCTGCCGTCGGCTCGGCCCGATCTGGCCCAGCCTGACTTGGCCCGGGCTGACTTGGCCCAGCCCGAGTTGGTCCAGCCTGCCGCGGTCCAGTCTGACGCGGTCAAAGCCGTCCTCGAGCGGGTCAGCGCAACCGACGAATACCAGGTCGCTTCGCTCTCCCAGCCAAGCTCGGTCTTCGGTGAGCCGGCCAAGGGCAATGCAGCATCGCCGCGCGATGCTGTCTTTACCCGCCCGGCTGGCTCCGATCCGGCCGCAGCGATCGGCACCGGTGTGAAGACCACCCGCAAGGCAGCCAGGGCGACCGCCCGTGACCTGAAGCCTGGTCCCAAGTCCGTGGTGGTCGCCGCCGAGCCGAAGGCGGCGCGCTGGGCGTTGAACAGCGGCGAGAATGTCGCCACCGTCTCCAGCGCAACGATGGAGCCGCGCTACGCCTATAATATCGTGCACACGCCGCCAACCGAAGTCTATACCGTGGGCTTCCAGGCGGACGATCAACTGGCCGACGCCAACCGGTTCACCGGCAATGCCGTCAAGTTCCTGTCGGTCGCCCGCTTCAGGACCGAGTAGCGGATCGACCAACCAACAAAAAGCCGCGCCGATAACCCGCGCGGCTTTTTTATGCATGTCGTTATCGCAAAGCTGCACGCCTTCGGGTCAGGCCCGAGGGCAGGCTTTTGCGCGGGCATGCATTGGTCCGCTTGGGGTGAGAGTTGTCTCTATCGCCCGAGCTTGCTTGCGGCGCGCGCCAGGGCTTCGATTTCGTCCCATTTGCCGGCCCTGACCAGATCGTCCGGCGCCACCCAGGAGCCGCCGACGCAGATGACGTTGGGCAGGCTCAGATAGTCGCCGGCGTTCTTGTCGGTGATGCCGCCGGTCGGGCAGAATTGGACATCGGCGAGCGGCGAGGCGAATGCCTTGAGCGAGGCGATGCCGCCCGACTGTTCTGCCGGGAAGAATTTCAGGAAACGCAGGCCTGCCTCGCGAGCGGCCATGATCTCACCGGGCGTGATGGCGCCGGGCAGCAACGGAACGTCGCTGTCCTTCGCCGCCGCCAGAAGCTCGCGGGTGATGCCGGGGCTGACGATGAACTTCGATCCGGCGGCCGCCGCCTCGCCGAACTGGCGGGCGTCCAGAATTGTGCCGGCGCCGACGATGGCGTCCTCGACCTCGCTTGCCACGCGCCGTATCGCCTCCAGCGCATCAGCGGTCCGCAGCGTGATCTCGATCGCCGGCAGGCCGCCGCGCGCCAGCGCGCGCGCCAGCGGCACGGCATCGGCGAGATTGGCGATCTTCAGCACCGGGATAACCGGTTGGCCGTTGAGGAGCGACAGGAGCTTTTCGGTCTTGCTGGGCATTTGTCGTCTCTCCGGTATTGATCCGTTCAATCGGTTAGCAGAAGGCCGGTTTTCTGTCCACGAAGCGAAGCGTGTCGCGATGTCACGCGCTGCCGGCAAGTCCTTCAGACCGGCCGTCAAAGCCGCCAGGGAGAAGCTGCTTCGCGCGTCAGCCTTGAATCGGCCGTCACGAGCGTTTAGTGGCTTCGGCGATGACACTGCCCAATCAACCCCTGCGCGTTGCTGCTCTCTACAGGTTTGCCCGACTCGACGACTTTGAGGCGTTGCGCGCGCCGCTCGCCGCCTTTTGCTGCGGACGCGGTATCAAGGGCACGCTGCTGCTGGCGCATGAGGGCATCAACGGCACGGTGGCCGGCACCGAAGCTGACATCGCCGCGCTCATCGATCATCTCGAATCCATCGACGGTCTCGCCGGTTTCGAGGTCAAGTACAGCAGCGCCGCGCAGATGCCGTTTCACCGCATGAAGGTGCGGCTGAAGCGCGAGATCGTCACCATGGGCGTTAGGCATCTCGATCCGGCGGCAAGCGCCGGCACCTATGTCGCACCGGCCGACTGGAACGCGCTGATATCGGATGCGGAGACGATCGTCATCGACACGCGCAACGCCTACGAGGTATCGATCGGCACTTTCAAGGGAGCGGTCGATCCCGCGACAACGAGCTTTCGCGAATTCCCGGCCTGGGTCGAGCAGCATCGGGCCGAGCTCGTCGGCCGGAAGGTGGCCATGTTCTGCACCGGCGGCATACGCTGCGAGAAGGCAACGGCCTATGTGAAGTCGCTCGGCTTCGAGGATGTGTTCCATCTCAAGGGCGGTATCCTGAAATATCTCGAAGAGGTGCCTGCCGAGCAAAGCCTCTGGCAGGGCGAGTGCTTCGTCTTCGACGAACGCGTCTCGGTGTCGCACGGCTTGGTCGAGGGTGAGGCCGAACTTTGCCGCGCCTGCCGGCATCCGCTGACCGGGCAGGACCTGCTGTCGTCGAAATACGCCGCCGGTATCTCATGCCCGCATTGCTACGATGCCCGTTCCGACGAGGATCGCGCCCGCTACGCCGAGCGTCAGCGCCAGGTCGAGCTTGCAGAAGCGCAAGGCAGGGCTCCGCATATCGGATAAAGCGACGTGCGTCCGCTTGGACGCACAAAGTACGCTCTAACCCTTTGAATCCATAAATCGTGCTTTCCGAAAAGCGATTTTCGGCCCAACGCGCTGGACAAGGCGGATCCTGCCATCTCGTTTGTGCCATCACCGGCAAAGCGCCCATCCGTCATTGTAATGTCCATATGTGGGGCCTACCTGTTCAACGTCCGAAAACCTGCCCGGCGCTTTCGGCCGGCCAATTCTGGAGGCATTGATGTTCGATCCCAAAAAGCTCATCAACGACCTGCTCGGCTCGCAAATTCCCGGAACCGGGTCGACCGTGCGCGACAAAGGGGGTCAGGCGATGCAGATGGCCAAGGACAATCCGCTGGCCGCCGGCGCGCTGGCCGCGGTGCTGCTGGGAACCGGCGCCGGCCGTCAGGTCACCGGCACTGCGGTGAAGCTCGGCGGCCTGGCCGTTGTCGGCGGCCTCGCCTACAAGGCCTACCAGAACTACAAGAACGGCAAAGCGCCGGCGGAGGCCACAGCCGGCCAACCGGAATTGCTGCCGCCGCCCGCCGACACCAGCTTTCATCCCTCACAAGCGCCGCAAGGCGAGGACGAATTCACGCTAACGCTGGTGCGCGCGATGATTTCGGCGGCGAAGGCCGACGGCCATATCGATGACGACGAACGGCAAAAGATCGCCGGCAAGCTCAGCCTCGCGGGCATCGACTCCGACGCGGAGAAATTCCTGTTGTCGGAACTGGAAAGGCCGCTCGACCTGGATACGCTGGTCGCCGGCGCCAAAACCGACGCCCAGAAGCTCGAGCTCTACACCGCCTCGCGCCTCGCCATCGATCCGAATACACGTGCCGAACGCGGCTATCTCGATCTGCTCGCCGGCCGCCTCAGCCTGCCCGATGCACTGCTCGACCATGTCGAGGCGACGGTATCGGCGGCAAAAGTGCCGGCCTCAGGGGAGCAGGCGTCGGGGGTGCCGGAGTCAGGGGTGCCGGGATCGGGCAAGGCAACCGCCAATTCGCGCTGGTAGGCTTCGGGGCCGCGGAGAGCAGGAATCCGGCGTCCTTTCGCGTTAATGTCTCGTTTACCCAGGAAGCGCATGATTTTAAGCAGTCGGATCGGCTTTCCTCCTCCCAAGCCGGTTCAGATCAGGGCGGCCGCCAATGGCCGCCCTTTTTGACGAAGCCGGTTAGCGCATCACCCGAAATCGGAATCGATTTTTGGGAGCGATCATGCGCAAGATCAAATTTCTCGAAATCAAGGTGCTATGGCGTCCTTTGCGGACACGCGGCGCTGTAGGAGGACAGTTATGACAGACTACAAAACGGCCATCGTCACCGGCGCCGGCACTGGCATCGGCAAAGCCGTCGCCACGGCGCTGCTCAGGGCCGGCTGGAATACGGTGTTCTGCGGACGTCGCAAGCCGGTGCTGAACAAGGCGATCGCCGAGGCCGGATCGGCACAAGCCAAGGCGCTGGCGGTCGCCTGCGACATCAGCAAGGCCGACCAGGTCGACGATCTGTTCGAGACGGTGGCGGCGGCTTTCGGTCGTGTTGACCTGCTCTTCAACAATGCCGGCATGGGCTACAAGTCGACATTGATTGACGAGATCCCCGTCGAGGTGTGGAACGACATCGTCGGGGTCAATCTCACCGGCTCGTTCCTGTGCGCCCGCGCCGCCTTTGGTGCCATGCGCAGGCAACAGCCGATGGGCGGCCGCATCATCAACAACGGCTCGGTGTCTGCCTATGCGCCGCGTCCGGGCTCAGTGCCCTATACGGCGACCAAGCACGCCATTACCGGGCTGACCAAGACGCTGGCGCTGGACGGCCGGCCCTACGATATCGCCTGCGGCCAGATCGACATCGGCAACGCCCTGACCGACATGGCGCAGGCGATGACGGTCGGCGTGCCGCAAGCCAATGGCTCCATAGCCGCCGAAGCGGTGATGGATGTTCAGCAGGTCGCCGATGCCGTCGTCCATATGGCCAGCCTGCCGCTCGACGCCAATGTGCTGTTCATGACCGTGATGGCGACGAAGATGCCGTATGTCGGGCGAGGGTAGTCGCTCGACGAGCGGCCCTAGGACTGCGTCACCGAAAGCGGCACCCCAGGGAGATATAGCGAAATAGGGCGGATTTCGTAGACGGCGGTCGGATTGACGCGGCGGAGGTCGCGCGCAATCGCGATCGCTGCATCGCGGTTGGCGCAGTCGACGACGTACAGTCCCAACAATTGCTCCTTGGTCTCGGCGAAGGGCCCGTCAATGACCATTCCGGCGCCCGGCCCGCGCAAGGTGCACGCGTCTTGCGTCGCCCCGAGCCGCGCCGCCGGGCCGAGGCTGCCTTCCCGATATAGAAGTTCGTGGATCTGGAGCAGGTCGGTCATCAGCGCCGCGTCCTCCTCCGGCGTCAGCGCCGTGATCACCTCTTCCACGTGATAGGCAAGGATGGCATAGAACATCTGACGTCTCCTTTCGTCGGTCGTGTACCCGCCCTCACTTGCCCAGAAACGTCTTGATCCGCTCCAGCGCGCGCAGGATGTTCTCCTCGGAATTGGCGTAGGACAGCCTGATATAGCCCTCGCCGAGAATGCCGAAATCAGGTCCGCCGATCAGCGCTACGCCGGCGTCCTCAAGCAAAGCCGGGGCAAGTTTCTTGGCCTTCCAGCCGGTTTTTGAGACATTGGGGAAGGCATAGAAAGCGCCCTTCGGCGTGACGCAGGAAACCCCGGGCAAGGCGTTCAAGCCTTCGACCACGACTTTCCGGCGGCGGTCGAAGGCGCGCATCATCTTGTCGACGTCGTCCTGCGGGCCGTCGATGGCGGCGATGCCGGCATACTGGCTCGGCGCATTGACGCAGGACCAGCAATTGACCGCCAGCTTGCGCACCTTGTCGTAGAGGTGGGCGCCCTTGTCGCCATTCGGCCAGATCGACCAGCCCATGCGCCAGCCGGTCATCGCCCAGGTCTTCGACCAGCCGTTGAGCACGATCAGCCGGTCGCGGATCTCGGGGAAATTGAGCAGCGAGCAGTGCGTCTCGCCGTCATAGGTCATCACGTCGTAGATCTCGTCGGAGAGGATGGCGACGTCCGGGTGCGCTTCCAGCCCCTTGACCAGCTTCTCGATCTCGGCGCGGGGGGTGACCCCGCCGGTCGGGTTGGCCGGCGAGTTAAGGATGAGCAGCCTGGTCTTCGGCGTGATCAGCGCCAGCGTCTCCTGCGCCGAGAAGGCAAAGCCGTTCTCCTCGCGCATCGGGACCGGCACCGGAGCAGCGCCGGTGAACTCGATCATCGAGCGATAAATGGGAAAGCCGGGATCGGGATAGAGGATTTCAGTGCCCGGTTCGCCGAACATCAGGATCGCTGCGAACATGGTCGGCTTGCCGCCGGGCAGGATCATCACCGCCTCGGGCGACACCTCGACGCCGGTTGTGGTCAGCGTGCGGCGCGCCACCGCTTCGCGTGTCGCCAGCAGGCCGTTAGCCGGCGTATAGCCGTGGTGGCCGTCACGCAGCGCCTTGATTGCCGCCTCGACGATGTGCTGCGGCGTCTTGAAGTCGGGCTGGCCGATGCCGAGATTGACGATATCGCGGCCCTGATGGGCGAGCGCGGTGGCACGAGCCAGCACCGCGAAGGCATTTTCCTCGCCGAGGCGGTCGAAGGCCGAAATCGTGTGGAGCATTTTTCCCGTCCCTGTGGTTCTTTCACCGAGCGAGCGTTTTTGTGAGCGTCCTTTCGCAAAGTCAAACGGATTGGAGCTTTGGGTGTCGGAAAATCTCAAGAATTGGCAACCGCGCCCGCGGCCGAAGCGCAAGGTGCTGGAGGGACGCACTGTCAGGCTTGAGCCGCTGAACTCCGAAAAGCACGGCGACGGCCTGTTCGAGGCGTCGTCGGTGCCTGATGTCGACGGCCGCTTCGCTTGGCTGCCCGATTACCCGCCGCAGACCCGCGCCGCCTTCCAGCCGTGGCTAGAGAAGGCCGAAGCCAGCGAGGACCCGCTGTTCTTCACCGTCATCGACAAGGCCAGCGGCAAGGTCGCCGGACGCCAGACGCTGATGCGCATCGACCCTGCCTATGGCGTTATCGAGATCGGCAACATCTATTGGGGTCCGCTGATCTCGCGCAAGCCGCCGGCGACGGAAGCGCAATTCCTGTTCATGAAATACATCTTCGACGAGCTTGGCTATCGCCGCTACGAATGGAAATGCAACAACCGCAACGAGCCGTCGAAGCGCGCGGCGGACCGTTTCGGCTTCAAGTTCGAGGGCATTTTCCGCCAGCATCTTGTGGTCAAGGGCGAAAACCGCGATACCGCTTGGTACTCGATCATCGACAAGGAGTGGCCGGCACTGCGCAGCGCCTATGAGGCATGGCTCGATCCGGCCAACTTCGATGGCGACGGCCGGCAGAGGCGACGGCTCGAGGATTTCCGCGCCGAGTTCGGCGCCTGACCATGATCAAGGACCACGACCCCGAAAAGTGAAGGCCGAGTTTTCGGGCAAGATCGTGGTCAAACAGGAAGGACCATGATCCCGAAAAGTGGAAGCCGGTTTTCGGGCAAGATCATGGGCAAACAGGAAGACTGGGCCTCCCTCCGGATTCTGCCGGGATGGATCAGCTCTGACAGGAGTTCGCAGATGGTGCATGGTTCGCAAGGGCATGACCGCAGCCACGGCGCCGGTCATGTGCACGGCTCGACCGACAAGAAACGGGTGCTGATCGCCGCCTGCCTGACCGCCGGATTCATGATCGTGGAAGCGTTTGGCGGTCTCTTGACGGGATCGCTGGCGCTGCTGGCGGATGCCGGCCACATGCTCGCCGACTGTGTCGCGCTCGGCCTTGCCTGGTATGCTTTTCATCTGGCCGGCCGGCCGGCCACGGTTCGCCTCACCTATGGTTTCGGCCGGGTCAAAACGCTGGTCGCCTATACCAACGGCATCGCCATCTTCGCCATTGCGCTGTGGATCATCTATGAGGCCTGGGAACGCCTGCTGACGCCTGCGCCCGTGCTCGGCGGGCCGATGCTCATTGTTGCGATCGCTGGTCTGCTGGTCAATATCGGCTGCTTCTTCGTGCTGCATGGCGGCGACCGCGACAGCCTGAACATGCGCGGTGCCATCCTGCACGTGCTCGGCGATCTGCTAGGCTCGGCGGCGGCGATCATCGCTGCGCTGATCATCCTGGCAACGGGCTGGACGCCTATCGATCCGATCCTGTCCGTCCTTGTCTCGCTGCTGATTCTGTCCACCGCCTGGTCGCTGATGCGCGAAGCAGCCCATGTCCTGCTCGAAGGCGTGCCGGCGAGCCTCGATCGCGATCTGATCGCCAGGGACATAGAGCGGACGGTGAACGGCGTGCGCGAGGTGCATCACATGCATGTCTGGTCGCTTGACGGGTCAAGCAACATGGCGACCTTGCATGCTTGCCTCAATGATGGTGTCGATGCCCACAAAGCGGTCAGCGCCATCAAGAAGCGGCTTGCCGCGCATGGCATTGCCCACGCCACCGTCGAACCGGAATTCGGCCATTGCGCCGATGATAAGCTCGATGGCGAGCACGACCATGCGCATGATGCGGCTCCGCATCATCGCCACTATCACTGACTCCAGGAGTTCCAAGGCATTGGTAACGAAGTTGATGAATTCCCGCCGTGTCCGGGCCGCGTAATGGATCGTGACACGCGCAATGCGGCGATAGGCGCACTCTGGGTGCTGCTGCTGTTCGGCATCGCCGCCTACTATCTGCCAACCGTGATGCTGGCGGTTGGCCGCGTCTCGACCATTCTTGCCGCTATTATTGCCGCTGTCTTCATGGTGGCCATTTTCGTCGTGTTTTGGCTGCGTGGCCGCAGTCAGCGCAAAAAGGATCATTGATATGCGTGTTTTGATTACCGGCGCGGCAGGCATGGTCGGCCGCAAGCTCATCGCCCGGCTGGCGAAGGATGGAACGCTCAGCGGCCGCAAGATCGCCGCGCTCGACCTTCACGATATCGTGCCGCCGCAGGCGCCGACGCTGGATGGCGTCGACGTCACCATCCATACAGGCGATCTCGCCGTGGCGAGCGCGATGGAACGGCTGGTCGCGGCGCGCCCAGGCGTGATCTTCCATCTCGCCGGCGTCGTGTCGGGCGAGGCGGAGGCCAATTTCGATCTCGGCTATCGCGTCAATCTCGACGGCACAAGGGCGCTGTTCGATGCCGTAAGACTGGCGGGGTTTGCGCCGCGCGTCGTCTTCACCTCGTCGATCGCCGTGTTCGGCGCACCGTTTCCGGACATTATATCAGACGAATTCCACCCGACGCCGTTGACCTCCTACGGCACGCAGAAGCTGATGGGCGAAGCATTGCTCGCCGATTATACACGGCGCGGCTTCTTTGACGGCATCGGCATCAGGCTGCCGACCATCTGCGTCAGGCCGGGCAAGCCCAACAAGGCCGCGTCGGGCTTCTTCTCCGGCATCATCCGCGAGCCGTTGAGCGGCCAGCAAGCAATATTGCCGGTGCCGCGCTCTGTCGTGCACACCCACGCCAGCCCGCGCTCGGCGGTGAATTTTTTGATCCACGCAGCAGGGATCGACGGCAGCGCCGTCGGGCCGCGCCGCAATCTGACGATGCCCGGGGTCGCCGTCACGGTCGGCGAGCAGATCGAGGCCTTGGAACGCATTGCCGGCGCCAAGGCGGTGAAACTGATCCGCGAGGAGCCCGACGACACGATCTGGGCGATCGTCAAGGGCTGGCCGACACGGTTCGAGGCGCGGCGGTCGAGGGAGCTTGGCTTTGCCGCCGAAACCAGCTTCGACGACATCATCCGCGCCCATATCGAGGACGAGCTTGGCGGGAAGATCTGACTTGCGTTGATATTCAGGTCACGGTGGGCTGCCGCCTTCCAGCACCCGCGCCAATTGTCGACCTCGGCGCTGCCCCTCACCTGCCTGCCGGCACCCTCTCCCCGTAAACGGGGCGAGGGGCGCTCTCATCGACGGTTTCGCCAATCACCAGCGCTGCAAAAACAGCGCCGGCGTTGCGGTCAGCTCCTTCTCCCCGTCACTATACGGGAGAAGTGCCCGGCAGGGCGATGAGGGGCGGCGCCTGCGCGTCCAATCGAGGCGCTATCCGCCAGTCAGGCTCGCCGACAACAACAGCAACCCGAACAAAAAGACGAAGGCTGCGCCGCCGATCTCGACGATTGAATGGATGCGGTTGCCCATGCGGCCGTCGCCAGCGAAATACACCGCCCAGTTCTTGGCCGTCACCGCCAGCGTCGCCAGGATCGAGACGGTGATGGCGGTGCCGAGCGCCATCGCCAGCACTGACAGGATGCCGCCGAACCACAGCCCGTTGAGCATGGCAAAGCTCAGCACGATCAGCGCGCCCGAGCACGGCCGGATACCGACCGCAGCCACCGCCGACCAGGCGGTGCGCCAGTCGAAGCGGTCGCCGGAAAGCAGCGCCGGGTCGGGCGCGTGTGAATGTCCGCACGTCTCGCAGACCTCGCCCGCTGCATGGTGATGGTGCCCGCCATGGTCATCGTGCCCGCCATGGTCATGGTGATGGTCGTGTGCGCCATGATCATGATTATCGTGGCCGTCATGGCCATGTGCGTGAAGCGCATGCACCGAATGCGCGTGCGCAGGATGGCCTGTTTGCGAATGGCCGGCATGGGCCGCCGAAAGGCTATAGGCAGGGTTCGCACCGAACAGGCGAAGGATGGCAGGGCCGGCCTTGCGCCACAAAAGCCAGGCGCCGAACAGGGTGACAAAGACAAAACTCGTAACTTCGAGGAACCATGCCGCGTCGGTCATCGATATGGTGGTGCCGCGCAGGACGAAGTAGGCGAGCATCATCACCAGGATCGCCGTTAGCGCCTGCAACAGGGCCGAGACGAAGGACAGCATGATGCCGCGCCTGAGCGCGACTTCGTTCGCGACCATGTAGGACGAGATCACCGCCTTGCCGTGACCGGGGCCGGCGGCATGGAAAATGCCGTAGGCGAAGGACAGGCCGATAAGCAGCCACAGCTTGCTGCCGTCCTCGCGCATCGCCTTCATCGCGCCGGCAAGCGCGCGGTAGAATTCCTGCTGACGCAGATTGATCCACATCAGGATTTGGGCGAACGGGCCGGTGCTGGGAGCTATTCCGTCGTTGGTGCCGATACCGAGCGAGCTCTGGGCGTGGGCTGAGCCGAGGACGTGCGTCATCACAAGGGCGGCGGCCAAAAGGCCGAAAGCCAAACGCAGGGACGGTTTCGTCACCGGATTATCCTTTTGGCTGACAGTTCAGTTCAAGCTTGGTCGCAAAGATCTTGCTCATATCGGTGCCTGTCGGATCATTGAAGAAGGCGTCCGTCAGGGTCTTCTGGTTCGCGGCGAGCGCCTCGTCGGGGTTCGGACGAACGACCTTGCTCGTGCAGGTCGACGGCAAGCCGGCGACCTGCAGATTGGCATCCTCGGTGAAGTCGATCGCCGTGTAGAAGGTCGGATCATAGACGCCGATATCGATCTTGCCGGCCAGCATGGTCGGCGCCTTAGGTTCGGATTCGAACAGGATAATGAGCTGGTCGTTGTCGAAATTCGCCATCAGCTGCGGCGGCGGGCTCATCGCCTCATCCTTGCCGTCGACGGTGACGAGCTGGAAGTAATTGAACTCCGCCAGTGAAGCATGAACGGTATCGGCGACTTCCTTCAGCTCCTTGTCATCGAGCTTCAGGTCGGAATTCTTGTCGAACTCCATCATCACCGTGCTCGAAAACAAATCGTCGAAGCGCCAGACATGGCGCAAGGCCTTCACACTTTGGTGATCCGGGCTGAGGATCACTTCGAGGCGAGCCTCGGCGAATACGTGGGGATGCACGTGGGCTGGCCCGACCGTGGCAAATGTCGCCGCCATGGCCGAAGCCATCATGATTGCTTGACGCTTGGGATGCATTCTGGGTCATTATTCCATCGACTTGGGTGACTGTCGAGAGTTACCAGAAAGCGGGCGAAAATGGGACCCCGCGGCGGCTAAAAGCTCATGCATTGTCGATCGTCTTGAACCACTGCACCAGGAAATCGACAAAGACGCGAACTTTCGCAGGCAAATAGCGTCGGTGCGGATAGACGGCGAAAATGCCGCCACCCGGCAGGATGCGGTCATCCAGCGCGGGCACCAGCCGGCCACTTTCGATATCGGGCGCGGCGATGAAATCCGGCAGGATGGAAAATCCCAATCCCGCCACGGCGGCGGCTCTTGCGGCCATCGGGCTGTTGACCTCGATTGGACCGGAGACCGAAACGGTTATCGTGTCGCCGCTGTCGCCCTTGAACGGCCAGTTGGTCAGCCAGCGGCCATTGGTGTCGATGATGCAGGGCATGCGGCCAAGGTCCTGCGGCCGCACCGGCATGCCGTGCTTGGCGATCAGTTCGGGAGATGCGCAGAGCCGCACCGAAAACGGCGCCAGGCGCCTGGCGATCAGCGAGGAGCTTTCCAGCCGCGAAATGCGCACGGCGAGATCGAAACCTTCCTCGACCAGATCGACGAAGCGGTCGTCGAGATGTATGTCGAGCACGATGTCGGGATGCTGCTTGGCGAAGTCGATCAGCGATAGGCCGATCGGCGCATCGGCAAAGGTGCGCGGCGCCGACAGCTTGATCCTGCCGCGCACGTCGCCGGAGGATTCGCGCACCGCATCGGCCAGGCTGTCGACCTCGCGGACGATTTCCGAGGCGCGGCGGTAATAGGTGTGGCCGGCCTCGGTGAGCGAGAACTGCCGGGTGGTGCGGTTAAGCAGCAGCGCGCCGAGCTCGTCCTCCAGCTCGCGGACATATTTCGACAGCAGCGCCTTGGAGCGGCCGATCTTTCGCGCCGCTGCCGAAAATCCTTCGGCCTCGACGACGTCGATGAAGGCGCGCATGCGGGTCAGCGTATCCATGTCATGCGCTCCTTTGGTCGGCTGAAAGAATGCGCGCGGCAAGCGCCATCATCTGCCGGTCGCTGTTTTTCGGTCCGAGCAGTGAGAGGCCGAACGGGGCGCCGTCAACCAGGCCTAGCGGCAGGCTGATCTGCGGAAAGCCGGACAGGCCGGAAAGACACAACAGTTTTAGCGCGCGTTCGCGATAGGTCTGCAAATCGTCGAACGAGGCGGCCTTGAGCGGGGCGGCACCTGGAGCGGTCGGCAGCACAAGAACACCGTCCTCGCCAAGCAGGCCGGCAAGCTCAAGGCGAAGTGAAACGCGACGTTCCGTTTCAAATTGCGCGGTTGCCGCGTCGATGGTTGCGCCATGCTCGAAGCGCTGCTTGGCGCCGGGGCCGAGCATCCGATCGCCGCCGGCGATCCAGGCACCATGATTTTGCCAGGCCTCGTACCCCTGCAGCTTGCGGAAGCACCAATAGAGGTCGACGGTGGAATGCGACAGCGGGGCAACGGTGCGCGGCGCGCCCAGCACCGATGCGACAGTGCGGACCATGGCGCGATACTCGTCGGCTTCCTGCGGGCCGAGCACGAGCCCGTCCAGCGCATCCAGGGCGAGGGGACGCTGCAATTCGTGGTTGTGCCGATCGTCGCCGAGCAGCACTGCGCCGACCTTTTCGTAGGTGGCCATGTCCCTGGCGAACCAGCCGAAAATGTCCAGTGAAGGGGCCAGCGGCATGGCGCCTTCGAGCGAGATGCGGCCATGCGTGGTCCTCAGGCCGATCAGCCCGCAAAAGCTTGCCGGGGCGCGGATCGAGCCGCCGGTGTCGGATCCGATAGCAGTGTCGGCCAGCCCGCCGGCGACCGCGGCGGCGGAACCGGAGGACGAGCCGCCGGTGACGCGATCAGGTGCTGCCGGATTGACCGGCGACGGGAAATGCGCGTTCAGCCCCATCAGCGAGAAGGCCAGTTCGTCGGTCTGCGTCTTGCCGACGAAGCGCGCGCCCGAATCAAGCAGCGCCTGGACGGCCGGCGCCGTCGCCGAGGCGGGTGAAGCCTCCTGGTATTTTTGCGGATTGCCGCAGCCGGTGCGGTAGCCGGCGACGTCGTAAATATCCTTGACGGCCAGCCGCAGGCCGGCAAGCGGGCCGGATTGAGCATTGGATACAGGGATACCGTCGAGGTCGAGAAAAGCGTTCAGAGGGCCGCGAGTGCCTGCCATGCGTTCGATATCCGGATACAGTTGTTGCAACATTGTTCGACGCCAGGATTTTTACAACCTGGCGTGCGATTTTTATTGATTGTGAAATCCATCGACCTTATATCGCGCTTGCCCAAAGTCGCACGTGCCTGTGGGTGTCCGCCGATCCTCAAAATGGTGAGGGATATCGGTAAGGTAACTGGAGCTAACCCCTCCAGTCGGTTTAGCGGCCAACCGCCAGACCGAGGACACCTTGAAGCAACGACGGTGCGGGCCTTTCTGGTGTTCTGCCGGTCGTCCAAAGACCGGGGTTACTGAAGAGGCACACCTTCATTGCCGGCAGTGCGGAACGGGTTCTCCCAATCCAAGCCAAGGCAGACAAAGCGAACCGAGGCCGGGCAAGGCCAAGGTTCACCGCCGCGAGACGGCGCTTCATGGTTCCGGGGTCTCCACCGGCTGGTTCCATGGATCGACGTCCCGCCTTTGTCCACCGCGTGTTCGCGAGGTCGATGACCCGCGTCCCGCAGCCTTTGTGCGCGCCGAAAGGCGCTGATGGAGAGACCCCGATGGCTACCCAGCGCATCCTTGACTTCCTCGCCACCCGACGTCCGAACGGTCCATGCCTCGTCGTCGATCTCGATGTCGTGCGCGACAATTTCCGCGCCTTCGAGAAGGCGCTTCCCGATTCGAAAATCTACTATGCGGTGAAAGCAAATCCGGCGCCGGAAATCCTGCGCCTGCTTGCTGCGATGGGCTCGTCCTTCGACACCGCTTCCGTTGCCGAAGTCGAGATGGCGATGGACGCCGGCGCGCCGGCGGACCGCCTCTCCTTCGGCAACACCATCAAGAAGGAGCGCGACATCCAGCGCGCCTATCAGCTCGGCATCCGGCTGTTCGCGGTGGACTGCGTCGAGGAGGTCGAGAAGATCGCCCGCGTTGCACCCGGCGCCCGTGTGTTCTGCCGCGTGCTGACCGACGGCGAAGGCGCCGAATGGCCGCTGTCGCGCAAGTTCGGCTGCGTGCCGGCGATGGCGGTCGACGTGCTGCGCCATGCGAGGGCGCTCGGGCTCGACGCCTATGGCGTGTCGTTCCATGTCGGCTCGCAGCAGACCGACCTGACTGCCTGGGACCGCGCGCTCGGCGATGCCAAAAAGGTGTTCGCTACGCTCGCCGAGGAAGGCATTTTGCTCAAGATGGTCAATATGGGCGGCGGTTTCCCGACCCGTTACCTCAGGGATGTGCCGGTGGCGCAGGCCTATGGCCAGGCGATCTTCTCGGCGCTGCGCAAGCATTTCGGCAACGCGATTCCCGAGACCATCATCGAACCGGGCCGCGGCATGGTCGGCAATGCCGGCGTCATCAAGTCGGAAGTCGTGCTGATCTCGAAGAAGGCCGACAACGACAATGTGCGCTGGGTGTTCCTCGACATCGGCAAGTTCGGCGGTCTCGCCGAGACGATGGACGAGGCGATCCGCTACCCGATCGTCACCGCGCATGACGGCACCGAGACCGCGCCGTGCGTGCTCGCCGGCCCGACCTGCGATTCGGCCGACGTGATGTACGAGAAGACGCCGTATCCGCTGCCCCTGTCGCTGACCATCGGCGACGAGGTGCTGATCGAGGGCACCGGCGCCTACACGACGACCTACGCCTCGGTCGCCTTCAACGGCTTCGAGCCTCTCCGATCCTACGTGATCTGACGGCTCGCAAGAGCCGGTCAGATCATCCGAGGTGGGCGCCTGTCGCCCCGCCCGGGCTCGCCTGTGGAACAATCCGCTCGTGAAGGATCGCGGAAATGGAAATTGTGGATTTCATCGTTGAGGGCGCTGCGCGCGGAATCTCCCCCCTTGAGGGGGAGATGGCCACGAAGCGGCCAGAGGGGGTCGTCTCGCGTGAAGCGCCGACGTCCTTCGCTCACGACAGGGTGTCGCGTCAGGACGTGCCGACCCCCTCTGTCGCCTTTGGCGACATCTCCCCCGCGAGGGGGGAGATTGCTGGCGCTTTCGTCATCACCGCCGAAACCGCTGCCGACGTCCCGGCGCGCGAAGCCTTGCTCGATCGCGCGATGGGGCCGAAGCGCCGGAAGAAATCATCGGAAAAGCTGCGGCGCGGCCGCCGGCCTTCGGAAGGGCTGGCCTTTGTCGCACGCGACGCGTCGGGCGCTGTCACCGGCACTGTGCGGCTCTGGGATGTCGTGCTGGACGAGGGCGGTAGGTCGGCGCTTCTGCTTGGCCCGCTCGCCGTCGATCCGACAATCAAGAATGCCGGCATCGGCTCGGCGCTGATGCGCCATGCAATCGCCGAAGCCGCGCGCCTCGGCCATGCTGCGATCCTGCTGGTCGGCGATGCGCCCTATTACGAGCGCTTTGGGTTTTCGGCCGAAAAAACCGGCTCGCTGGCCATGCCGGGCCCGTATGAGCGGCACCGCCTGCTGGCGCTGGAACTGGTGGAAGGCGTGCTCGCCGGCGCGCAGGGCACGCTGAAGGCGGCTGGGCGCAAGCTGAAGGCACAGCGGCTGCCGCTGGCAGCCTGACGGATCGGAAACAAGCCGCTGCCATCGGGCGGCGGCTTGTTCCATCCGGATTGGAGTGGATCAGCCGATCAGCTGGCTCAGCGCCATGGCGACGCTCATGTCGCCTTCGACCTTTATCTTGCCCGACATGAACGCCATGGTGGGGTTGAGATCGCCCGATATCAGCGATTCCAGATCGTCGAGCGAAAGCTTTATCGTGCAGTCGGCCGGCGCGTCGGTGGTCGATACAGCAGCGCCGTCGATGACGATGACGCCGTCGTCACCGGTATCGAATTTCACGGAACGATCGAACCCGGCACTCGCCACGCGCGCGCTGATCTTGTCGGCAATTTCCTGAACGCCCATGGCCGTTCTCCTCGTCTCGTTGCGTTTGTCGCACCCATTGGCACTTCGGTCTGGGGCACTTCGGCCTGGGGCACTTTGATCCGGCCGAAGTCGCCGTCTTGCGCATTTCGCGATCAAGGCCGCCGGCGCATATAGCTTCGGGTTGACGTTTACGTCAACGCGGTTCCCGATATGATGATGGGTTTTATCGCCGCAGTGAAGCTGCGCTGTCCACGCTGGCAGTTACACGGTCTGCATCATTCAAACAGACGAGGACAGTGGCCAGGCCTGTCCCTAGCGTGGGCTCGCCTCATGCGCCACCGCGCGATCAGGGGGAAGGGGATAACCCGTGTCCGGGAGGCGAGGATCGAGACCCCAGATGGCGTTACAGTAGGGGATGTTCAGTCATGAAAATCAGAAGTCTGATCAAGCGTGCCGAGACGGTGGACAGGGCATTCAAGGAACTCGAAGCCGATTTGGCGGTGGCGTTCGATGAGTGTCTCAACCTGGACGAGCAATCGCCGTTGGACGACGTTCCGGATGAGAATCTCGCGGCAAGGAATGACAACTCTCAGCCCGAGGACGATCCCGACACTCCCGAGATCGCATTACGGCTGACGTCCCATACACAAACCCGCCTGGCTGCGTTAAGTGCCGTTGATGGACTTTTTGACGATGCGCGCGAGTATCTGGAGGAGATCAACACGAAACTGTCGGAGGTCGCGACCTCGCATCATCTCACAAGCGAATTCCTGAAGCTGCTTCACGGGGACATTCTTCGCGCCAACGAATTGGAACTGGCAAATGTCAGTCTGATCACGCAGCAAAGAGTGCTGGCGGAGCAGCTCCACGATGCGACCAAAAAGCAGCGCGAGCGTGAAAGCGCTGTCGCGGCCCTGCAGCAGCGCGAGACAAGCCTGAGCGAGGACAAGGAGGCCCTTCGCGTTGAGTTGGCTGCAGCAAGGCTGGAACTCATCGTGGCAGGCAATGCGAACGCAGAGCGCGAAGCGGAGTTCGGCGACCTCGTCAGAACGCTTTCGGCCAGAACGGCCGAGGCCAACAGATGCGCGCGCGAGAACGAGCTCTTGCGGGAAAAACATGTTTGCCTGTCGATGGACTTCGACAAGGCGCTGAAACGAGAAGCAGAAGCGCGGCACAGGCTGGACGAAATCTCGACGATTCATGCCCATGACGCGGCGCGGCTTTCAGAATTGCTGGCTGCGCTTGGCAAGAGCGAGAAGGAGGAGTTGCGGCTGCAGAAATCGCTCGACATCGCGCAAGCGAAGCTGTCGGAAATGACGGAAGCGGCCCGTATCGTGGAAGGTGACAGGGAGGCCGAGCGTGCACGTGGTTTCACCGAGATCGGCGGCCTGCGTTCTGAAATTTGGAACCTCCAATCGCGGTTGGAGGCTGCCTCTAATGAGAACAGTCAAGCCGCCAGCGTGATCGCCAATCTCAAGGCTCAATGGAGCGACGCTATGGCCGAAAAGCAAATTGCGGAGGAAAGGTTGGCCGTTCTCAGAAAGGAGAACGAAAACGACAAGATGCACCTTTCGACGGTGAGTGCGAATCTTTCGCAGCTTTCCCTGCAGCAGGCATCCGAACAGATACAGCTCGATGTCCAGAGGCAGGAATGCGAGGATCTGCGAGCCGAAGTCGCGTTGCTCGATGCCCGGGTCAAGGAATTGTTGCCCTATGAGCGTCTCCACAAGGTCACAAACGCCAGACCACATGAGAACGGCGTGGTCGAGATCACCGGTGTCGTGGCGGAGAAATCCCGCGCCACGAGCAGGCGGCGCGTCCGTACGAGCCTGCGCGCTGCATCCTGACGCGCGGGTGTCACTTGGCAGTCTTGTTTGCTTGACGGGAACAGACTGAGGGTCCGTTGTCGACGCAACGCAGATTCGGCGAATTGGCTTGCGTGTGCTTACTTCTCAGGGCTTCCCCGATCTAGTGTACGGTGTTGCCCGTCAGGTTAGCGCATGCATCGAAGCGTCATTTGCTCACCAACTCGGCACACCGGCACCGCCTGATTAGGCATCGAGGAAGTCCAGAGCCTTTTCCACGAAGGCGCCGTGATACTGGAAAATGGCCGTATGCCCGCCGTCCTCGTACAGGACCAGCTCGGCATTGGGAAAGCGCCGTGCCAGGTCGACGGAATTGCTGGTGGGCACCATTCTGTCGTGATCGCCATTGACCACGAGGACCGGGTGCCGGATACGCGACAGGTCGGCAGGGCGCTCAAGGCCAAAGGCACGGACTGCCTTGAGCTGCTGTCTGAAAGCGCCGAGCGCGATGGGCTTGTCGCGGTTATAGGTCCGTTCCTTCAGGCGCTGCAGAAACGCTCGCGCCGCCTTCTTGCCGTTCGTGCTTTGGGTGAAGAAGAGGTAGTTCTTTGGGTCCCTGATGGTCAGCGCGGCGCGGATCATGTCGAAGATGGTGACGAACGTCACCTTGTCGATGCCGGTACCCCCGGCTGGGCCGGTTCCCGCGAGGATGATCTTGCGAACCAGATCAGGCTCCAGCTGAACAATCGCCTGGGCGATGAAGCCGCCAAGGGATAGGCCGAGCAGATCGACCTGCTCGAAGCCGAGGGCCTGGATGAAGGCGATCGCGTCGCGGGCCATCACCTCCACCGTGTTGGGAGTGGAGCCACCTGATGCACCAACACCACGGTTATCGAAGGTGATAACTCGCCGTTTTGCGGCAATACCATCGACGACCCGGGGATCCCAGTTGTCGAGAACCGCACTCAGATGGGTCAGAAAGATCACCGGTACCCCTGATGTGGGCCCGAGCTCACGGTAGGCGAATTTCGTACCGCCAACGTCGACCGTTTTCGTAGGCACGTCCCTGTGTTTGACGATTGCGGCAGGTCGCGACAGATGATGCACGTTCATGATGGTTTCCTTTCTTCCGGCTTGCCGTTCTCGTGGGGCTGGAGCAACGCCTTCGCCGCTACCGCGCCAGCCTCGAGAATGCGATCGGACAGTTCGGTTCCGTTCGCCGCGCGGGACAGCTCAAGCGTGCCGATCAGGGTCGCGAAGACGCCGAACGCGACAGCCTCGGGATCGCGGGCGTCGGGCGTCAGTTCGGTCGCCACTACGCGTACGAGCTTGAGCAGATGCTCGGCGTAAACCTGGCGGGTCTCGACCGGCTCACGCGCAATTTCGGGCAGCAGCGCGGCTGAAGCGCAACCTTTGCCTGGATTGTCTCGGTGTTCCGCCGACAGATACGTGTCGATGGCCGTTGACAAGCCACCGGCAGCCAGTGCCTCCTGAATCTGGGTCGCCTGAACCTCCAGGGCGGCCGCCACACTCTCACGCACGAGCGCCGCCTTGGACGGGAAATGGGGATAGAAAGCTCCATTGGTCAGTCCCGCCTCGCCCATGATGCCGGCGAGACCTGATGCAGCGATGCCGTCGGAGCGAAACCGTTCGGTCGCCACGTCCATGATCCGCTGCCGCGATGCTTCCCTCCTGCCTTTCTCGTAGCGCATGTCTTTCTCCTTCGATCAGCTATTGCATTATGATCATATTATCATTAAATGACCATAATGCAATAGGGCGACGCATCGGAGATGTCGATTGGGCGCTCCTGGTCTCCTCAATTTGGGAAAGCTATAATGAAGGCCTTCATCGTCGATCGATATGCAAAGAAAGCTCCCCTACGGCTTGGAGAGGTGCCAGAGCCGGAAGTCGGGCAGAATGACGTGCTGGTGCAGATCCATGCCGCCAGCGTCAATCTGCTGGACTCCAAGATCAGGGATGGAGAGTTCAGAATCATCCTGCCCTATCGCCGGCCCTTCGTTGCAGGCCATGACGTGGCCGGAACGGTCATTCGCGTCGGCTCGAAAGTCCGACAGTTCAAACCGGGCGACCAGGTCTATGCGCGAGCGCGCGACGGTCGGATCGGAGGGTTCGCTGAATACATCGCCATTAATGATGCGGACGTGGCCCTGAAGCCAAAAAACCTCAGCATGGAAGAGGCTGCGTCGGTTCCCCTGGTGGGGCTGACCGCCTGGCAGGCGCTGGTTGAAAGGGCGAAGCTGAAGAAAGGACAGAAGGTCTTCATCCAGGCCGGCTCCGGCGGAGTGGGGACATTCGCCATTCAATTGGCAAAGCACCTCGGCGCAACGGTCGCCACGACAACAAGCGCCTCGAACACGGATATGGTCAGGACGCTGGGCGCCGATGTCATTGTCGACTACAAAAAGGATGACTTCGAGAAAGTGCTTTCGGGCTACGATGTCGTCCTGAACAGTCGGGACAACAAGACCCTTGAAAAGTCCCTGCGTGTGTTGAAGCCAGGTGGCGTCGCCGTTTCGATCTCCGGTCCGCCCGATCCAGGGTTTGCCAGGGAGAAGGGGCTGAGCTGGGTGCTGAACCTGGTCATGCGCGTTTTGAGCTCCGGCATCAGGAGGCGGGCGAAACGCTCAGATGTCCGATATTCGTTCCTATTCATGGCGGCCAATGGCGGGCAGTTGACAAAAATCACGTCGCTCATCGAAACGGGCTTCATCCGCCCGGTCGTAGATCGCGTCTTTCCGCTTGAGCAGACCAATGAGGCGTTGGCCTACATTGAACAGGGCCGGGCCAAGGGCAAGGTTGTCATCAAGGTCAAATAGCTCTGCAATGCTTCAGGCGACCACGGCCGCTTCTAGGTGCAACGTTAGGTTGAGGTGAATTCTGCGCGACATGCATTAATGCTCGATTGGTCCTTTCGGCATGACGATCGCGGTGCCGGCGGTTGTCGGACGCTCGATCATGCGGCGGACGCGCGGCGGTTCGTCGCCGCTGTGCAGCGCCCGCAGGCGCTCGCCGACAACAGCGTCGGCGTGGGTGGCCCGCTTGTTGTGGCGGATGTATTCGAGCCATGTCGGCGTGTGATAGTGCTCGATCCATATTGCGGGATTTTCGAGATCGCGCGCCAGCGTCCAGTTGCGGGCGCCGTCGCGGCGGCGGATGCGGCCGCGCTCGGCCATGGTGGCCAGGAATTCCGGCACGTCCTCCTCGCGGATGATGTACTCGATCATGATGGCGATCGGCCCGCTGCGCAATTTTAGGTCGAGCGCAAGGTGCGGCTCCTTGAAACGGTTCAGCGGATCGAGGTTCAGCACCGCCTGCTGCGGCAAGGGCAGCAACAGGCCGATCGCGCCGCCCGCCAGCATCGTGACGGCGGCCGCGGTCAGCGCGAACTCGGCGCCTTGCGCATCAGCGACAACACCCCAGATCCAGCTGCCGAGCGCGATGCCGCCGAAGGTCGCCGTCTGATAGACCGAGAGCACCCGGCCGACCACCCAGCGCGGCGTCGACATCTGCACCGTGACGTTGAAATGCGCCAGCGCGACCACCCAGCAGGCGCCGCCGATGAGCAGCCCGAGCGACGTTTGCCAGGCCTGATCGCTGACGGCGGCATTGAAGGCGCAGAGCGCAAAGCCGGCGAATGCCATGCGCACCATCGTCTCGCTCGACAGGATCTGCCTCAGCCGGACGCTGATCAGCGCGCCGCCGACGGCGCCGATGCCGAAAGCACCGAGCATGATGCCGTAGGTCAAGGCATCGCCCTTGACGACGTCGCGCGCCACCAGCGGCAGCAGCGCCAGAACCGCGCCGGCGCTGAAGCCGAAGGCCGCACCCCTGACCAGCACCTTGCCGATATTGGGCGACATGGCGACGTAACGCAGGCCGGCACCCATCGCCGCGCCAAGCGTCTCGCGCGGCAGTGTCGAGGCCGGCAATTCCGGTTTCCAGCGGGCCAGCACGATGATCAGCCCGACATAGCTCAATGCATTGGCGGCAAAGGCCGCTGCGGTACCTGCGGCGGCAACGATGATGCCGCCGATCGCCGGGCCGACGCTGCGCGTCAGGTTGAAGCCCAACGAATTGAGCGCGACGGCAGCCGGCAGCTTGGCGCGCGGCACCATGTCGCCGACAGAAGCCTGCCATGACGGGTTGTAGAGCGCCGTGCCGCTGTTGATCAGGAAGGCGAAGGCAAGCAGCGTCCACGGCGTCATCAAGCCAAGATAGGTGAACACGGTCAGCAGAACCGAGACGACCAGCATGAAGATCTGGGCAATCAGCATGACCTTGCGCCGGTTGAAGCTGTCGGCGATGGCCCCGGCAACGAGCGCAAACAGCATGATCGGCAAGGTGGTCGAAGCCTGGACCAGCGCGACCTGATAGGACGAGGTGGCGATCGTGGTCATCATCCAGGCGGCGCCGACGCCCTGGATCAAGCCACCGAAATTCGAAACCAGGCTGGCGGACCATACGGCGCGGAAAATGCCGTGCCGGAACGGCGCCAGCGCCGAGACGCGTTCGCTGTCCGGCTCGTCGTCGATCATGGATGCTTCCCCGACTTCAAATGCTGCGTTTTTCCAGAATCGGTGCCCTCATGCCGTCCTTAGAAGTAGAGCATGACTTCGCAAAGGGCGAACGCCTTTTCAAAGAAGATCATGGTCCAACAATAAGATAGCGGTGGCTGGAACAGGTCAGCGGCCATTTCTGCAGGCCGCGTGAAGCGCTTCGGTGAGGTGTCCGACTTTCCGTCCGCCGCGCCCGCTGCTTTCTGCCGTGAATCCATAAAACGCGAACGGCTGAGATTGGTGGGATGCGGACTGGCGGCTTCAGGATTTTGTCTTCGATTGCAGGCATCGGCCTGTGCGACTTCTCAGCGGACTCGGCAACAGAAGCCGCCAGCTCCAAGAACTCGGCGCGTTGGGCAAAAAAAATACTTAGCGACTTGACGAAGTTTTCGCTTGCGCCGCCGGCAAGTTGGGCGATAGTTAGCGACATGGCTAAGCATGATCCTGCTCTCTCGCTGCTCTTCCGCGCGCTCGCCGATCCGACCCGCCGGTCGATCCTGACCCGGCTCGCCGAAACAGCTGCGCCGGTGACGGATCTGGCTGGGCCGACGGGGCTGCGGCTGCCCACGGTGATGCGGCACCTTTCCGTGCTGGAGGAGGCAGGGTTGATCACCACGTCCAAGGACGGGCGGATACGCACCTGCGCCATCGTGCCCGAGGCTCTGGATCCAGCGCGAACATGGCTCGATGAACAGCGGGCCATCTGGGAAGCCCGGCTCGACCGGTTGGACGCATTTGTGATGAATGTGATGAAGGAGCGCGCAGAATGACACAGAACCTCGCTGCAAACAGTGCGACCCGTACGATGCCCGATGACCGCAAAGGCCGTTTTGCGACGCTAACCTTCGAACGGGACGTGGCCGCGCCATTGGCCGTGCTGTGGGAGGCATGGACGGCCCCGGCCGCGCGGGCGATCTGGGCAGCGCCATCGCCCTCGGTCACTGTGGAGTTTTTGGAGGCCGACACCAGGGTGGGTGGTCGCGAGATCTCGCTCTGCAAGGCAGAGGGTCAGCCGGACATCCGCTGCGAGTGCGGCTGGCTGGCGTTGCAGCCGGGTGTCCACAGCGTGAACTACGAGGTGGTCTCCTCCGGTGGCGTGACGCAATCAGCGGCGCTGGTGACGGCTGAGTTGTCAGGCACGGACAAGCGCAGCCGGCTGGTCGTGACGGTACAGCTTTCGTCGCTGGCGCAGGACATGGAGGCAGGCTATCGAGAAGGCTTCGGTGCCGGCCTGGACAACCTCGCAGGCGCGGCCGAACGAACGATGGTGCTGCAACGGGTGATTCAGGCGCCGCGGTCCATCGTCTGGGGCGCGTGGGTGAACCCTGTAACGCTGCCGCAATGGTGGGGACCGGAAGGCTTCTCCTGTCGAACCAAGAGGATCGACTTGCGAGCGGGCGGCGAGTGGGTATTCGACATGATCGGGCCTGACGGCACGGTTTTCCCGAACCACCATCTCTATGACGAGGTCCGGCCCGAGGAGAGAATCGGCTATACGCTCCATTGGGGCGAGAACGGGCCGAAACATGCCGACGCCTGGGCCTCGTTCGAGGATCAGGACGGGGCAACGAAGGTAACGCTCGGCATGGTATTCAGCACGGCTGCCGAGTTCCAGGAGGCGAAGGGCTTCGGTGCCGTGGAACTGGGACTGCAAACTCTGGGCAAACTGGAACGCTTCGTCGCATCCCGCTGAAACGCTGCGATTTCCCGTCGGGCCGAATCAGGGCTTGTGGACGAGGTCCACATCCATGTCGCGCCCGTCCTCATCGGCGATGGCATCCGCCGATTCACTCAAGAACGGCATGGAGCCGGTCAGGCTGGAGAAGACCGAGGTCTCGGAAACGGGGCAGATCACCAACATGCGCTTCCGCTTCACGGGATAGGCCGAGAAATTCACAAAGGGATACACGAAGAGGAGGGTTCTATGAGAAAACTGATCATATGGGACATGGTGAGCGTCGACGGCTTCTTCGAAGGTCCTGACAGGGACATCAGCTGGTTCGTCTTCGAAGAAGAACTCGAGGACTACATTCGTAAGACCCAGGAAAAGGCCGACACGCTGATCTTCGGCCGGGTGACCTACGAGCTCATGGCGGCCTATTGGCCGTCCGAGCAAGGCTGGATCGCAGATTTCATGAACAAGATCGAGAAGGTGGTCTTTTCGCGCACGCTGAAAAGCGCCGACTGGAACAACACGAAGCTCTTCAACGGCAATGTCGCGGAAGAAGTCGCCAAGCTGAAGACCAGGGACGGCGGAGACATCTTCGTGTTCGGCAGTGCCGACCTCACGGCGACCCTGATGGAACACGGCCTGATCGACGAGTATCATCTCGGGATCAACCCCGTCGTTCTCGGGAGAGGCACGCCGCTCTTCAAGGGCTGCCCGAACCGGATACCCCTGAAGCATCTCAAGACGAAGACGCTCAAGTCAGGTGTTGTCATCCTCCATTACGCGCCGGAGAGCAGAGAATGACGATCGATCCGCTCTTTCCCGTCAACTAGGCTTGTCGAACGGGGAGGACCCGGGGGAAGCGGCGCGCTCCAGACGATCGGCGGCCAAGTGGCGTAGCTGCCATCACCGCTGCGCTCTCGGGTCGAACGCCCGGGGCAGCCCTTTGGGCGACATGCATTACCGATCCTCGAATCCGGTCAGCACGCCGACCGCATTGATGCCGATTTCCTCGACGGCGTAGCCGCCTTCCATGACGAACAGCGTCGGCAGGCCGAGCTTGGCGATGCGACGGCCAATCTTGGGATAGTCGGCGCTTTTCAACTTGAACCTGCTGATCGGGTCCTTCTCGAACGTGTCGACGCCGAGCGAGACGACAACGATCTCGGGGGCGTAAGCCGCAAGTTTTGCGCAGGCGTCCTCCAGCGAAGCATTCCAGGCATCCCATGCGGTGCCGAACGGCATGGGGTAGTTGACATTGAAGCCTTCGCCGGCGCCGGCGCCGCGCTCGTCGGCGTGGCCCAGGAAGAACGGATATTCGGTCATCGGGTCGCCATGCAGGTTCAGCACCTGCACGTCGTCGCGGCTGTAGAAGATCTCCTGCGTGCCGTTGCCGTGATGGTAATCGACATCGAGGATCGAGACGCGCCTGGCGCCCTGGTCGCGGAACCATTGCGCGGCAACCGCGGCGTTGTTGATGTAGCAATAGCCGCCCATGAACGCAGCGCCGGCATGATGGCCGGGCGGGCGGCAGAGCGCGAAGACTGATGTCTCGCCGCCCTTGACCAGGGCGGCTGCGGTCAGCGCCACGTCATAGGACGACTTGATCGCCTCCCAGGTGCCTTTGACGAAGCCGGCGCCGCCGTCGAAGGAGTAAAAGCCAAGCAGCGCATCGATGGTTTGCGGGCGCACATCGCCGCGCAGGCCGCGCGTCGGCCAGGTGAAGGGGAGGGCCGAGCCCGTCCGGCCCGACGCTTCCCAGAGCGGCCATACGGTCGGCAGGAAATCGATGTAGTCGCTGCTATGCACCTGCTTGGCGGCAGCGAGGTCGTGCGTGTGGGGCGGCAGCACCGGGCCGAGCTTTTCGCTCTCCACCCTCGCCTTGATGAACTCGGCGCGCGAGGGCTTCTCGAAGGCCGGCACGATGGCGCCGGCGATCAATTCGACATTGCCGGAATGGCCGGCATGGAGGGGCGAAAAAACAGTCTTCATGAAATTGTTCCGTGGTGAGATGCGGCGACCCTAGCCGTCTTGCACTGCCTTTCACAAGGCGCTGGGCCAACCAGCCATGGCTTGCTGGCACGGCAGCTACTCGTCTAGCCTGTCGGTAGCGCAACCGAACCGCGGGTAATCATGAGTTCAAATGCCGACCTGATCGTCATCAATGCCCGTGTGCTGACCATGGACGAAGGCAATCCGACGGCCGAGGCGGTGGCGATAAAGGACGGCAACATCCTCGCGGTTGGGGATCGCCGGACTATTGAGGCGCTGAAAGGGCCGGCCACGAAGATTATCGATGCGCAAGGCGGGTCGATGGTGCCGGGCTTTATCGAAGCGCATATGCATCTTTTCGGCGGCGCGGCCGAACTCGACAATCTGCACCTTCAGGGCGTGCATGGCTTCGATGCACTGAGCGACGCGATCCGCGCCTATGCGGCGGCACGGCCGAACGCCAAATTGCTGCTTGGGGCCGGCGTCGACTACACCATCCTTTCCAAGGAAGAGCCAGTCACCCGCCATCATCTCGACCGCATCATCGCCGACCGGCCGTTCGCCATGTCGGCTTCCGATCATCACACGATGTGGGCCAACACCAAGGCGCTGGAGCTGGCTGGCGTCCTGCACGGCAAGCAACTCGGTCCCGGCAACGAGATCGTCATGGGAGCGGATGGCCTGGCGGCGGGCGAATTGCGCGAGGGGGAGGCGTTCGGGCCAATCCTCGAGCTTTCGGGGCAGAACCGAGTGCGGCTCGGCATTGCGACAGGCGGAGAGCCCGAGCCGTACCCTTCCGCCGCCGAAGTCGCGGCCGATCGTGACCTGATGCATCGCGGGTTGGAATGGTGCGCCCGCCACGGCATCACCTCGATCCAGAACATGGACGGCAATCTTTACCAGCTCGAGCTGCTAGCCGGGCTGGAACAGGAAGGGCGACTGCTCTGCCGCACCAAGATACCTTTTCATTTCAAGAACTTCATGACGCTCGACAGGCTGGAAAAGGCATCGAGCATGGCCAACTCCTACCAATCGGAATGGCTGTCGTCCGGCATGGTCAAGATGTTTTACGACGGCGTGCTGGAAGGCTGGACCGCGGTGATGGTCGACGACTATGCCGACCGGCCGGGCTGGCGCGGTGAGCCGCTGTTTACGCCGGAGCATCTCGCCGAGGTGGCGGTGGAGGCCGACCGGCGCGGGCTGCAGGTCGCCGTGCATTCGATCGGCGACGGCGCGGTGCGCGCGGTCCTCGATGGTTATGAGGCGGCGCGGCGGAAAAACGGCAGGCGCGACAGCCGGCACCGGGTCGAGCATATCGAGGTGGTCACTGCCGCCGACATACCGCGCTTCGCAGAGCTTGGCGTCATCGCCTCGATGCAGCCGCCGCATCCGCCCGGCGCGATGGACTTCCCGCTGGAGCCGACGCTTTCGCGCATCGGCCGCGAAAGATGGCCGCTGAGCTATGCCTGGCGGACGCTGAAGAATGCCGGCGCGCGCATCGTCTTCGCCTCCGACTGGCCGGTGTCGCCGATCGATCCGATCCTGGGCATTCAGGCGGCTGTGCTGCGCAAACCATGGGCAGAAAGCGATCCCGACCAGAGCTTCTCGTTGCATGAATCGCTAGCGGGCTACACGGTGGAAGGCGCCTATGCCGAGTTCATGGAGCATCGCAAGGGCCGCCTGAAGCCAGGCTTTATGGCCGATCTCGTGGTGCTCTCAGCCGACATCGAGGCGACCGCGCCGGAAGCGCTGCATACGGTGCGGCCGGTGACGACGATCTGCGGCGGCAAGATCACCTACCAGGCCTGACGGTGGCATGGGAATTGCGTTCTGGATCGACATTCAGATGTGTGCTTGCCAAGCCATGCGCCGTGTGCTGACAATCGAGTGGGAACTGGATCCGCCAGAAGAGCGGACGCAAGAATGGGGTAATCGTGCCGGAACAACCGGGTAGAAGTGCAATTGAAGTTCGTGGCGTCCGCAAGGTCTTCGGAAGCGGGGAGTCACAGGTCGCCGCCCTCGACACGGTTTCGGTGTCGATCCGCGAAAATGAGTTCTTCACGCTGCTTGGTCCGTCCGGCTGCGGGAAGACGACGCTTTTGCGGCTGATCGCCGGCTTCGATTTCCCCAGCGCCGGCGAGATCCTGCTGCATGGCCAGGACATCGCGCCGCTGCCGCCGTTCAAGCGGCCGGTCAATACCGTGTTCCAGAACTATGCGCTGTTCCCGCATATGACGGTGGCCGAGAATATCGGCTTCGGCCTCGAAATGCTCGGCAAGCCCAAGGCCGAAGTGAAGGCGCGCGTCGACGAGATGCTGAAGCTGGTCAAGATGGAAGCGCTGAGCAACCGCCGCACCAGCCAGATTTCCGGCGGTCAGCAACAGCGTGTGGCGCTGGCGCGGGCACTGGCGCCGCAGCCGAAAGTGCTGCTGCTCGACGAGCCGCTGTCGGCGCTCGACTTCAAGCTGCGCAAGGAGATGCAGATCGAGTTGAAGCGGCTGCAGCACGAGACCGGCATCACCTTCATCTTCGTCACCCACGACCAGGAAGAAGCGCTGACCATGTCGGACCGCATCGCGGTGATGTCGTCGGGCAAGATCCTGCAGGTCGGCACGCCCTGGAATATCTACGACAAGCCGGCGGAGCGCTTCGTCGCCGACTTCATCGGCGAAACCAATTTCCTGACCGCGGCCATATCAGGCATGGGCAACGGCAAGGCACGGGCAACGCTCAAATCCGGCGCGACGATCGACGCGACCGTGGCTGAGGGCTTCCAGCCGAAGGACAATGCCACCGTGGTGGTCAGGCCCGAACATGCCAAGCTGACCAGCGGCAAGGGCGACCTGTCGGGCACGGTCGAAAACATCGTCTATTTCGGCACCGACACGCACATCCATGTTCGCCTGGATAGCAGCGAGAGCTTCACCGTGCGCCAGCAGAACACGCGCAGCGCCGGCTGCGGTTTCGAGCGGGGCGACAAGGTCGGCATTTCGATCGGCAACGACGCCGCGCAAGTGCTGAGGGACTGATGGCGAGCGCGGAACAAGTCGCTGAGCAAGCCGAGCGCCGAGAGATCCGCGATCGCTGGCTGCTGTCGGCGCCGGCGCTGGTCATCATCTTTCTCGCCGCGACCGGACCGCTGCTGATCGTCGTGATCTATTCCTTCCTGACGCCGGGGCCGTATGGCGACGTGGTGTGGAAATTCTCCACGGACGGCTGGCTGTCGGTGTTGATGCAGCGCGATATCTTCGACGACACGCTGGCCTTCGCCGACGCGCATCTGTCGATCTTCTGGCGTTCGATAAGCCTGTCGTTCTACACCACCGTGCTGACGTTGTTCTTCGGCTTCCCCACAGCCTATTTCATCGCCACGCGACCGCCGAAGACGCGCGAGGTCTGGATTTTCCTCGTCACCATTCCGTTCTGGACGAATCTCCTGATCCGCACCTTCGCCATGCAGCAGGTGATCCGCAACGAAGGGCTGGTCAACACGGCGCTGATGGCGCTCGGCATCATCAAGCAACCGCTGCAGATCATGAATACCGACGCCGCCATCTTGCTCGGCATGATCTATATCTACCTGCCTCTGATGGTGCTGCCGATCTACGCCTCGATGGAGAAGCTCGACTTCCGGCTGGTCGAGGCCGGATATGACCTCTACGCCGGTCGCTGGCAGGTTCTGCGCCGCATCATCTTCCCGTTGATCAAGCCCGGCGTCATAGCCGGCTCGATACTGGTCTTCATTCCCTCGCTTGGCGCCTATGTCATTCCGCGGGTACTGGGCGGCGGCAAGAACATGATGCTCGGCAACCTGATCGAACTGCAGTTCGGCGCGGGCCGTAACTGGCCGCTTGGCGCGGCCATCTCAATTACGCTCATGGTGCTGGTGATGATCGCGCTCCTGTTCTACGTGCGCAACGCATCCGGGTCGGAGGGCGCCCATGGCTAAGCGTCCGTTCGACATCCAGGCGCAACCCGGCTTCGGGTTCATGGCGCTTCTGACCTTCTTCGCGCTCTATCTGCCGATCGCGGCGCTCGTCACCTATTCGTTCAACACGGCGGATTCGCTTTCGCGCTGGGATGGCGTCTCACTGCGCTGGTTTATTTCGGCCTGGCACAATTCGGCCGTGCAGGACGCCTCCGTCCGCTCGCTCGTGCTGGCGGTCTCGGCCGCCGCCCTGTCGACAATCGCCGCCACCATGGCTGGGCTGGCCACGACCCGCACGCGGCCCTATCCCGGCCTTACCTTCAAATACGCCTTCATCAACCAGCCGCTGATGGTGCCGGAGATAGTCACCGGCGTCGCGCTCCTGATCGTGTTCTCGCGCATCAAGGTCTGGACCGGTTACTCAGGACTCGGTTACCTGATCGCCGCGCACACCGCCTTCTGCATCCCGTTCGCTTACCTGCCGATCCGGGCGCGGCTGGAGAGCATGGACCTGACGCTGGAGCGCGCAGCCGCTGACCTATACGCCACGCCCTGGAAAGCCTTCCGTTTCGTGACGCTGCCGCTCTTGAGGCCGGCCATCATCGCGGGCTTCATGCTCGCCTTCGTCATTTCGCTCGACGATGTGGTCATCACCGAATTCGTCAAGTCCGGCGGCCAGGATACGCTGCCCACCTACATGCTCGGCCAGTTGCGGCGCGAAACGAGCCCGGAAATCAATGCGATCGCCACGGTATTCCTGGCGCTGTCGGTGGTGCTCGTAACCGCGTTCTACTTCGTCAATCGGCGCAAGCCATGACCAACGATTGCCAAACGGGAGAATAGCAATGAAATGGAAGACCACGGCTGCCACGGCGGTATTCGCAATGTTTGCCTTTGCGGGCAGCGCGTATGCGGAAGGCGAACTCAACATCTTTAATTGGGGCGACTACACCAGCCCCGAGATGATCAAGAAGTTCGAGGATACCTATAAGGTCAAGGTGACGATCACCGACTACGACTCCAACGACACCGCGCTAGCAAAGGTACGCGCCGGTGGTCATGGCTTCGACATTGTGGTGCCGTCGGCCAACTACGTGCCGATCTGGGTGAAGGAAGGGCTTCTGCTTGAGGCCCGGCCCGACCAGATGGAGAACTTCAAGAATGTCGACGAGCGCTGGGTGAACGTTCCCTGGGATCCGGGCCGTCATTATACGGTTCCGTGGCAGTGGGGCCTGACCGGTATCGGCGTCAACACAAAGGTCTATGACGGCGACATCAACACCTCGGCCATCTTCCTCGATCCGCCGAAGGAACTGGTTGGCAAGATCAATGTCGCGCCGGAAATGAACGACGTGCTGTTCGCCACCATCAAGTATCTGGGCGGCGACTGGTGCACGGACGACAAGGAACTGCTCAAGAAAGTGCGCGACAAGCTGGTGGAGGCCAAGCCGAAATGGCTGGCCATGGATTATAGCGTGACCGAGAAGCTACCGGCCGGCGACTATTCGGCCGTCTACTACTGGAACGGCGCCATCATGCGCTCGCGCATCAAGAACCCCGACATCAAGTTCGGCTACCCGAAGGAGGGCTTCCCCTTTTTCATGGACAGTGTTGCCATCCTCAAGGATGCCAAGAATGTCGACAACGCCAAGCTGTTCATGAACTTCATCATGGATCCCGAGAACGCCGCCATGATCTCCGCCTTCGCCAAATATGCCAATGGCATCAAGGGCTCGAAGGCATTCATGCCAGCCGACATGAAGGATGCGCCCGAACTGGTGGTACCGCCAGAACTGGAGAAAGCGGGCGAGTTCCTCACCCCTTGCTCGCCCGAGGTGCAGCAACTCTACACGCGCATCTGGACGGACGTTCAGAAATAGCGGCACTCCGCCTTCTTCCGCGCGAGCGGGAAGAAGGCGGGTCAAGGGCCGGATGAGGGTAGCGCTGAATTCGCAGCGTTCGCGCCCCTCACCTGGCCTGCCGGCACTGCCCTTCGCCATGGCGTCGGGCGTTCTTCACTCGAAAGGCCCATTCGGGGGCTTTTTCGTCCGCTGTGCAGACCGCTCCTCATCCAAGTGAACGGAAGAGCGGCATGCGGCGGCAGGGAAATTCTCATGCAGTCTTACCGCAACTCCGATCCGCGGCCGCCGATCATGCAGGGCTCACCGCCCAAGATGGTGCCGCCGAAGCTCGACTGGGACAGGGGACCTTGGAATCGCTGGGCATTCCAGCACATCCGCGAAATTCTGCCGACCGTCGAAGTCTGGCGCGGCAATGGCCATCGCCGCCGGTTCGAGCGCGCCGAGGTCGATCTCGACGCGCTGCCGGTGAGCGACAGCATGGGTCAGCCGACGACGCTGGCCGGACTGCTGGACGAAACCTATACGGACGGGTTCCTCGTGCTCAAGGACGGCAAGATCGCCTATGAGCGCTATTGCAACGGCATGACCGAGCGCACGCTGCATTTGTCGCAGTCGATGGCGAAGTCAGTCACCGCTTCGGTGTTCGGTATACTGGTCGGGCGCCGCCTGATCGATCCGGCCATGCCGGTGACGACCTATCTGCCGGAGCTGGAAACGACCGGCTGGGCCGGCGCCAGCGTGCAGCATGTGCTCGACATGACGACCGGCGTGCGTTTTTCCGAGGAATACACCGACCGCTATTCCGACATCGGTCAGGTCGACGTCGCCAGCGGCTGGAAACCGGTGCCGCCGGGCAGCGACCCGGCCTTCGAGTGGCCGTCGCATATGTTCGAATTGATCCTGCGGCTCAAGGAGACAAGCCGGCCGCATGGCGCCGCCTTCGAGTATCGTTCGATCGAGACCGACGTGCTCGCCTTCATCATGGAGCGGGTGACCGGCAAGCGGCTGGCGCAACTGGTCTCGGACGAACTCTGGCAAAAGCTCGGCGCGGATGAAAGCGCCTGCTTCACCGTCGACAGCGCCGGCTACGCCATCGCCGATGGCGGCTTCAACGCCACGCTGCGCGACTATGGCCGTTTCGGCCAGCTGATCCTCGACAATGGCGGCGGCGTCGTGCCGGCCGACTGGATCGAGGCGACGCGCACCGGCAGGCATGGACCGGATTTCAATCCCAGCCTGCCGGAAGGCAGCTACCGCCACCAGTTCTGGATCGAGGACCCGCATTCACGGGCGCTGATGTGCCGGGGGGTGTTCGGGCAGCTGATCCATATCGACGGGAACACGAGAATGGTTGTGGTGAAGCTTTCGAGCTACCCGGATTTCACCGACATCGCCCTTTCGGTGGCGACGCTGAAAGCCGTGCACGCGATCGCCGCCGCGTTGAGGAACACACCATGACCGGCAAGACCGCGTTCGAGACCAGACATGGCTTTGCCCGCAACCAGGTGCTGCTCGGCAACTGGCGCGAAAGCCCGTTCAGCCGGTGGTCGTTCCAGAATGTCGGCGAGTTGGTGCCGAGCGCAACTATCACTGCAGCGTCAAGCGGCAGTGACGCGCCAGCACAGGATCTTGACGGGCTGCTTGGCGAAAAAATCGCGCTGGCCGGCGGACCAGAGACCGTGGCCGCCTTTCTCACGCGTTCCGACACCGACGCGCTGACGATCATGAAAGGCGGCAAATTCGTCGGCGACTGGTTCGCACCGCATATGCAGTTCGGCGCCCGCCACATCATCTTCTCGATCAGCAAGTCGCTGACCGCGATTCTGGCCGGCATATTGGAAGGCGAGGGAGTTTTCGATCCGCAGGCGCCGGTGACCCGCTATCTGCCGGAGGCTGCCGGCTCGGCCTATGGCGATGCCAGCGTTCGGCATGTGCTCGACATGAGCGTCAGCCTCGACTTCGAAGAAGCCTATCTCGATCCGGAAAGCGCCTTTGCCCGCTATCGTCGTGCGACGCTGTGGAATCCGGGTGGCGGCACGGAAAGCCTGGCCGACTTCATCCTGACGCTGCAGCGCCTTGCCGAGCCGCATGGCCGGACGTTCCGCTACCGCTCGCCCAATTCCGACCTGCTCGGCATCCTGCTTGAACGCGCGTCCGGCCAGCGCTTCGCCGAACTGATGCGCGAGAAATTGTGGCTGCCGCTTGGTGCAATGAGCGAAGCCACGGTGACAGTCGACATGGCCGGCACTGCGCGCACGGCCGGCGGCATTTCGGTGACGCCGCGCGACCTGGCGCGGGTCGGCGAGATGATGCGGCAGGGCGGCATCGCCAATGGCCGCCGCATCGTGCCGGAAGCCTGGGTGCGCGACACTGTCAGCACAGGCGGAGACAGCGAGGCCTGGCAGCGTGGCGCGATGGCGTTCCTCTTTCCACAAGGCCGCTACCGCAACAAATGGTACCAGACCGGCGCGGCAAGCGGCGCCTTCTGCGGCATCGGCATCCACGGCCAGTGGCTCTACGTCAATCCCACGGCGGAGGTGGTCATCGCCAAGATGTCATCGCAGCCGGAACCGGTCGACGAGCCGCTCGATGTCGATATGGTCACCTTCTTCGAAGCGCTGAGCCGGATGATCTGAGCAGGGCAATCGTATCCGACTGGCAATGTCGGCGCTGCTCCTCATCCGCCTGCCGGCACCTTCTCCCCGTATACGGGGAGAAGAGGCTGAACGCAAAAGTCGGCGCCAGGCGTGGGCGCATTCTGCGATGCTTTCCTGTGGACCTCTTGACCGGTCGAAAAGAGCGAGGTTGGCGGAGCGACGCTCTGCGCCTATGGTCGCCGCTCTTTTCGACAGGACAGCAGGAACGACATGGCATCCGAGCGCATCGCAGCAATCATCGCAGCCGAGATCGCGACCCGGCCCGAACAGGCCGCAGCGGCAATCGGACTGCTGGACGAAGGCGCGACGGTGCCGTTCGTGGCGCGCTACCGCAAGGAGGTCACCGGCGGTCTCGACGACACGCAGCTGCGCCTGCTGGCCGAGCGGCTCGCCTATCTGCGTGAGCTCGACGCGCGCCGCGACACCATTCTCGGTTCCATCCGCGACCAGGGCAAGCTGACCGAAGAGCTTGAGACCAAGATCGCTGCGGCCGCCACCAAGGCGGAACTCGAAGACATCTATCTGCCCTACAAGCCGAAGCGCCGGACCAAGGCCGAGATCGCGCGCGAGCGTGGGCTGGGACCGCTGGCCGAGGCCATCCTTGCCGACCGCGCCGCGGTGCCCGCAGAACTGGCGCTGGCCTACATCAGTGAAGAGGTAGCCGATGCCAAGGCGGCGCTCGAGGGCGCGCGTGACATTCTGTCCGAACAGTTCGCCGAGAATGCCGATCTGGTCGGCAGACTGCGGAGCTACATGAAGGAACGCGCCTTCATGCGGTCGCGCGTCGTCGACGGCAAGCAGGAAGCCGGCGCGAAATTCTCCGACTATTTCGACCATGTCGAGCGCTGGGCCAACGTGCCGAGCCATCGCGCCCTGGCGATGCTGCGCGGCCGCAACGAAGAGGTGCTGTCGCTCGACATCGAGGTCGATGCCGACGACGCGTCGCCGGTGAAGCCGGTCGAGCGGATGATCGCCGATGCCTATGCGATCGGCCGCCAGTTGCCGGGCGACCGCTGGCTGATGGAGGTGGCCGGTTGGACCTGGCGCATAAAGCTGTCGCTGCATCTGACGCTCGATTTGATGCGCGATCTGCGCGAGCGGGCCGAGGAGGAGGCGATCCATGTCTTTGCCCGCAATCTGAAGGATTTGCTGCTCGCCGCCCCGGCCGGCTCGCGCCCCACGATGGGGCTCGACCCCGGCATCCGCACCGGCGTCAAGGTGGCGGTGGTGGACGGCACCGGCAAGCTGCTGGCGACGACGACGGTCTATCCGTTTCCGCCTCGGAATGACGTGCGCGGCACGCAGGCCGAACTGGCAAGGCTCATCCGCTTGCACAAGGTCGAGCTGATTTCAATCGGCAACGGCACCGGCAGCCGCGAGACGGAAAGGCTGGTGGCCGACATGCTGTCCGACATGCCTGCCGAGTCCGGGCCGAAGCCGCTCAAGGTGATCGTCAGCGAGGCGGGCGCCTCGGTCTATTCAGCCTCGGCGACGGCCGCGGCGGAATTTCCCGGCCTCGAGGTGTCGCTGCGCGGCGCGGTGTCGATTGCGCGGCGGCTGCAGGATCCGCTCGCCGAACTGGTCAAGATCGAGCCGAAGTCAATCGGCGTCGGCCAGTATCAGCATGACGTCGATCAGTACCGGCTCGGCCGCTCGCTGGAAGCGGTGGTCGAGGATGCGGTCAATGCCGTCGGCGTCGACCTCAACACCGCCTCGGCGCCGCTGCTGGCGCGGGTTTCGGGCCTTGGCGCATCGCTGGCCGAGGCGATCATCGCGCACCGTGACGCGGCGGGTCCCTTCGCCAGCCGCCGTGACCTGTTGAAGGTCTCTCGCCTTGGACCCCGCGCGTTCGAGCAATGCGCCGGCTTCCTGCGCATTGCCAACGGCACCGAACCGCTCGATGCCTCGGCCGTGCATCCCGAGGCCTATGGCGTGGCAAAAAAAATCGTTGCGGCCTGCGGACGCGACCTCCGCTCGCTGATGGGCGACTGTGCTGCTCTTAAGGCGCTCGATCCGCGTGTCTTCGTCGACGAGCGGTTCGGCCTGCCGACGGTGCGCGATATCCTGGCGGAACTGGAAAAACCCGGCCGCGATCCGCGCCCCGGCTTCAAGACCGCAACCTTCGCCGACGGCGTCGACGACATCAAGGATTTGAAGCCAGGCATGCTGCTGGAGGGCACTGTCACCAATGTCGCCGCTTTCGGCGCCTTCGTCGATATCGGCGTGCATCAGGACGGCCTGGTGCATGTCTCGCAACTGGCCGACCGTTTCGTCAAGGACGCGCATGAGGTGGTGAAAGCCGGCGACGTGGTCAAGGTGCGCGTCGTCGACATCGATATCAAACGCAAGCGCATCGGCCTGTCGATGCGCAGGGATGGTGACGGCGGCACACCGAAGCCGCGCGACAATGGCAACAGACCGGCGCCGCGAGCGCCGGCGCCGCAGCGCCAGCCGGAACGGCCGGCAGGGCAGGGCGCATTCGGCGCCGCATTGGCCGATGCGTTGAAGCGTAAGTAGCTACTTCTCCGGCGGCACATGGCCCAGCAGCCAGTCGCGAAAACTGGCGACCGGCGGATGGCCGCGCTTGTCATGCGGCACGACGAGGTAATAGGCGCTGCGGCTCTGCATCGGCCGGCCCGGCGCCGGCACCAACTGGCCACGCTGCAACTCGCCTGAGATGAGGACCTGCGGCAGCAACGCCACGCCGAGCCCGGCCATGCAGGCCTGGGCGGCGGTGCCGAACTGCTCGAACTGCATGCCGGGTCCGGTCGGTGCGCTCAAACCCTGATGCTCGAACCACTCGGTCCATGCGCCGGGCCGCGTCGCCATATGAAGCAGCGGCAGGCGGCCGATGTCGGTGGGTGTGGCAATGGCGCGGCCAGCCAGAAATTCGGGCGAGACAACCGGCAACACCGTCTCGCGCACCAGCAGCGTCGAGTCGGCACCGGGCCAGTCGGGCAGGCCGTAATGGATGGCGGCGTCGAGCCTCTCTCGGGCGAAGTCGAAACGGCCGATGCGGGTGACGAAATTGACGGTGATGTCGGGGTTGTTTTCGACGAAATCCGGGATGAGCGGCATCAGCCAGCGCGTGCCGAAGGTCGGCAGGATGGCCAGGTTCAAGCTGCCACTATGCCGATTGCTCATCAATCCAAGCGCTGCGTCGCGCAATTGACCCAGGGCGGCGCGCACCGCTTCGGCATAGATCTCACCGGCCTTCGACAGCCTGACATTGCGGCTATCGCGTTCGAACAGCCGGCGGCCGAACTGGTCCTCCAAAAGCCTGATCTGGGCGACTGACGGCGCCCTGGGTCAAATCGAGTTCCCGTGCGGCGGCGGTAAAGCTGCCCAGCCGGGCCACCGCCTCGAAGGCGGCAAGGGCGCTGATACCAGGCAAAAGGCGGCGCTGCACGTTCATAATCCATTACTATCGCTCATTGAATGGCGAAGCAATTTCGTTTGATTTTTTCGAGCCGGAAGCCGATAAGCCGCCCAATTCCGTGATCTGGGGAGTGAGAGCCATGGCCGCCAACAAGAACGCATTCGTCTGGGATGATCCTTTCCTGATCGAGGACCAGCTTTCGGAAGACGAACGGATGGTGCGTGATGGCGCTGCGGCATTCGCCGCCGACAAGCTCGCCCCCAGGATCGAGGAAGCCTATCTCGAGGAAAAGACCGATGCCGGGATCTTTCGCGAGATGGGCGAGGCGGGTCTGCTCGGCATTACCATTCCGGAAGAATATGGCGGGCTCGGCGCCAACTACGTCACCTACGGCTTGGTGGCGCGCGAAGTCGAGCGCATCGATTCTGGCTATCGCTCGATGATGAGCGTGCAGTCGTCGCTGGTGATGTATCCGATCCATGCCTATGGGTCGGAGGCGCAGCGCAAAAAATACCTGCCGAAGCTGGCGTCAGGCGAATGGATCGGCTGCTTCGGGCTGACCGAGCCGGATGCCGGTTCCGACCCGGGCGGCATGAAGACGCGGGCCGAGAAGACGGCAAACGGCTACAGGATCTCGGGCTCGAAAATGTGGATTTCCAACGCGCCGATCGCCGACGTGTTCGTCGTCTGGGCAAAGTTGTCCGACAAGAGTGGGGGCGCACATGACGACGAGATTCGCGGCTTCGTACTGGAAAAGGGCATGAAGGGGCTGTCGGCGCCAAAGATCGGCGGCAAACTCAGTCTCCGCGCGTCGATCACCGGCGAAGTGGTGATGGAAGGCGTCGAGGTCGGCGAGGATGCGCTGCTGCCCAACGTGTCGGGCCTGAAGGGGCCGTTCGGCTGCCTCAACCGGGCGCGTTACGGCATCTCCTGGGGGGCGATGGGCGCGGCGGAAGATTGTTGGCACCGCGCTCGCCAGTATGGCCTCGACCGCAAGCAGTTCGGCAAGCCGCTGGCCGGCACCCAGCTGTTCCAGAAGAAGCTCGCCGACATGCAGACCGAGATCGCGCTCGGCCTGCAGGGCAGTTTGCGGGTCGGGCGGCTGATGGACGAAGGCAAGATGGCGCCGGAGATGATCTCGATCGTCAAGCGCAACAATTGCGGCAAGGCGCTCGACATTGCCCGCCAGGCCCGCGATATGCATGGCGGCAACGGCATCCAGATCGGCTACCACGTCATGCGCCACGCGCAGAACCTGGAAACGGTCAACACCTATGAGGGCACGCATGACGTGCATGCGCTGATCCTCGGACGGGCGCAGACCGGCTTGCAGGCGTTTTTCTAAGCGACGCCTAGGCTGGGAACGCTGCTTGAATTAGATGCAGCGCAACATCTCTGCTTGGAGAATGGCCAGCATTTGTGTCAGGGTTCGGCGAATTCGTTTGAAACGCCGACTTTCGAGGCCCCATGGCAATTCTGGCAGCCGTCTACCACCTGACCCATTACAAATATGACCGGCCGGTCGTCCTCGGCCCGCAGGTCATCAGGCTGCAGCCGGCGCCGCATTCCCGCACCAAAGTGCTCAGCCATTCGTTGAAGGTCGGGCCGGCGAACCACTTCGTCAATCTGCAGCAGGATCCCTACGGCAATTTCCTGGCGCGCTTCGTGTTTCCGGAACCGGTGACGGAACTGAAGATCGAGGTCGACCTCGTCGCCGACATGACGGTCTACAATCCATTCGATTTCTTCGTCGAGCCGGCGGCCGAGATCTTTCCGTTCGAATACCCGGAAGAGATCAGCGCCGATCTCGCCATCTACCGGACGCCGGAACCGGCTGGACCGTTGCTGTCGGCGTTCCTGCAAACCATCGATCGCAGTCCCACCAACACCGTCAATTTCGTCGTCGACCTGAATGCGCGGCTGCAGCGCGAGATCGCCTATATCGTGCGCATGGAAACCGGCGTTTTTTCGCCGGAGGAAACGCTGGCCGCCAAAAAAGGCTCGTGCCGCGATACGAGTTGGCTGCTGGTGCAGATCCTGAGGAATCTAGGCATCGCCGCGCGCTTTGTTTCCGGCTACCTGATCCAGTTGAAGCCTGATCTCGTCGCGCTTGACGGTCCGCCTGGCACGGCGATCGACTTCACCGATCTCCATGCCTGGTGCGAAGTCTACCTGCCGGGCGCCGGCTGGATCGGCTTCGATCCGACCTCCGGCCTGCTCACCGGCGAAAGCCATGTGCCGCTGGCGGCCACCCCGCATTTCCGCAACGCCGCGCCGATTTCCGGCATGGCGAGCTTCGCCAATGTTGAGTTCGGCTTCGACATGCGGGTCGACCGCATCGCCGAGCACCCCCGCATCACCAAGCCATTCTCCGACGAAAGCTGGCAGGCGCTTGACGCATTGGGCAAGCAGGTCGACGCCGCGATGGAGGCCGGCGACGTGCGGCTGACCATGGGTGGCGAGCCGACCTTTGTGTCGATCGACGATTTCGAGGCGGAGGAATGGAATACCGCTGCCGTCGGTCCGACAAAACGCGAAAAGGCCGATGCGCTGATCCGCCGGCTGCGTGAGCGTTTCGCGCCCGGCGGTTTTCTGCACTACGGGCAAGGCAAGTGGTATCCGGGCGAAAGCCTGCCGCGCTGGACCTTCTCGCTGTACTGGCGCGCCGACGGCGAGCCGGTGTGGAGCGACCCGTCGCTGATCGCACGGGAGAACAGCGACGCAGATGTCGGGCCGAAGCAGGCTGAAGGCCTGCTGACGGCGATTGCCGATGAACTCGGCATCGACAGGACCATGGTCAGCGAAGCCTATGAGGACCCGGCCGAGTGGCTGCTCAAGGAAGGCAAGCTGCCGGACAATGTCGATCCGTCCAATTCGAAGCTGGACGACCCCGAGGAGCGCAGCCGCATGGCGCGGGTGTTCGAGCGCGGCCTGACCAAGCCGTCGGGCTATGTACTGCCTGTCCAGCGCTGGAACAGCCAGGCATCAGGACCGCGCTGGCGTTCGGAGAAATGGAAGACGCGGCGCGGCAGGCTGTTCCTGGTGCCGGGCGATTCACCGGTCGGCTACCGCCTCCCGCTGGGCACGCTGCCCCATGTGCCGCCGGCGCAGTTCCCCTACATCGTGCCGGTCGATCCTTCGCTGCCGCGCGGACCATTGCCGGCGCGCGAGGCTATTTTGCCTGAAGCCACTTCTTTGCCGGAGGCTGCACCGGCCGAACTTGAAGGTGCTGACGAAATGGCGCGCCGGCAGCAGGCGGCGTCCTTCACCGCAACGACCAGCCAGCAGGACCGTGTCGAACAGGAGATTACCGAGATCGGTGGCGCGGTGCGCACTGCGCTGTCGGTCGAGCCGCGGGACGGACGGCTTTGTGTGTTCATGCCGCCGGTCGAGGCGCTGGAAGACTATCTCGAACTTGTCGCGGCGGCCGAGAACGCTGCAAAAACTATCGCCCTGCCGGTGCATATCGTGGGCTATGGCCCGCCACACGATCCGCGCCTCAACGTCATCCGCGTGGCTCCGGATCCCGGCGTCATCGAAGTGAACATCCATCCGGCTGCGAACTGGCAGGACTGCGTGGCGACGACCACGGCGATCTACGAGGAGGCGCGGCAGACGCGGCTTGGCGCCGACAAGTTCATGATCGACGGCCGCCACACCGGCACCGGCGGCGGCAACCATGTCGTCGTCGGCGGTGCGACGCCCAACGACAGCCCGTTCCTGCGCCGCCCCGATTTGTTGAAAAGCCTTGTCCTGCAATGGCAGCGCCATCCGTCGTTGTCCTATCTATTCTCTGGCCTGTTCATCGGCCCGACCAGCCAGGCGCCGCGCTTCGACGAGGCGCGCCACGATTCGCTGTATGAGCTCGAGATCGCCATGGCGCAGGTGCCGCATCCGAACCAGGGCGCGGCACCCCTGCCGTGGCTGGTCGACCGGCTGTTCCGTAACCTGTTGACCGACGTGACGGGGAACACCCACCGTTCGGAAATCTGCATCGACAAGCTGTTTTCGCCCGACGGCCCGACCGGCCGGCTGGGGCTGGTCGAGTTCCGCGGTTTCGAGATGCCGCCCAATGCGCGCATGAGCCTAGCGCAGCAATTGCTGGTGCGCGCCATTGTCGCCCGCGCCTGGAAGAATCCGCTCGATGGCCGTTTCGTGCGCTGGGGCACGTCGCTGCATGACCGTTTCATGCTGCCTCACTATGTCTGGGCTGACTTTCTCGACGTGCTGGACGATCTCAAGCTGAACGGCTTCGAGTTCCGTCCCGAATGGTTCGACGCGCAGCTTGAGTTCCGCTTCCCGTTCTGCGGCGAGGTCCAGCATGCCGGCATCAAAATGGAGCTGCGGCAAGCGCTGGAGCCGTGGCATGTCATGGGCGAGCAGGGAGCCATCGGTGGAACCGTGCGCTTCGTCGATTCCTCGGTCGAGCGGCTGCAGGTGAAGACCGAAGGGCTCAACCCGGAGCGTCACGCCGTCGTCTGCAACGGCCGCATGGTGCCGATGAAGGTGACCGACACCAGAGAGATCGCGGTGGCCGGTGTCCGCTTCAAGGCCTGGCAGCCATCATCTGGCCTGCATCCGGCGCTGCCGGTCAACACGCCGTTGGTCTTCGACATCTACGATCGCTGGTCGGGCCGGGCCATCGGCGGCTGCGTCTACCATGTCGCGCATCCCGGCGGGCGCAGCTACGACACGTTTCCGGTCAACGGCAACGAAGCGGAGGCGCGACGGCTCGCCCGCTTCGAGCCGCGCGGCCATACGCCGTCCGTCTACGTGCTGCGCGACGAACAAGCCGCTGAAGATTTCCCGATGACCCTTGACCTGCGGCGGCCTGCAAGACTCTGATCAGCCATGGCAATGGGGAATCACCAGGAAATACGCGGCAGGCCGCATAATTTGCTGGAGCACTACCAGCCGATCGACGGCGTCGTCGACGAGATGGTCGATGCATCAGGTAATCCCCGTCCGGTCTGGAAGGAGTTCATCGAGGCGCTGGAAGATCTGGGGCCTGAAAAGCTCGCCCAGCGTTTTGCCCGCGCCGACCAGTATCTGCGCGACGCCGGCGTCTATTACCGTCTCTACGATCAGGTCGGCGCCAATGAGCGCGAATGGCCACTGGCGCATGTGCCTGTCCTGATAGAGGAGCAGGAATGGGCCGCCATCAGTGCCGGCCTGGTCCAGCGGGCCGAACTGTTCGAGGAGACGATTGCCGATATCTACGGGGCGAACCGCCTGGTCGAGAAAGGCATCCTGCCGGCAGGGCTGGTCGCGGCCAGCCCGGAATATTTGCGCCCCGTCGTCGGCACCAGACCGGCCAGCGGCCATTTCCTGCATTTCTGCGCGTTCGAGCTCGGCCGTGGACCGGATGGCCGCTGGTGGGTGCTTGGCGACCGCACGCAGGCGCCGTCAGGCGCCGGCTTTGCGCTGGAAAACCGCGTCGCCACCACGCGTGCGCTGTCCGACATCTATGGCGAGATGCATGTGCACCGCCTTGCCGGCTTCTTCCGTCGCTTTCGCGACGCGCTTAACGGCATGGCCAAGGTATCGGGCGGCCGTGTCGCCATCCTGACGCCGGGGCCGCTCAACGAAACCTATTACGAGCATGCTTATATCGCCCGCTATCTCGGCATCATGCTGCTCGAAGGCGAGGACCTGACCGTCTCCGGGGGTCGATTGATGGTGCGCACGGTTTCCGGGCTGACGCCGGTCAGTGTGCTGTGGCGGCGGCTCGACGCCGCCTTCGCCGATCCGCTGGAGTTGCGGCCGGATTCGCAGATAGGCACGCCAGGGCTGGTCGAGGCGATCCGCCGGGGAGCCGTTTCAGCCGTCAACGCGCTCGGCTCCGGGCTGATGGAAACGCGGGCGCTGTTCGCCTTCCTGCCAAAAATTTCGCGCGAATTGCGCAATGAGGAGCTTCTCTTGCCGAGCGTCGCGACATGGTGGTGCGGGCGGGACGCGGACCGTGACCATGTGCTGGCCAACCTCGACCGCATGGTGATCGGTCCGGCGCTGTCGACGCGGCTTGCCTTCGAGGACGACGATTGCACCAGGCTGGGCTCGGCGCTGGTTGCCAAGGAACGGGCCGAACTGATAGCCCGGATCGAACGGGACGGCGGCGCCTTCGTCGGACAGGAAGCGGTGACGCTTTCGACCACGCCGGTCTATGTCGGCGGCTGGCTTGAGCCGCGGCCGGCAGCCCTGCGCGTCTATCTGGCGCGAACGCCGGAAGGCTGGACGGTGATGCCCGGCGGTTTTGCCCGTGTCGGCTTTTCGCTCGACCCGACGGCAATCGCCATGCAGCGCGGCGGCCAGGCGGCGGATGTATGGGTGGTCAGCGACAGGCCGGTGGAGCGCGAGACGCTGCTGCCGCAGGAGCATGACAGCTTCACCCGCACCTCGCCAGGCAGCCTGCCCAGCCGCGCGGCGGAAAACCTGACATGGCTCGGCCGCTATATCGAACGATCGGAAGACACGGTGCGCATCCTGCGCGCCTATCACGTGCGGCTGGCCGAAGCCTCCGAACCGGACATGCCTCTGCTTGCCGATATCAGAGACCATCTCGAACCGTTCGGCATAGATGTCGCGGCGGCGATCCCGCCAGGGCTGATCGGCACGCTGGACAGCGCCGTCTACAGCGCCGGACAGATCCGCGACCGCTTCTCGCCCGACGGCTGGCTGGCGCTGAACGATCTGTCTAAGACCATCCATCAATTCGCGACGACGGTGGCGCCAGGCGATGATGCGACGCGGGCGATGACGGTCATCCTGCGCAAGCTCGCCGGGTTTTCCGGCCTGCTGCATGAGAACATGTATCGCTTTACCGGCTGGCGCTTCCTGGAGATCGGCCGGCGGTTGGAACGCGGCATCCAGATAGCCCGCACGCTCGCCCGGTTGACCCGGGCTGCGGCGCCCGAAGGCGCGCTCGACATGATGCTGGAGATCGGCGACAGCGTGATGACCCACCGGCGGCAGTATCCGGTGCAGGCCGGCCGGCGCACGGTGATCGACCTCCTGGTGCTGGATCCGCTCAACCCGCGCTCCATCCTGTTCCAGATCGAGCGGCTGAAGGCCGAAATCGCGCTGTTGCCCTCTATCGGCGGCGAGGGGCATATGTCGCCGGCGGCGAAAGAGATCCTGCAACTCAATACGGCAATCGCCATCAAGGAGCCCTCGGACTTGACGGCGCAGGCCCTGGACGATCTCGCCACCGAGATCGGCGGCCTCTATAACAGCCTCGCCAAGGCCTATTTCGGGTGAGCATGCTCTACGACATCAGGCTTAATCTGCGTTACGATTACGATGCTGCGGCGGGCGGCGGCCGCCATCAGGTGCGCGTGCTGCCGCCGACGATTTCGGGCGTGCAGCGCGTGATCGCCGCTTCGCTGTCCTTCACGCCGGCGCCGAGCGAACGCTCGGATTTTTCCGATTTCTTCGGCAACAGCGTCACGTCGATCGCCTTTCGCGATGCCCATGATGCGCTCGACATCAGGATGAGCGCGCGCGTCGCCGTCTCGCGGCCGGAACCTGGTTTCGACGTGTCGCCCGACATTCGCCGCCTGCGGGAGCAACTCGAAGCGGTGCGATCGCTGTCGCCCGATACACCGCATCACTTTCTGGCCGCCAGCGACCATGCCGGCGTCGATGCTGATATCACGTTGTATGCGCGCGGCAGTGCCGGCAGTTCTGTCGTCGGCACCGCCATGGACCTGTGCAACCGCATTCATCGCGATTTCACCTACGATGGCGAGGCGACCACGGTGCAGACCCGGGCGAGCGATGCTTTCAGCCTGAAGCGCGGTGTCTGCCAGGATTTTTCGCACATCATGATCGCCGGCCTGCGCGGTCTCGGTATCCCCGCCGGCTATGTCAGCGGCTTCCTGCGCACCAATCCGCCGCGCGGAAAACCGCGACTGGAAGGGGCCGACGCCATGCATGCCTGGGTCACGGTGTGGTGCGGGCGCGACACCGGATGGCAGGAATTCGATCCGACCAACGGCATGCGGGCAAGCAACGACCACATCACCGTCGGCCACGGCCGCGACTATTCGGATGTAGCGCCGATCGTCGGTGTCCTGAAGACGACGGGCGGACAGGTCGGCGAGCAGGCTGTCGACGTCATTCCGGCCGTGCTGGAAAAGGCATGACGGCAGGCAAGGCCGCAATCCGAAGGTAGACAGAAGACGGCCCGTCGAACGCACATGCGGTGCGCTGACATCATTCTGAACGCCACTCGCGGAACCAGCAGCCGTTCCTGCGCTTATCTACGGGAAAATTCCGTGGAGAGGACATGCTGGACAAATCCGGATCGTCGCCTGGCCGGTCGGCTAGCACGAAGATTGCACCAGGGGCGCTTACAAATGGGTCGCAAGCCTCTGCCGATCGAGCCTCGCTTACCTACCTCACCGATACCGAGCCCGGTATCCGCCGTTTCAGGGCCGGCAGGGGATTCTCATACAAAGGGCCTGACGGGCAGGCTGTCGACGAGGACGCCATGGCCCGCATCAAGGCGCTCGCCATCCCGCCGGCGTGGACGGATGTGTGGATCGCGCCGGATGCCAACGGTCACATCCAGGCGACGGGCCGAGACCAGCGCGGACGCAAGCAATATCGCTACCATCCGCAATGGGCCGAGGAGCGCGACGGCGTTAAATATTCGAGCCTGGTTGCCTTTGCAGAGAGCCTGCCTGAGCTGCGACGCCAGATCGACGCCGATCTGCGCCGTCACGGCCTGCCGCTGGAACGCGTCGTCGCCGCTGTGGTCTGGCTGCTCGACAACACGATGATCCGCGTCGGCAATGCCGCCTACGCCCGCCACAACAACAGCTTTGGGCTGACCACGCTGCGTGACCGCCATGTCGACATCAATGGCTCGAGCCTGCGTTTCGCTTTCAAGGGCAAGTCCGGCAAGGAATGGAAGCTGAAGCTCGTCGATCGCCGGATCGCCAGGATCGTGCGCGGGGCGCAGGATTTGCCGGGCCAAAAACTGTTCCAGTATCTCGACGAGGACGGAAGCAGGCGACCGATCCGTTCCGACGACGTCAACCGCTATATCAGGGAGACGGCAGGGGCGGATTTCAGCTCCAAGCATTTCCGAACCTGGGGCGGCACCATCCATGCTGCGTCTCTGTTTGCGCAAACCGAACGCCCCGAAAGCCAGGCACAACAGAAGCGGATGATGAACGGCGTCATCGACAAGGTGGCCGAGCGGCTGGGCAACACACGCGCCATCTGCCGCAGCTGTTACATCCACCCACAGGTTTTCGAAGCCTGGTCCGAAGGACGGCTGCTCAGCGATATGGCGGATGTGAACAAGCGGAAGCGATCGATAGCCGGTCTTGATGACGAAGAAGCCGTCGTTCTGAGATGGCTGAAGGCGCAGGAAAGCTGAACCGAACAGAGCAGCCACAGGCCTTCATTGGACTGGCAGGACGTGATTTTTTTATCGACGTTGTGTCGGGATCGGTCCTACTGTTTCGTCCTTTGACAGAGAAAAGGACGCACCAATGCTCTACGCAATCCTCTGCTATGCCTCCGAAGACGTCGTCTGCTCGTGGAGCAAGGAACAGGACGATGCCGTCATGGAAAAACTCCTGGGCGTGCAGGAAAAATACGCTCAGGCCGGCCGGCTTGGCCCGGTGGCGCGGCTACTGCCGACAACCGCTGCGACAACGCTGAGAAAGGTCAAAGGCGAATCGGTCGTCATCGATGGCCCGTTTGCCGAAACCAAGGAACAGTTCCTCGGCTTCTACACGCTCGAATGCGCCGATCTCGATGAGGCCGTCGATTTCGCGCGCGAGCTTTCCGAGGTCAACCCGAGCGGCGGCTCCTACGAAATACGGCCGGTTTCGCTCTTCAGTCCTGCCAAGGTTTCCGCATGACCGACCTTACCTGGATCAGCACAGCGATCAGCACCGCCCGCCCACAGGCGATGGGCGCGCTGTTGCGCTACTTCCGCGATCTCGACGCGGCGGAGGAAGCTTTCCAGGACGCTTGCCTGCGAGCTCTGAAGAACTGGCCGGCAAACGGCCCGCCGCGCGATCCGGCAGCCTGGCTGATCTTCGTTGGCCGCAACAGCGGCATCGACGCGGTGCGCAAGCGTGCCAAGCAGGCGCCGCTGCCGGAAGAGCACCAGATCTCCGATCTGGAAGATGCCGAGACCGATATCGCCGAACGGCTGGACGGCGCGCACTACCGCGACGACATATTGCGGCTGCTGTTCATCTGCTGTCATCCCGACCTGCCGGCGACGCAGCAGATCGCTGTGGCGTTGCGCATCGTTTCAGGCCTGAGCGTCAAGCAGATCGCCCGCGCCTTTCTCGTCGGCGAAAGCGCGATGGAGCAGCGCATCACACGTGCCAAGGCGCGCATCGCCGATGCTGGCGTGCCGTTCGAGACGCCCGGCGCGGTCGAGCGCTCCGAGCGGCTCGCCGCGGTTGCCGCCATGGTCTACCTGATCTTCAACGAAGGCTATTCGACCAACAGTGGCGAGGCGCCGGCGCGCGCGCCGCTCTGCGAAGAGGCGATCCGGCTGGCCCGGCTGCTGCTCAGGCTGTTCCAGACCGAGCCGGAGATCATGGGCCTGACGGCGCTCTTGCTGCTTCAGCATGCGCGTGCGCCGGCGCGTTTCGACGAGAACGGCGAAATCGTGCTGCTCGAAGACCAGGACCGCAGCCTGTGGAGCCGCAAGATGATCGACGAGGGGCTGGCGCTGGTCGACAAAGCGCTGCGCCACCACAAGCCCGGTCCTTACCAGGTGCAGGCGGCAATCGCCGCCCTGCATGCGCGCGCGGCAAAGCCCGAGGACACGGACTGGAACGAGATCGAGCTGCTCTACAGCCTGCTCGAGCAGATGCAGCCGTCGCCGGTGGTGACGCTCAATCGCGCCGTCGCGGTCGCCAAGGTGCGGGGGCCGGAAGCCGCACTTGCCATGATCGAGCCGTTGGAACAAAGGCTTTCCGGCTATTTCCACTTCTTCGGACTTAGGGGTGGCCTGCTGATGCAGCTCGGTCGTGGTGAGGAGGCGCGCATCGCCTTCGACCGCGCCATTGCGCTTGCCAATACGGCCGCCGAGGCCGCCCATATCCGCATGCATATCGACCGGCTGATGAAGGAAGGCGCTGTGCGGGGTGCGCAGACAGCGCGCTGAACCAAATCGCTGGTTCAACAGTCTGACCTGGGCTTAGACCATGCCGGGGTGGCGATTTTTCCCTGAAACGAGTAATGCCACGCCATGACAGCGCCTGATGTGCCGATCGGCACAGGCATGGCACAAGGCCTTGACCGTCGCCATATGAGACGGGATCTGAAAAGGGACAGAGAATGACGATTGCGAGGGAAACAGCCGGGCTGCTGGCGAAACTGGGTGTTGCCGAGGCCGCGCTTTCGGGCGGCGATCTTATCGTGCGCAGTCCGGTGACGGGTGAGCAGATCGCCGCGCTGAAGACGATCTCGCCGGCCGATGCGGCAGAGACCATCGACAGGGCGCATAAAGCCTTCCAGACATGGCGGCTGGTGCCGGCACCGAAGCGCGGCGAGCTGGTGCGGCTGCTTGGCGAGGAATTGCGCGCCCATAAGGCCGAGCTTGGCCGGCTGGTGTCGATCGAGGTCGGCAAGATCCCCTCCGAAGGGCTCGGCGAAGTGCAGGAGATGATCGACATCTGCGATTTCGCCGTCGGCCTCTCCCGGCAATTGTACGGCCTGACCATCGCCACCGAGCGCCCGGGTCATCGCATGATGGAGACCTGGCACCCGCTGGGCGTCGTCGGTGTGATTTCGGCCTTCAACTTCCCGGTCGCGGTGTGGTCTTGGAACGCCGCGCTGGCGCTGGTCTGCGGCGACGCGGTGGTTTGGAAGCCGTCGGAAAAGACACCGCTGACGGCGCTCGCCTGCGAGGCGATCTTCAAGCGTGCGGCGGAACGTTTCGGCGATGCTCCGGAAGGCCTGACGTCGGTGCTGATCGGCGATCGCGCTGTCGGCGAAATTCTGGTCGATCATCCTGATGTGCCGCTGGTCTCGGCCACCGGCTCGACCCGCATGGGCAGGGATGTCGGTCCGCGGCTGGCGAAGCGCTTTGCCCGCGCCGTGCTGGAGCTCGGCGGCAACAATGCCGGCATCGTCTGCCCGACGGCCGATCTCGACATGGCCTTGCGCGCCATCGCCTTCGGCGCCATGGGCACCGCCGGCCAGCGCTGCACGACGCTGCGGCGCCTGTTCGTGCATGAGAGCATCTATGATGCCCTGGTTCCGCGCCTGAAGAAGGCCTACGAAAGCGTCTCCGTCGGCAATCCGCTGGAAACAAATGCGCTGGTCGGACCGTTGATCGACAAGGCAGCCTTCGACAGCATGCAGAACGCGTTGAAAGAAGCCGCCGCTCATGGCGGCAAGGTCACCGGCGGCACGCGGGTCGAGAATGGCCATCGCGACGCCTATTACGTTCGCCCGGCACTGGTCGAGATGCCCAAGCAGGTCTCGCCGGTGACGGAAGAGACCTTCGCGCCGATCCTCTATGTGATGAAATACTCGGACTTCGACGCCGTGCTCGACGAGCACAATGCGGTCGGAGCGGGGCTGTCGTCGTCGATCTTCACCCGCGACCTGCAGGAATCCGAGCGCTTCCTCGGCGTCGACGGCTCCGACTGCGGCATCGCCAACGTCAACATAGGCACATCGGGGGCCGAGATCGGCGGCGCCTTCGGCGGCGAGAAAGAAACCGGCGGCGGCCGCGAGTCGGGCTCCGACGCCTGGAAGGCTTACATGCGGCGCGCCACC
>NZ_JBVVPX010000019.1:0-119885 GCF_055811375.1 Mesorhizobium sp. WSM4848
ATGCAAAAGCACGCGATGCGCGCAAAGAGTTCGCAAATGCAACTTGACACCCCAGATAGTCGCTCATCCGACCGAGCTTCGCTCGGCCACCTTCTCCCACAAGGGGAGAAGGGAGAGAGGTGCTGACGCCGGGTGCCGCTAATTTTCAGCTGCGGTATTGTTCGTCGCTGACTTTCTCCAGCCATTCGACCGGCTTGCCATCAAGCGATTCCTGGATGGCGAGATGCGTCATCGCCGTGGTCGCAGACGCGCCGTGCCAATGCTTCACGCCAGGCGGAATCCAGACGACGTCACCTGGCCGGATTTCTTCGACTGGCCCGCCTTCCCGCTGGACCCGGCCGAGACCGGCCGTGACGATCAGCGTCTGGCCGAGTGGGTGCGTGTGCCACGCGGTGCGGGCGCCAGGCTCGAATGTGACGCTGGCGCCACCGACGCGCGCCGGCTCGGACGCCTGGAAGAGCGGATCGATGCGCACGGCTCCGGTAAAATAATCGGCCGGCCCGGGGCCGGACGGCTGTGACCCAACTCGAGAGATCTTCATTGTCTCATTCCTTCCTTGAACAGAAGCTGCGCCAACCTGGCCTGCTGCAGCCAAAGCAGCGAAAGCACTTGGCGCGGCAAGGACGTCTCTGCGGGTGATGATCATGTCTCAAGCCCCTTCGTATTCGACGGTCAGAGCAGCTTGTCCGGCGTGATGGGCAGTTCGCGGACGCGCTTTCCGGTAGCGTGGAAAATGGCATTGGCGATCGCTGGCGCGACGCCGACCAGCGCGATCTCGCCGAGGCCCTTCACGCCGAGCGGGTTCACGTGCGGGTCGTGCTCGTCGACGAAGATCACGTCCATGACAGGCGGCGCGTCGGCGTGCACCGGCACGGCGTATTCGGCGAGATTGGCATTGGCGACGCGCCCGTTGCGGGGGTCGACAATCGAGTGCTCCATGAGCGCCATGCCGATGCCGCCGATCATGCCGCCGATGCACTGGCTGCGCGCGATCTTCGGGTTGACGACGCGGCCGGCGCCATAGGCGCCGACCATTCGCCGCACGCGCGTCTCGCCGAGATCGGGATCGACGGCCACCTCCACGAACACGGCGCCAAAGGCGTGCATGGAAAACCGCTTCGTCTCATCTCCGGGAGCGACGTCGGCCGTTGCCTCGATGACTTGGCCGAGACGCTTCATGGCCTCTTCAATATCGTTGGCGTCGGCGCGTGCCAGCGCCTCGTCGCGCGCCTTGCGGCAAGCGGCCTGCACCGAACTGCCGACGCTCGCCATGGTCATGGAACCGCCGTGGATAGGCGCGCGCGGCAGGCGGGTGTCGCCAAGCGTGAATTTGACCCGCTCGATCGGCAGGCCCAGCGTGTCCGCCGCGACCTGCGTCATCGATGTCCATGTGCCGGGCCCCATGTCGCTCGCTGCGCTCATCACTTCGGCAGTGCCGTCCGGCAAGAGTCGAGCCAGGGCTGAGGCGGGTGCATAGTTCATCGGATAGGTGGCGCTGGCCATGCCCCAGCCGATCAGCGAGCGCCCGTCGCGCATGGAGCGCGGCGCGGCGTTCCTTTGTGCCCACCCGAAACGCTCGGCGGCGGCCCGGTAGCATTCCCTGGTCGATCGGCTCGAGAACGGGAGATCCTTGAATTCGTCCCGGTCCGGCTCGTTGCGCAGCCGCAGTTCGACGGGATCCATGTTCAGCGCGACCGCCAACTCGTCCATGGCCGATTCAAGGGCATAGATGCCGCTCGCCTCGCCTGGCGCGCGCATGTAGGTCGGCGTGTGGACATTCATGGGCGCGATGCGATGGCGCGTGTGGACGTTCGGGCAGGAGTGCAGGAACCGGGTCGCGCTGAGCAGCGCCTCGGTGAACTCCTCGTAGGTCGACGTCTCCTGAAGGCCCTCGTGCCGGATGGCCTGGAGCTGGCCGTCACGGGAGGCGCCAAGCGCGGCCCGCTGCACAGTGTGCGGACGGTAGCCGACGCCATAATACATTTCGCGCCGCGACAGCAACAGCTTGACTGGCCGTCCGGCTACACGGGCACCCAGTGCCGCCAGTGTGACATGCGGCCAGCAGCGCAGCCCCGAGCCGAACGCGCCGCCGACGAAGGGCGAGACGACACGGACGTTCTCGGCAGCGATGCCGAACACGGCGGCGATCTCCTCGGCAACGTTGTGCACCCATTGTGTCTTGTCCCACAGGGTCAGGCTGTCGCCCTCCCATGCGGCAACGGTGGCGAACATTTCGATCGGATTGTGGTTCTCGCGCGGGATCACATAGGTCTGGTCGACCCGGAATTCCGCTTCTTCGAATGCGCTGTCGGGTTCGCCTCGCCGTATCTCCCACTCCGCCGGTTTCCCGGTAGGCAGGACTGGATCGACGCTTTCCATGTCGGTGGCCGCCGCTTCATTCCGGTAGGTAACCCGCACGACCTCCGCCGCGTGAACCGCCTGTTCAAATGTCTCGGCGACCACCAGCGCGATCGGCTGGCCCTGGTGATTCACCCGGTCGTCCTGCAGCACATGCAGGCGCTCGCCAACGGCTGCGTCGGGGAGGCCTTTATGCGGCTGGTAGGCGAGCCTGGGCGCGTTGCGGTGTGTCACAACTGCGATTACGCCGGGCGCCCGTTCCGCCTCCGCCGTGTCGATGGCAATGCGGCCGTTCGCGACAATGCTCCTGACGACGGCGGCATGGGCGAGGTTCGGCACTTCGAACTCGGCGGCATAGGTCGCAGCGCCGGTAACTTTCAGGCGGCCATCGACGCGGCTGACGGATTTTCCGATCAAGGCGGCAGTCATGCGCGTGCTCCCGCGATTTCGACCGCACGCACGATGGCGCGCTGCATGAGTTCGATCTTGAAGTCGTTGTGGCCGCGACCCCGTGTGCCTTCTGCAGCGAGCGCCGCCGCCTGGCGGAGCACCGCTGGCTCGAAGTCGGCGCCCGCGAGAGCAGTCTCGACGTTCGACAGGCGCCAGGGTTTCGTTCCAACGCCGCCGAGCGCTACGCGGGCCTGCCGGATGCGAGCGCCGTCCGTCTCGATTGCGACGGCGGCCGAGACCACGGCGAATTCGAAGGAGGCGCGATCGCGTACCTTGAGATAGTGAGACCGCAATCCTGCCGCATTGGCCGGGACCGTGATCGCGGTGATCACTTCGCCTGGTTCCAGGACGGTTTCGAGGTGCGGCGTATCGCGGGGAAGGCGATGGAGATCGGAGAGCGGCACGGAACGGTCACCGCCAGCTCCTCGCAGCTCGACCGACGCATCGAGCGCCACCAGGGCAACCGCGAGGTCGGAAGGATGAACTGCGATACAGTCGTCGCTCGTGCCGAGCACTGCGTGCCAGCGGTTCTCGCCGTCCAAGGCAGCGCAACCGGAGCCAGGCGCGCGCTTGTTGCATGCCTCGTAGCCGACATCGCGAAAGTAGGGACAGCGTGTGCGCTGAAGCAGATTGCCGCCCATGGTCGCCTGGTTGCGGACCTGCGGGCTCGCCGAATTCAGCAGCGCCTGGGATATGAGAGGGAACTGCTCGACCACAGCTTGATGGGCGGCCACCTCCGCCATCGTGGCGGCGGCGCCAAGCCTCAGGCCTTGCGGACCGATCTCGATGCCGTCGTCGAGAACTCCCGCGAGGCTCACAAGCCGATCCGGTCGGCGGACATACTCCTGCAGAAGCTGCACCATGTCGGTGCCGCCGGCGATGTATTCGACCGGCGCATCATTGCGGCCGGCCTGCGCGCCAAGGGCGAGGACAGCGGAAAGGTCGCGCGGACGTTCGAGCACAAAGGGATGCATGGCTCAGCCCCCCTGCGTCGAACTGGACACGGCAGCCGCGTCCTGGATGGCCGCGACGATATGGTCGTAGGCGCCGCAGCGGCACAGATTGCCGCTCATCCATTCGCGGATCTCCTGCGGCGACCCGGCATGGCCTTCGCTGATGCAGGCGACGCCGGCCATGATCTGCCCCGACGTGCAATAGCCGCACTGGAAGGCATCGCGCTCGATGAAGGCTGTCTGCAGCGGGTGGAGTTCATCGCCCTGCGCCAATCCTTCGATGGTTTTGATGTCGCGCCCTTGCGCGAGCGCCGCGAGCGAGAGGCACGCCTTCACGCGCATGCCATCCATCAACACCGTGCAGGCGCCGCACTGGCCGAGGCCGCAGCCCTTCTTCGAGCCCGTCAGATGCAGGTGCTCACGCAGCGCATCCAGCAGCGTCGTCCGCGGATCGAGCGAAAGCCGGTGCTCCGTCCCGTTGATGCGCAGCGATACATCGAGCGGCGCCGTCGCGGCGCCGGCAGCCTGTGCCTGCGCCGGCGATATGGCTCCGGGCACGAGTTGTTCTCCCAAAAGAGCACCGCCAGTCACAGCAGCCGCTTGCATGAGCTCCCGCCGCGTAATTTCCGAACTGGCTGTCGAGGTTCCTTGGCTATCAGACATGTCGATTGTCGCTTTCGTGATGATCCGCCAATTCGCGGCCCAAGATTGGCCCCCGGCCCGAAGACACGCTGGGTGCGTGTGCGACGCTAAAAGCTTAGGGCGCTTGAGGCGCCTTGATTAGCGCCCGCTCCCCGATAGGACCTATCGGTCGGGACCATGAATGGCAGCGACGCGAATGAACTGCCGCCGGGAAATTTGCGGTGCTCTCGGCAATCGCGATCGATTGAGTGTGTGCAGTTCGCTCGATTAGTCCGTATAACCCGCACAAACTTATGGGGTGGAACCATAAATGCAGCGCGGACGAACCGATATGCTTCTGGCCTTTCTGGCGGTTGCGCGGGAGGGCAGCTTCACGCGCGCCGCTGCGCAGCTCGGAGTTTCGCAGTCCACGCTCAGCCACACGATCCGCGATCTGGAAGAGCGCCTGGGCATTCGGCTGCTGACGAGAACGACCCGCAGCGTTTCACCAACAGAGGCTGGCGAGCGGCTGCTGCGCAATATCGGCCCGCGCTTTGAGGAGATCGAGGCCGAAGTCGAAGCATTGAGCGAATTGCGGGAGAAGCCCGCTGGCACCATTCGGCTCACGGCAAGCGATCACGCGTTCAACTCCGTCATCTGGCCGAAGCTGGCGAAGCTCCTGCCCGACTATCCCGACGTCACCGTCGAGGTCTTCCGTGACAACGCGCTGACGGATATTGCTGCCGAACGGTTCGACGCCGGCGTGCGAATGGGAGAGCGTGTTGCAAAAGACATGATCGCGGTGCGCGTCGGACCGGACATCCGCTTCGCCGTCGTCGGGACGAAGTCGTATTTCGCCAAGCGGCCGCCGCCAACGACGCCGCAGGAATTGACCGACCACGTTTGCATCAACCAGCGTTTTTCCATCAATGGCGGGCTTTGGGCCTGGGATTTCGAGCGCGATGGTCGCGAACTGAAGGTGCGGGTGGACGGCCAGATTGTCCTCAATGGCACCCTCGAGATTGTCGAGGCCGCGCTGGCTGGTTTCGGCCTCGCCTATGTGCCGGAGGATGTCGCGGAGCGTCATCTGGAAAGCGGCCGCCTGATGCGGGTGCTGGATGAGTGGTCACCGCCCTGGCCAGGATATCACCTCTACTATCCAAGCCGTCGCCAAGCGTCGCCCGCTTTCGCTCTGCTCGTCGATGCGCTCCGCTTCTCTGGTTGAGGCCAGGCAGTGCGATGACGAGCCGGCGAGGAATGTATGCTGTGGCAGCTTCCGCAAGGCGGCAGATTTATCCATTTCAGGCGATGCGAATCTCAGCGGTTTCGGGTGTCGCGTCGTCCCTCCTCTATACGTGATCGCGTATTTTTTGTTTTTATACGCGGATCCGTATATTAATTTTAAATACGCGAGTGCGTATATTGACAGCTAATACGCATACCCGTATATTTCAGCCGGAGGTGGTTCATGACCGAGCAAATTGCTCGTACCGAAAAACAGCTGGGCGCCATCCTGCGCCGTGCCCGCAAACAGGCCGGTCAGACGCAAGGCGCGATGGGCGATCATATCCATTTGCGCCAAGCCACGGTCTCCCGGCTAGAGTCGGGCGAACCCGCTGTCCAGCTCCGCACGCTGATGGCGGCGCTTGCCGCCCTCGATCTCGAACTTGTGGTTCGCCCACGCACCAAAGGCACCGCCGCGGACATAGAGGACCTGTTCTAAATGGCCCGCCGCCGCGTTCATGCCCCGCTCAATGTCTTCCTGAACGGTCGCTTCGTCGGCGTGCTGCGGCGCGAATCCACTGGCGCGATTGATTTTCGATACGCCCCGGAATGGCTCATCTGGGACAACGCCTTTGCAGTCTCCCTGTCCCTGCCGTTGCGCGAAGACCGCTACATCGGCGCGCCTGTGATCAATGTGTTCGACAATCTGCTTCCTGACAGTGACGCAATCCGAACGCGCGTGGCAGAGCGTGTGGGCGCTGAAGGCACCGATGCCTACAGTATGCTGACCGCGCTCGGCCATGACTGCGTCGGCGCACTCCAGTTCCTTCCGGACGGCGCCGACCCCGGCACGGCCGGTGAAGTCAAAGGCAAACCGGTCACTTGCGCCGAGATCGCCGACATCGTCAACAACCTTGCCGCTGCTCCGCTCGGCATGGGCGAAGACGAAGACTTCCGCATCTCGATTGCCGGGGCCCAGGAGAAAACGGCCCTGCTGCGTAAGGACGGCCAATGGTTCAAGCCCGTCGGCACAACGGCAACCACCCATATCCTCAAGCCCCAGATCGGCCGCCTGCCGAACGATATCGACCTGTCGAACAGCGTCGAGAACGAATATCTGTGCCTCAAGCTGCTTGAAGGCATGGGCGTCCCGGTCGCCGCCGTAGAGATCGCTGATTTCGGGGAGCGGCGCACGTTGATCGTCGAACGCTTCGACCGCCTCTGGACAAAAGACGATCGGCTGATCCGGCTACCGCAGGAGGATTGCTGCCAGGCACTGTCGGTTCCGCCAACCAGAAAATACCAGTCTGACGGCGGGCCGGGCCTGCGCGGCATTCTTGAACTCCTGAAAGGTAGCGATACACCAGAAGATGACATCGCCACCTTCATGCGCGCCAATATTATCTTCTGGCTGCTGGGGGCGACCGACGGCCACGCGAAGAATTTCAGTATCTTCCTGACGCCGGGCGGCCGCTACCGCATGACGCCCCTCTATGATGTGTTGAGCGCCCAGCACAGCCTCGATGCAAACCAGGTTCCGCGCAAAAAATTCAAGCTTGCTATGTCCGCAGGCGAAAATAACCACTACGCGATCTACGATGTCGTCCCGCGGCATTTTATTCAGACTGCGGATGCATCCAACGTCGGTGCACCTCTGATGAAGTCCATTTTCGACGATCTGGCAGCCAATGCGCTGCAATCGACGCGGGCCGTGATCGATGCCCTCCCACGCGGTTTCCCGGAAGACATGGTCGACTCGATCTCCAAAGGCATCGCACATCGAACCCACCTCATCGAAACTTATGCCGCCGGAACAGGATGCAGCCGATGACTGAAAAGAACGCTGACTCCTGGCGAGGGCTCGGAGCCGGCTATGATCCCGTAAAAATTACACGACGCGTCTGCAGGGACTCACCGTTCAGTAGTGCCGGAACCAGTCTAGCCGAAGACGAATGCCATCAGCAGCTCCGGCTCGATTACCGGCGCCCGCACGACGTTCAATTGACCACGGTACCGACGTTCGCCCGTGCCGAGGACAAATCCGCTGGTGACCGGCGTTTCACCGTTGATGTCGAGGCGCGCAAAAATGTCGGCGACGTTAAGGTCCAAAGCCAGCTTGAGGTCGTGCCGCGCATCATCGTTTGATCCGGAGGGCAGTTGGCGCTTCACCAGTTGCTGGAACGGAGCATTGAAGGTCAGGATCTTCTTCGATGACGTCAAGGCAAATGCAGGCGAGGGGCAGGCAACCAGTATGGCGTTGATTGTCGCTATTGACGCGAGCTTACTCAACGTCACGTTTTCCTTCGCCTGTCCACGTATGCAGGCTACCCGGATCGCCGATGTCAGATTGCCACTCTGTGGCTGAACTCCGGCTATCTCATCTATGAGCATGCCGATCGTGCACTTCCGGCTCTCAGCCATCTGCTTCAGCGATATCCAAAAAGCCCGCTCCAGACGGATCCCGCGGCGTGTTCCGCCACGCGCCACAACTCGAAACTCCAGGCCAAAATCCTCCTTGGCGAGCGGCAGGAGTCGCTGATCGGTATTGCTGGAGGGAGAGGTGGCGCTAGCGCTCACTCATGGCCTCCTGACGCGCCTTGTTGATCGGCTTCAAAAGGGAACTCAGGATCGTCTTGCGTCCGGTCTCGATGTCGACGGAGCAGATCACGCCCGGGATGATCGGATAAGCCTTGCCATCCCGTTCGATCGTCGAAATCGCAAATGTGATCAGGAGGCCAAGGCGCTTGCCAATGGCCACTTTGACTATCGTATTCGATCTACCCCACCCACGCTTCTGCCCGGTACTTTTTATATGGCCAAGCCTTCTCACCGAAGCTTTGACAAATTATCCGACAGATTCTTCGAATACGTGAGTGTTTATTGGTCTAGGGCCGGCCAAGAACCGAATTCGGGCCATAAGTTTCGGGAATGTAGCAAAAATGGCACATAAAAACGGCCGCTCGCTGCGGTTGCGGCAAGCGCCTGCGCCTGTGATCGATGCTGTTAAGCCTCGCGCAATCTTTGCAGTCTATTCTGCTTGTCGATTGGCGAGGGAACATGACGCGCAAGCCGCTATTGCTTTTTGCCTTCCCGGCTCTCATTCTTCTCATTCTGGCAGGGGAGCGAGCAGCGACGTTCCTGCTGGGAACCTATCCGGCCAGCCCTGCCCTGTGGCGGATCTGGCTTGAGTTGCGTCCTTTGGCGACGATGTTCTGGCAGCAGGTCGACCTCTACCTCAGCGGTTCAATGGTCCTTGATGCCGCCATCCTGACCGTCGCATCGATCCTCTGCTGGATGGCTTGCCGGACGCGAAAATCGGCCGCGTTCTTCTTCCTTGCCAACCACGCCGCTCTGCTTTTCGCCGGGTTGATGATGGCTTCCAGCAGTCATTCTGAAACAGCGAGCACGATTGCGGCATTCACTGCGCCCAGCGGCAGTCCATTCTTGCTGATCCTAGATTTCACATGGCAGAACAGCCTGGTGCTGCTTCTGGGCACTGCAGCCTGCGCCCACTGTCATTTTGCCTTTCTCGGCGAAGCGCGACAGCGTTCCGAAGCGCTCGCCGTACGGCTTATTGCTCTGCAGCGGAATCTCTAGGACGCCGGGCACAGCCGTGCCAACTTCGTCTTCCCAGGGCGAGCAAGCAGCGAAGCGACGCGGCGCAGACCCTGGGATCCATTCCGTGACATCAGCCGAAGCCCTCTTACCTTCTCCCCTTGTGGGAGAAGGTGGATCGGCGCGCAGCGCCGAGACGGTTGAGGGGTGTTGGACGGAGCGCGGTCGATGCCAAGCTGGAGCACCCCTCATCCGACCGGCCTGCGCTCGGCCGCCTTCTCCCACAAAGGGAGAAGGCAGGGCGGCGGCATCATCGACAGCCTTTCAGGCTAAGAACCAAATCCTTTGTGCAGAGGAACTAGTTGATTTTCTTGTAGTGGACCTTGCCGTCAGGCCGCACTATGCGCTGGTAGGACGAGTTTGGGGGAGGTGGCGCTGCCGCGATCTTCCTTTTGAGCGGGCGCGGCACATCGACGATATTGGGTTCGGTCGCTTCTTCGAGATCGGTGGCTGCTTCCGCCATGGTGCTGGTCGTGATCACGGAAGGCTCGTCAATGCTCGACATGTCTTCGTCACTGTCCAGGGGCAGCTCCTGTTCAAGCCGGGCAATACTGCCTTTGACTTCGTTGAAGCTGCCCTGCAGTTGACTGTCCAGTTTTTCGAACCGGCTTTGAAAGCCGTTGTTGACCGTATCGAGCCGGGCTGCGATCCGTTGCTCGAACGATCCGAGCTGTTCCAGCCGCCGCTCGACAAGGCGCAGATCGTTGATGCCGCGGTAGAAATAGACCGCGGCCGTTATGTTCACCGCCGTGATCAGCAAGGCGCCGACGGCGACAACGCCGATCATCCTTGCATTGCTCGGTTTCCCCACTGCAGCTTGCTCCTCAGTGTGGGTTGCCGGCCCAATGTCGATTGCCGGAATATCCGGGTCGCTGATCATCGTCATTGGACCACCACCTTTGCGCCGACCGAGACGCGCTTGAAGAGATCGATCACATCAGTGTTGGTAAGACGGAAACATCCCGATGTTCCGTCGAAGCCGATGCCCTTGGGATCGTTGGTGCCGTGGATGCGGTAGAGCGTGTCGCGCCCGTCCCGCAGCAGATAGAGCGCCCTGGCGCCGAGCGGATTGTAGGGACCGGCGGGCACCATTTCCGGCAGCTCCGGCTGGCGGGCGCGCATTTCCCTGGGCGGGCGCCATTCCGGCCATTCCGTTTTCGCCCCGACCTTGACGATGCCGGTCCAGCCAAAGCCGTCGCGTCCGACGCTGATCTGGTAGCGCAGCGCCTGGCCCTGCCGGGTGACCAGATAAAGCGCCTTCTCGTCCTTGCGGATGATGATCGTGCCGGGCCGTTCCGCGGTTTGCAGAGCAACCGCCTTGCGCAGGCTGGGGCCCATTGCCGGCAGCGGCGGCCTGTCCGACAGCGCGGATCGGGCTTGGGCGAATTCCGAGGCCGGCATGCCCAAGGCAAGGCCGATGATGCAGGCGCCGGCGAGCCTCGGGACGATGCGGTATTTACCGGGCTGCGTCATCGAGCCGCTCTTTGAACATCCGCTTCAGGTCCTTGTTGAAGCGCGCCCGCCCATCCACTTCGGAAGGCAGGATGGCCCGGTTCAGCGCGTCGGTCAGCAGCGCATTGTCCAGGCCGACCGACTTGATGTGCGGCGCCTTGAATATCTTCTCGAGTTCGCTGCGCGAAAAGTGGTTGCCGAACCATTTGCGCTTATGCTTGTTGGCGACCAGCGTGATGCTGACCGAATTGCCGCGCAGTTCGCGGATTTTGGTGTAGAGCCGCTTGCCTTGCCGCAGCGAGGCGACGTTGAGCTCGAAGACGATGAAGATCTCGTCGCTCGTCGAAAGCACGGAATTCTGCCAGGGGGTTTCGATATTCGGCAGGTCGATGACGATGTCGTCGAACCGGTAGGCGACGAGGTCCAGCAGCCGGAACACGAAATCGGCGCCCTGCGGCTCAAACGGCAGCTGCGGCCTCTCGAATGAATAGAGCGTCAGGCCGGACGGGCGAGAGAGTCTGATGACGTCCATCAGTTCGACATCGAGCCTTTCCGGCTGGCCGATGATGCCGGCCAGGTCGAACTGGTTGAACAGGTTGAGATAGGCGCCGCAATTGGCGCTCTGGAAATCGAGGTCCACCAAGCAGGTCGAAGCCGCCCTTTCGCTGGATTTCGAGGCCAGGAACTCCGCCGCCGACAGAGCGAGCGTCGTGGCGCCGGCGCCGCCGCTGGCGCTGATGAAGGTAATGATGCGGCTCTTGGTGCCCTGGTTGCCGGTGTCGTGGAAGGTGACCGCGTTGAGCAGCTCCTTGGCGTCGAGCGGCTTGTGCAGCCAGTCCGAGGCGTTCATGCGAACCAGGATACGCGTCTTTTCGGAGGTCAATTCGTCGGAGACCGCGATCAGCGGCACGGTCGCCCACAAGGCGCGCGCGGTGACGATGCCGGGCTCGCCGAGCAGCTCGCCATTGGCCAGGTCGAGGATGACGATGCCCGGCCGCGTCTCAGCGGGCGGGCCGTTGAGGAAGTCAGCCGTCTCGGAAATCCTGACATCGTAGATGGCCAGCGCGTCGAGCCGCGTCGCCACCTCGCGCTTAAACTGCGGATCCGAGGAGAATAGGGCCACCTGCTTTCGTTTGGTCGGCAGAACCTTGGTGTTGATGGCGTTCATGGCGATGTACTCCTCAGGTCTTCGCCCGTGACCGTGCTGAGCATCGAGGGCATGGTGAGGTTTCCCCATCCGAGCAGGCCGCCGAGGAAGAAAAACTGGAAGGTCCGGTTCTGAAGGCTGACGGTGATTGTCGGCACCGGTCCGCCCAGCCGGGTCTGGTAGCCTAAGCCGGTGGCGGAATAGGTGATGACGACATTGTCGCGCCGAAGGCCTGAAAAGAAATGGCACATACCCGGCCGCTGGTCTGTCGCCAGCGGGACACAGGTGTCGTCATTAGTGACTGCCGTATCGCCGCGGAAGATGCGGCTGAAATTGGTGGCATTGAATGTGCCGCCATTGCTGCAAGCGCCCGTGCCGGCGCTATATGTGCAGACGAAGGGTCCATAAGCGGCAGCAACCACCGGGGCGCCCGGTGCTGTCGTCGGTGCGGCTGTAGCTAGCGCGGTGGCAACCGGATCGGAAATCGAGGCCAGACGTGCGCCGAGCTGCACGGCCTTGTTGGCGGCGTTCCACTGATAGAGGGCGTAACCGAAATCGACGAAGCCGAGAACAAGGGTAAACAGCACAGTAGATACGATGGCCATCTCCACCGTCGTCGCGCCGCCTTCCGATTTTGCGAAACCCCTGGTCATCATCAGAACCGGATCAACCGCTCCTCGTGAGAGGCATTTAGCGTCATGGGGCCATTGCGGACCAGAGACAGCATTCCGATGCCACCATAGGCCAACGTCCCCGCCGCCCTGACGATGCAGACCTGTGCAGTTGTAGCGCGATATAGGGTGACACCTGCGACCACCGCGTTATGGCATGAGCCTGAGGCGGCAATGGTCACCGTCACATTCGCCTTCTGCCAGCCGACGATGCGCGCATTCCCTGTCCCCGCGGCATTGCCGAACACCGCGATGTTTGTGGCAGTATCGGCGCAATTGATCGTCAGCCCGGCCTTGGTGTACAACTGGCTGTTGCAGCGCGCGGCAAAGCGTGCCGCGTCCGACAGGCCGGCCTCCATCAGCAGCTTTTTGTGGATCATATTGCCGAACTCGAACACGCCCGCTGACAGGATCAGCATCAGCGGCGCGATCAGCGCCATTTCTACGAGAGCCGTGCCGCGCTGCTCGCGTCGAAATCTGTGGAGATGATGGTACAGCGCTTCGATCATCGCCATCACCGGTAGAGCTGGGCTTCGTCACGAAGGAAATTGTCGAGCGTACCTTGGCCGGCACCCCCGGTTACATCGACCAGTTCGACCATCACCGACGCGTCCTCTGATGCTGACGGCACAGGTTCAGTGAGGAAGAAACTTCCGAAGGCTTCGACCGGCAGATTGGTGCTGTGGCCGGACAGGCCGTTGCCCGCAGCTTCGAGTGCAGTGCAGTTCAGGATCGCGCCGTAAAGCAACCGACGATCAACTGTGGTGACAGGCGGTTGGCAAGCTGCCGACGGCGTTCCGATCTCTCCACCGGTCGATGCGGTCCCCACCAACCCGGCCGATATCTCGTAGCGGTAGACCTCATAGCGCGTTGGCTTGGTCGTGTCCCATGACGATGGATAGGCAGCGGACCCGAAATTGGTGCTCCAATAGCCGGAGAAATCCCAATTTCCGTCGCCCATCCTGCCGCCCTGATACGGGGTGGTCGCGTCGCGCGGAAGGCCCATCGTTCCAGCTTCGGTGAATGAAAGTCGGTTCATGGAAGGGCATTGGTTAGTGCTGCCGGTGGTCTGTATCGCCCCCTTTCGGACATTGGCGGCCGGACCGTACTCGGGGCTGTCGAAGTGGTTGCCGTTAGCTCCAATCCCGAAACGAACGTTGAAGGCATCTTGCACCGGGCCGGCATTCTGACCGGTCTTCGTCGTTACGTTCGCGGAATTGTAACAGCCGATCGGCGTCGAAGTTGCGATGGTCTGGGCCAGCGCCTGGGCACCATTTCCCACATTTGGCGGAGGCTCGAGGAAGCCGAAATTGCCCGGGCCGGCCGCAGCCCCATTTCCGACCTTCCTCAGTTCTATCAGCCGGCGACGGACGGCCGGATTGGCAACGGCCTGCTCGAGCGTATAACCCCCGGCATTGTTTGTCCCGTTCACCATCTCATAGGGATTGCACATAAAGACAGGCGTAAAATCGCAGACGCCGGAGGTGAAGCCCGCCACGGCGACTGCCCCGACATTGAAGCTGTCGCTGGCGCCGGATGTCACAAATGAGGCGGGAAAGATCGCGGCAAACCCTTGGGGCGCGACTGTCACCTGGATGAACCGTGTTTCCGCCTGTCCGACAGCCATGTTGGGATCTGCAAGATAGGTGGCCTGATTGGCGGTTGTAATCTTGGTCCCGTCGTTGGCAGGGATCGCTTTGAGGAAGCACCAGGAAATGTTGCCAGCACTGTTGCAGCGCTGCGTGCCTCCCGGCTGATCGGAGGTCAGAATGAACCTGCCTGCCGTCGAGAAGTTGCTTTCATTGTCTACGAGCGTCGCCATGGCGCGTTCGGCCCGCGCCCAGGAACCGCTGCTTCCATCCAGTTCCGCTGCCGCCGCGAGCGCAAACGCGTCCGCCCCCTTCTGAAGATCGTTGTGGAGGTTGTTGACGCGGCTCATATCGATCACCAGCAAGGAAAAGCCGATGATCGCCGGCAGCATGACGCTGACGAGAATCAGCGCTATTCCCCTCTGATCGTGCCAGAACGCGCGAACAATCCGCAGCATGGCCTTACTCTTAGCTCCCCTGACGCCAGTCGCTTTGCCTGACGCTGAACCCGCACCCTTCTATTCAACCCCGGTGTTGCCGACATTGACCGTGATGGCCGGCGGCGGCGGTGGCGGTGGTGGAAATTTGTAACTCTGGGCAATAGCGGCAGCGCGCGCGCCGTCGCCTTCGATCGCCGTGTTCTTCGACGCCGGATTGAGCGGATCGACGGTCTGCAGCAGCGAATTGTATTTCTGCGTGTCGCCGGCAGCCAGCGTCACCGTTTCGTAATTGTTCAGGTAGTCGGCGGCGCAGCCCGTCAGCGCGCCGGCGCACAAGAGCAGGAGCAAGGTTCTATTTCTTGACATAGAGCATCTTGTCCTTTGATTTCAGGTCGAGCATGTGGCCATAGGGGCCGACCACGCCTTGGCCGAGTTCATATTTGCGAACCATGTCCTTGGTCACTTCGAGCTGACCGAGGATGAAGAGCTCCGGGTCGTTGGCGGGCCGCGTCTTGTCGAACGGCGTCGCCAGCTGCTCGCCCGGCTTTACCGGCCGCACGATACGCGGCGTGACGATCACGACCAGTTCGGTCTCTTCCTTCTGGTTGCTCGAATTCCGGAACAGCGTCCCGACGATCGGCACCTGGCCGAGCCACGGCACCTGCCTCTGGATCTTGGCGTTCTTGCTGGACAGAAGCCCGCCGACCGCGAAACTCTGGCCGTCGCGCAATTCCACGACGGTCGACAGCTTGCGGTTGGTGAAGATCGGGTCGCCGGCGACGGTGAAACCGGTGAGGTCGCTGACTTCCGGCGCCAGCCTGATGTTGATCTTGTCGTTGTTGAGCACGACCGGCGTGAACAGCAGATTGACGCCGAACTGCTTGTACTCGATGCTGATCTCGCCATCCTCGTTCAGGGTGCGGATAGGCACTTCGCCGCCGGCATTGAAGCTGGCCAGCTCACCGGAAAGAGTGGTGAGGTTGGGTTCGGCAAGGGTGCGCACCACGCCCTTATTTTCGAGCGCCTCGATGATCAAGTCGACCTTGATGTTGCTGTCGATGACACGGGTGATCAGCGCCGCGAATGGATTGCTGTTCGAAAGAAGGCCGGTAAGCAGATTGCCCGGCCCCAGCACCACACCGTCCTCGTCGACGGCGGCTATGCCCGTTGCGGTGCGGGTCGTGCCGCTGCCGTTGGTGCTCCTGATCGAGACGCCAAGATCGCGGCCGGCGTTGCGCTTGGCCTCAAGCACGCGCACTTCGAGGTTTACTTGCTGGCTATCGTCGACGGTCACGGCGTTTATGATCGCATCGGGGCCATATTGCTGGGCAACCTCCATGATCGCCGCCAGCGTGGCACCGTCCTTGACATGGCCGCCAAGCCTGACCTTGCCGTTGATCGAACCGATATCGATGCGCGCCGTGGGAGCGACCTGCCGGATCGCCTGCGCCATGTCGCTCACGTCGACGCCGACCTCGATCTGGATCACGCCGAGCGAACGCTTGTCTTCTGAAAAGAGGTTGACGGTGGTGGTGCCGGCGCTCTTGCCGATGACATAGAGCGTGCGGTCGGTCATTGGCTGGGCGTCGGCGATCTTCTCGTCGCCGACGACGATGTCGCCCAGCGTGGCGTTCACCTGGATCGTCACCGACTGCGACATGGGCAGGAAAACACGGTGGACGCTGGGGTTCGATACATCGATCCTGCGATCGGCTGCATGAGCAGCAAGATCGATCGACAGCAGCATGACCGAACAGGCCAGCGCGGCAGCCGCCAGTGGTCCCCGGAACATTCGCATCTAGACTACCCCCCTTGCCGATTCGTTCGGCAATACCCTAGCGTTATTTTTGTCGCGGCACGTCGTAAGATTCGAGTTTTACACCCCTGAAGACGCCGATTGTCGCACGCGCCGGCGGTTCCGGCTGCACATATTTGATGACTTCCTTAACCACCTCTTGCACCTGGGGCGCTGAGGCCACTGCCGGAGCCGGTTTTGCGCTGCTCAACAGGTCGAGCCTGCTTCCCACCCGTTCCACGGCCTGGGTCAGCCCATTGATCTTGTCGTCTGCGCGCTTGCGCTCGGCCGCGGCCTCAGCCTCGGCTAGTGCCTGCTTGGCGAGTTCGGCCTGCCTGGCGGCGACGTCGGCCGGCGTGTCGCCGGTCAGGTCGGAAAGCGTGATGCGTTCGGTCGTCTCGCCCTCGCTGGCGGCTGCCTGGCGAAGCGCCAGGGACAGCTGGCCGGCGCCGGCGGCCAGTGTAAGCTTCTGGGCGTCCCTGGTGCTGGCCTCGAGCGTGACCGACTTCACCACCGTCGGACTGTCGGTGCTTTCGTCGGCAACCTGATCGACGGCGAGCACCTTCATGCTCTGCAACAGCACGTCAACAAAACTCCTGTCCGCGCCACCATCGCCGCGCGCGGTGCGCGTCAGCAGCACGTCGACACGATCGCCGGGAAAGACAAATCCGGCGACGCCGAGCACGTCGTTGACCCTGATAGAGACGGCCTTCATGCCTTCGCCGAGCACCGCGGAGAGCGTGGCACGCTGGCCGGGACCGGTGATCTTAGTGGCGAGAACAGGCTCGTTGGCGCTGATCGCCTGCAGCGCCTGCCTGGTGCCTTCGCCAGCGAGCGCCTCTTTCGTTGTCTTGAAAGCTCCGGCCGGAATGGCACCCGCAGGCCAGGCGATTTCACGCAGCTTGTCGGCCGACAGTGTGTCGCCGAATTTCAGCGCCACCGCCGCCACCACGACCGTATCGCGCTGGATTCCGTTTGATTCTGCCATGGCACTACGCTGGCTGGCCAGCCAGACATTGGCGAGTACCACCGCCAGGACGCCGAACACGCCCGCAAGAACGATCATGATAAGTGTATTCGCACGCATAGCCCCAAGCCCCAAGTGCAGGAATTCGCCCGCCGCGATTGGATTCAGGCCCGGATCGGAGGGACCCGGGCCTGATGTGATCAGGCGATCAGGTTCCGACGCCCGTTCCTACGTTGCAAGTGCCGAGTGGCGATGCTTCCAGCGCGGCGCATAGGCCGGTAAAGCGGCCAGTCACCCAGCCGCCGATCGCCAAGATAGCAAGTATCGCTGCTGCGGCGATAATGCCGACAAGGATGGAATATTCGACCATGGCAGCGCCGTTTTCGTCGTCGCGGAACTGCCGGGTCATCGTCATGAGCTTCTTCATGCCAATTTCTCCCTTTGGAGGTTTGAACCCGACGAGACGAGCCAAGGATGAAATCCATACCCAAGCATCCCCCGTCATCTCGATCTAAGTCCCGACGAAAATCAGAGTCAAACGGGATTAAGGGTTTCTTAACTTTCCTATACATGATTTAGCAAGAATATTGCCGATCTCATGCGGACCAAAACATTGATTCGGCTCGTTTTTCAACCCGCCTTAACCATTCGTTCATAATTTGGCCGTGGGTGTGCCGGAAGTGGGCAGCATTACCGATGGTGCATATTCCTTTATATCTAAGGCCTTAGGTTGGTTCTATGACGCCTTTGTGGCAACAAAGGCACTTGGCATTGAAGCGAGTCCTCGTCTTCCATTAGGACAGCGCCGCTAGACCAAATAAACATCGCGTTTTCTGATCCTTGATCTTAACTATGTCTGAAGTATTAAATTGCATGGTGAGCGGCTGGCGCTTGTGCCACGCGTGGTTAACGCTTAGTTTCAGCGTGGGGATTAAACGGGGGAAGAAGCATCATGTTGGGTCGATTCACCAAGGGGCCAAGCGAACCGCGGGTCGAGCCTAGGGTTGAGCCGATCGTGACGTCGCCAGTCGCGGCGCTTTCCCTTGCAGCCGACATCGAATCGGAAGGTGACGGTTTCCTGACGCTCAAGGTCGAGCTTCACCGTCATCTGATCGACCGGTTCAATCTTGCCGCGCTTGAAACGGCATCGAAGGATGAGATCCTGAATGAAATCCGGCCGATCGTGCGCGAGTTCGTTCGTGCTCGCGCTGTACCGCTGAACGCACGTGAGCTCGACAGGCTGACCAGTGAGACAGCCGACGAGATGCTGGGCCTCGGGCCGATCGAGCCGCTGCTCAAGGACGACTCGATCACCGACATATTGATCAATACCCACAAGCGCGTCTTCATCGAGCGGCGCGGCATGATCGAGGAGACGGCGATCCGCTTCCGCGACGAGGCGCATCTGCTGCGCGTCATCAACAAGATCGTTTCTGCCATCGGCCGGCGCGTCGATGAATCGGCGCCGATGGTGGATGCGCGACTGGAAGACGGCTCGCGTGTCAACATCGCGGTGCGGCCGATCTCGGTGGACGGCCCATTGGTGTCGATCCGCAAATTCTCCAAGAATCCCTATTCTCTCGAACGTCTGATGGTGTTCAATTCAATCCGCCAGCCGATGATCGATCTTCTGCGCATTGCCGTGCAGGCACGCAAGTCGATCCTGGTTTCAGGCGGCACCGGCAGCGGCAAGACGACCCTGCTCAATGCGCTGTCGAGCTATATCCCGGCCAGGGAGCGCCTGATCACCATCGAGGACGCGGCGGAACTGCAACTGCAGCAGCCTCATGTCGGCCGGCTGGAGACGCGTCCGCCCAATGTCGAGGGAAAAGGCGAGGTTCGTCAGCGCGAGTTGCTGAAGAATGCGCTGCGCATGCGGCCCGACCGCATCATCGTCGGCGAAGTGCGCGGTGAGGAAGCTTTCGACATGCTGCAGGCGATGAACACCGGCCATGAAGGTTCGATGACCACCATCCATGCCAACACGCCGCGCGATGCAATATCGCGGCTGGAACAGATGGTCGGCATGGCCGGCATGCCGATGACCCATGAGTCCATTCGAGCGCAGATCGCGTCGGCCATCGACATCATCGTGCAGACGCAGCGTCTTTCGGACGGTGGCAGGCGCGTCGTTTCAATCTCCGAACTGACCGGCATGGAGGGCAATGTCGTCCAGCTTCAGGAGATTTACCATTTTGTCCGCCGGGAGGTGACGCCGGAGGGCAAAATAATCGGCGATTTCCGCGCTACCGGCATCCGTCCACGCTTTGCCCCGGAGGCGGCGACGCTTGGCCATCATTTTGCCAAGGACGCCTTCAATCCGCAGGTTGCGCTCTGATGCCCACCAGTCAGACTTTGCTCTACTTCATTTATGTGCTCGCGGCCGCCTCGACGATTCTCGCTGGTGAGGCCCTGTATTTTTCCTTTGTCAAGCGCCGCTCGCGAGTCAGCACGATTAACCGCCGGATGAAGCGTCTGGTTGATGACGTTCCGGCCGAACTGACCTTGCAAGGATTGCTGCGCGAACGTGGGCTGACGGACTCGGGCGACTTTCTGTTTGGTCTGATCTGGCTGAACAGGCTCTATACCCAGTCCGGCATTACCGGGAATCCGCTGTCTTTCGCCGTGAAGTTCCTTCTAGCAGGACTGGCACTGGCGTTGCTGCTCTCGATCTTTCTGGGCTTCTCGACATTGGTGTCGTCTATTGTTTTTGCGGTGGTCGGATTTGTGCTGCCGCTTCTGGTTCTTCGCCGCGCACGCAGCAAGCGAATTCAGAAATTCGCCAAACAGCTCCCGGATGCGCTGGACATGATCGTTCGTTCGCTGCGCGCTGGACATCCGGCTTCGGTGGCGATTGGTCTCGTCGCCCGCGAAATGCCTGATCCGCTCGGCACCGAATTCGGCATCGTTTCCGATGAAATCACCTTTGGACTCAGTATTGAACAAGCCGTGCGCAAGCTTTCACAACGCGTAGGCTTCGAGGGTCTTCATCTGCTTTCGGTGTCGCTGTCCATTCAATCCAAGACCGGCGGCAATCTCACCGAGATTCTACACAATTTGTCGTCGGTGTTGCGCGAGAGGCAGAAACTGCGAATGAAAATCAGGGCGCTTTCGTCCGAGGGCCGAGTGTCAGCATGGATCATCTCCTTGTTCCCGGTCGCGATGTTCCTGGTCCTTCAGATACTTGCCCCAGCCTACTACGGAACCGTCTGGAACAATCCGGTCATCATGCCTGTGTTCCTGATTTTCGGGTCGTGGGCGCTGCTAGGTGATTTCATTATGTATCGAATGGTCAATTTCGATTTCTGAACAGGGGCGAAGCATAACTTGTTTTCGAACGTCCAGAACCTGAGTGTCTTGGTTTCCATTGCCGTCTTCGTGGCGGCGGTGGCACTTTTTCTGTTCGGCGCGCTCGTCTTCTTGCCGGCGCTGCAGACGCGGAAGCTGGTCGCAAAAAGCCTGATGGCCGAAGGTATTGCCGATCGCCGTTCGCTCGTTGGACAGGAGCAGCTTGCCAAGATCGCAGCGCAGCGGCCAGTGGACGCATATTTTCGCTCGATCGAAAAGGAGCGGGACGAGCCCAGCGCCTTGGACGCGAAGCTCTTTCGCGCCGGCTTTTACCAGTCAAGCGCTCCACTCATTTACACCTTGTCGCGGCTTGGCGCGGTCTGTGTCGGCTTTCTGGCGGCCTATGCGCTACTGTCACGAGTCCTGCCGCCTCAATTGCCCGCTTTCATAGCCTTTGCCGGTTCTGCTTTGTTTGGGCTCGCCTGCATGGTGATTCCAAGCGTCCTGCTCGATCGCTTCGAGAAGGGACAAAAGCGGATCTATCGTCGTGGCTTTCCCGATTTCATGGACATGATGATAACCTGCGCCGACGCAGGCATGAGCCTCGAGGCGGCCGTCGAGCGTGTCAGCGGTGAACTCGCCGGCACCCACAGATGGCTCGGCATCCAGCTTTCGATCATGACTTTGCAGTTGCGCGCCGGCAAACCATTGCGCGAGGCCTTGCGCGAACTTGCCGACCGCATTGGTCTTGACGAGGCTCGGGCGCTGGCTGTGCTTTTCAGGCAGTCGGAAGAACTTGGCACTAGTCTCACCGACGCCTTGCGCGTCTACAGCGACGAAATGCGCAGCCAGAGAATCCTAAGTGCCGAAGAGCGTGCCAATGCTTTGCCGGTCAAGATGATGATCCCATTGGGGCTCTGCATCTTCCCGGTCGTGTTGATGGTCATCATGTTACCGGTGATCATTCGAATGAGGGGTGTTTTCTTCTAGGCACGTCTGTGCTTTGGTCGAAATACAGAGTCGGAGAGAACTCTTTTGGGGGACGAAATGACAGGGCCAATGCGCCTCGCAGCCGTAGCCGGTTTGCTGTTTATCGTGCTTTCCGGCTGTCAGACGGCTGGTACCAACGGCGTCGTCCGCACCAACGAGCCCTCAAAAGGTGACGTGACAGCCTTTGGCGATGCCTTCGACGGGCTGAAGACGGTCAGCGACGTCGAGTACTATGCCTCCGACCAAGCCGTCGCCGAAGCCAAGAACCAGTTCCGCGCGGAAAACTACGGCAATGCCGGCGCCCTGTTCTACAAGGCGACGCAACTGGCGCCCAATGATGGTGGTGCCTGGATGGGCCTGGCCGCCTCTAGCGATCGGATCCGCCGCTTCGACCTCTCCGACCACGCCTATCGCCAAGCCTTCCGACTGGTCGGCGGGACGCCCGAATATTACAACAATGTCGGCTATTCCTATCTGCTGCGCGGCAAGCTTCAGGACGCGCGCAGCAATTTCCTCAAGGCTTATGAACTGGCGCCCAACGATCCGACCGTGGCCAACAATCTGAAGCTCCTGTCGTCCAGCGTGAAGAATCTCGAGCGGTAAGGCGACAGCATGTTGCTCGCCGCATCGCTGCTGCTGAAGGGGCTAGCCATTCCTTTGCTGGCAAGGATCGCCTGGCTCGACTTCACCACCCAGAAGATATCCAACCAGAATGTGCTGCTGCTGCTTTGCCTGGGTTTGGGCTCGCTGCAGCTCCTGTCGGTGCAATCCGGGTCGTGGTGGGACATGGGCCTGAGCGGGCTTGCCGGTGTTTTGCTGTTTGTTGCGCTCTTCCCGTTCTGGGCCCTGCGCAAGATCGGGGCCGGCGACGTCAAGCTGATGGCGGTGGTGCCGTTGCTGATCGGCGGCAGCGGCCTCGTCGTATTTTCAGTGCTGCTGCTGGTTTTCGCGCTCGCCACGGCGATGGTCGTCAAATATCCGCTCATGCTGCCGCAAGGCGTCTTTCGCCTGTATGTTCAGCACCTGGACCGCAAAGGCGTTGTGCCGTTTGGCGTGCCGATCTCGCTCGCAGCGATCTGCACGATAGTGTTTCAGATTTATACCAACATGATGGTGCATGCCGGAGTACCAGCCTGAAATGGAACGCACGAAAATCCTTTCGATGCTCAGAAGCGAATAACTTGCACTGAACCGGCGAAGTGCTTGGATCGCAGTTACGGGCGGGCGCTGCATGCGGGGTCGAACCATCGACAGGAGCTATGTCATTCTCTGGAGTCTCGCTGGGCGCTGAAGGCCAGTCGACAGGCACGTTGGCTGCCATGCGCACGCCCGCGGCCATGCAACTGGCCTGAGTGCCACTGCCATCTATAACGTGCAGGAAACCTCGTCTGCCGGTTTTGAGGCTCTGGTTGCTGTATCGTTCGTGAAAAGGGCCGGCGCGACGTGTACGCTGGCCCTTCTTATGCGGTAACAGGTAGCTCGCCCCTCCAAAGGGAAAGAAGCAGAACTTGCTACCCAAACGCGTCAGGTTCCGACGCCCGTCGTCACGTCGCAGGCGCCGAGAGGCGAGGCTTCCAGCGCGGCGCATAGGCCGGTAAAGCGACCGCTCACCCAGCCGCCTATGGCCAGGATAGCAAGTATCGCTGCTGCGGCGATGATGCCGACAAGGATGGAATATTCGACCATGGCAGCGCCTGAATCGTCTTGGCAAAACTGCCGGGCCGTCGTCATGAGTGTGTCCATGGACTTCCCCTGTTAACCCGACCTGTCGACGTCGGTCGAGTAAACATGCGCGGGAGCTAATGCAATAGCATCATTCGAACGAGGGACCAGAGCCGCCTAGAACACAATGCTGATAAACTGCGGGCAGCCAGTCACCGCATAGCTAGGCGTCGTGAATGTGCCTTTTCCCGAGAAATAGTGGCAGGTGGATCCACCCGCTGGGCTCTTCGCCTGATGATAGAGAACCCCTGTCGACGTAGCGAACATCGCGCCAATCGCCCCCGCCGCTATAATTAGCAGCACACCCAGAAAGACGACTACTTTCCGCATTTTCTAGCCCCGCGATCGCGAATGGTGGTGGCAATGAACGTTTGCAGTCCGCGTTTGAGGGCGATCAGGCCAATCAGGATTGCGCTTGCCACAGCAATCGACGCCCACCTAGTTGCGTGAAGGTCGCCAGCGTCGGCGGTGTCTAGCGCGCTTTCGCCACTGGCCCGAACGATTGTCTTGGCGAGATTTGTCCACTCCTCCCACTCCCCGAGGCAATGCGTCCGTTGCCGATTGGAGTCCAGTGAGCAGGCCATGCGCACGGGCAGCGGTCAGCGGGCTTCGAAGCCCTTTTGGCGGTGTCATTCGTGTAGAAGAGGGCCGGCGCTACGAACGCCGGCCCTTCTTCTATAGGATAGCAAGTAGCTCGCCTCTCCAAGAAGCAGACCTGCTACTAAAACGCGTCAGGTACCAACACCAGTGCCGGCGTTGCAGGTGCCGAGTGGTGACGCTTCCAGCGCTGTGCAGAGGCCTGTAAAGCGCCCTGTGACCCAGCCGCCGATAGCCAGGATCGCGAGAATTGCAGCGGCGGCGACAATGCCGACGAGGATTGAGTATTCTACCATCGCGGCGCCGGAATCGTCGTCGCGGAACTGCTTCATAAGATTTTTCATGTGACTTCCCCCTGTTACGCAACTAACCCGGACAGAGGTGCTATAAGCTCATCCTCGGTCCCGACATGATCCTGTGCCAAGCCGGGATAGGAAGTCAACAAATCGCTTAACCCATTGTTAACCTTTGAGGCTGTGAAAGCCTGTCTGTGTCCTATATTTTCCTAATATAAGAGACTGATAATAATGATTTTCTTGGTGAAATTAACCAGTTCGGTCGATCGTCTAGACTAGAACTGACAAATATATATCCAGCTATGCGCCTAGTGACAGGTGGATGCGCCCGTTGGGCTCTTCTCTTCGTGATAAAGAACGCCTGTCGACGTTGCGACCATCGCGCCAAATCGCCACCGCCGCCAATTCGTCTAGTCGTAGATGATTTGGTGCCGCTGGCCGTCAACATTCATGAAACTGACGCGAAGCTCCTCATCAAACTCGCAAGAGGCCATATGAGTCGTTACGAATCCGGCCTTGTCTCGCGTTTCAAAGTCGATCGTCACCAGTAGCAGCGGGATGTCCTCTTTTGCGCGGATGCGCCGGTACGACGACAGAGGTTCCTTGCCGAATAACCGGACGGACCATTCACAACGCGGGATCGTGACTTCTTCGGCCGATAGGTCGTCGGCCGACCAACTGCTCGAGCTGCCGAGAGCCAGGATGACAGTGGTTGCCAAGCAAACGCGCTTCATCGCCTTGCCTTCCGCCAGCCCGCCGCGCGCGCCTCTTCCTCGGGGCAGAACCACCTCACCGTACTGCCCGTGCCTTTGCGCGGGGCTTTACGCGGCCTGTAGCTGTTCGACAGGCATCCTGCCTGACATCGCAATCAGCCGCAGAGCGGCAAACCCGGCCAAAACTATGAAAACCGCCGTGACTGTAAGGAAGATCGACGACGCGAGAACGGTCCCGCTCTGGTCATAGCAACTTGCGAATTCCATGGCGCTTCCCCCTTCAAACCCACCTGACGGCTTGCATGATGATCCTGCTTCGGGCGAAATACAAGCGCGTGCTAATGCACGATGATGCGAGAGTGAGCCGAATGAGTTTCCTTCGCCCAAGACCAGCCGAAGAAGGCTTACCCAAACAGCGACCCTATGGGGAAGTCGGCCGGCGCCTCTACAGCGCCTATGATGCCGCAGCCGGGAAGGAGCCGGTCAATCGCGTAAAACGGCGGCGCCGGTCATTGCTCATAGGCGGCGCCTCACTCGCTGCCGTCGTGGGTCCTTTGATGTACTTGATAGGCGCGGGCCAACCCTGCCGCGCCGCCACAGGCGGGCGCCAGGACGCGCGGAAGGGTTCGGCGTTGTAGGACAGCGGCCGACAGAAACGCGCGCTGGCGGGGCTCTGCTTACTTGTACGCCTTGAGCGCAATCAGACCGAAGAGAATCATTGCCGCCGTCAGGATCAGCGCGCACGTCTTGATCGCTCTATGCGACCAAGGCGCAGGCGGCGGCGGTGCGTTCACAACCATTCTCTCAGCTACTTCTCGGGCACGCCTCTCCTGCTCCAATGCAATTCGTCGAACCTCTATCGCGAGAGGGGCAAGCCAGCGTTTGCTCTGATGGCCGAGCCGGGGGACCCGCAAATATGTCGGCAGTGCTTCCGTCAGTGTCAACCGCGAGATGCGGGAGCGGCTGTGGAAGCGCGTCCAGGAACATGCCGGGCCACCGCCAAAGGGCATGAAACGGCCGGCGACACAATGGGTCAAGCCCGGGGCTGATCGGTCGCGTGAAGCACCTACGCGGCGAGGAGGATTTGCGGCATGCTTCGCTGCAGGATTTTCGAGAAGAATAAGGGAACTGGGGCTATATGCGGAAAATTGGGATGGGCATCATGTGCGTTGGCTTGCTGCTCCTCGCAACGGCCTTCTATTTAGGCGCCGGTCCGTCCCGCGAAGGCCGGCTCTATCTCGGCGCTATCTTGGGCGCCGCAACCTTCATTTCTGGTGCGTGGATGTACATAGCCGGCCGAAATGGTTGGCTTTAGGTAACTAGACCCGCTTGCGTTTCACATAGGTCTCAGGAATATAATCCTCTCCGTTGCGGCGATGCCCTTCAACCGAGATCGCCATGCCCCAAAAGACCCTCGCCGACACCTTGGCCGCCCGCGAAACCATCTGTGTCAATTGTGCGCACCCATGTGCTGCAAATCGACGAAGCTCGACATCCAGGCGCTGATTGACAGGCTCGGCCGTGACCACGGCTCGATGCAAGACGACCTGGTCGGGCTCTTTGTCTGCTCAAATTGCAAGGCTGCCGGCCGTGACCGCCGGCAGGTGTTCTTCACATGCATTCCTGACTACGAAGGCCAGCAGCGGGCGCGCAATCGCGACTGGAAACCGCCTTTCGGGAGCGGGTAGACGAGGAGGCGCAGGCCCTCGACTTGGCGAGGTCGATCAATGGTCGATAAGAGTGCGAGGAAAATCGAGCGGCCAGCCGGAACGCGCGCGGATGGGGCTCCTAAGAGCTAATCCAAGAGGCACTGGCACGCGAGCTTCCACTCGTCAGCCTGTATGATTCAGTAGTCTGGTGGAGGTGTCACGACGATGTTCGGTATTGGCGCGATCGACGCCTTCTACGGTAATCGCGAACATCCCGTTTTCGACCCTTCCTATCCAGCCTTTTGCTTTTAGATACCAGAGATGAAATTCCAGATGTTCACGCGGACAGCCCGACATGCGTTCGAGTTCTTCATCGCCAATGCCAGGATTGGTGACGTCTTGTCGGCGTTTGACATAAAGTAGCGAGAGCAGTTTGGCCTGAATGACGCCGTCCCGTTCGATTCCTTTAGTGTTGCTGACTTCCTCAATCAACTCGAGGCGAAGTTTCAAATGGTCTTTATACTGAATGTCGTACTGCACGCGTTTGACCGGATCTTTGAGAGTATTATGGGCCTCCGCGATTTCACTGAAGCGTGATGCATCGCCGGTATCCTGATTGTCGGGATGGTAGCGCATAGCAAAATAACGAAATACCCGTTCTATCGTTTCCGAGTTGGCGTTCGGGCTGATTTCCAGGAGTTCGTAGTAGTCAATGAACAAAGTGGTGCTCCCACAACATTGCTATTGCGCACACAGTCGAGAGAACGTCGCCGGAGTGTCTTGCGGTCATAGCCAGAAATCCGCGCTTGCGGGTTTCTACTCGCTCAATTCGTGGCATTAGTCCCCCTCCCGTTTTGCAGATACTAGCGCGCAAGCTTCGCCTCTGCAAAGGGCTGCCCTCATTCCGGTCATCCGCCGATATAGGTCGGCGATCATTCTCTCCAGTTGGGATCACTGATGCCCGCCTGGTAGTCCTCGCGCACCGATCCGATTTCGATTGACGGATCGTCTTCCAAGGCTCGAACTGCCCTCGCTATGAGTCGCTATTGGTGATCTCTGGTATAAGTGTCTGCTATGAAGGTAATCATGGACAACCGTTACCCGCCAGACTCGGACTTCGTCTGAATGGCGGCAAACGAATTCGGGCCGAGACCTGCGATGCCTTCAGGGCTTGTGTGGCGGCGCCGATCAATCGCGCCGGAATGTCCGTGATGGATCGGAGCAGGCGCAATGTGCTGATCGGTGCGTCTATCTTCGGAGCCCTGATCCTTGCGGGGCTGTTTCCTACCATGTGCGCAATGCGGCAAATCAGGACAAAATCCCCCATGGCCGAAACCAGCCGTCCCAAACGGCCGCCGGGACAGGCGAAGCCGTTGCTGGAGGAAGATATCGCGCCGGTGCTTGCGCGCCTTGATGCCTGGTATGCTGCCCATCTGCCGCCAGACAAATATGTGTTCAATCCGCCGGCCACGGACGCGCAACTGGATGCGTTCGAGCGCCTGATCGGCCTCAAGATGCCGCGCGCCTATCGCGACCTATACCGATGGCACGACGGCGAAAACGACGACCGTCGGGGCCATATCTATGGGCATCCGCTGCTGCCGCTGCATCAGGCAGGGGCGCAATGGAAAGCCTGGGTCGCTGTGCTCGCCGATTTCGGCGGCAATCGCTATGAAATTCCCGGAGGGGCGTGGCCTGAACACGCGATTGACCCGGCCTATATCAATCCGCGCTGGATACCGCTGACCCATGATGGCTCAGGCAATCATATCGGTCTCGATTTCGATCCGTGGCCCAGCGGTCGCGTCGGCCAGGTCATCCTCTTTGGGCGCGACGAAGACGTGAAGGCCGTGCTTGCGGAATCCCTTGGCAAGTTCCTCGAGTGGATCGCCGGCCTGCTGGAAAACGGCAATTTCAGATTGGAAGCGGCGGAAGAGCCAGTGCTGCACCGGTTCCGATTGAAAGCCCCCCCATCAAACGACTTCCACGAAGGCGCACGAAGGCTTCTCGGCGCACCTGGCCCCTTCCTATGACGGCACGTATTTCGGTGACGCACTGCGAAGCGGGATAGGCATGGCATCGTGACTCTGCAGGGTTGCAACTTGGTATTAGCCCTTGCCAGTGAGAGCGAGGCGAGGAATATAATCCTTCGTTGCGGCGACCACGAAACCGAGATCGCAACTCTCAAAGGGCGATGTGGCGCTCCAAAAACTCTTAGCGTCAACGATCGAGGCGACTTCATCACAATGAAGGGCGACAAGCGCAATTGAGTCAGGGCATTAAGGCGTACCGGCGCGAAAAAGGGCCTGGCAAGAGGAAGGCGGAATCGGATCCGAACTGGCCTTGGTGGTCGCGCAAATCCGCCCGGAAATTACGGCAAGCGTCCGAGAAGAAATTTTTTGCGGGATCGAACAGATGTGTTGGCTGGAAAATAGGCAAATTAGTCGCTCCGCGAAGGTGATGGCTGAGGCTGAGCGTGCCGAACGCGCCGCGAAGTCAGCAAGATTGAAATCGCTTCGTATGGCGACTCAGAGTGACCTAAGGTTTTTATTCCCTGAGGAATTGGATTGTTCTCTGCTTATCGCAGCACTGACTCAAGGCGACTCATCGGCTGATCGGGACCGCCGAATTTCGGGTGTGAGCGAAACAGGCTCCCGCTGCCAGATTTTTTTGACGTTCTGATTACCAAATTCTGGCGCAATGGTAGCGATCCGGATCAAATCTCGCTGTGAGTTCAACAGGCTGCCTCGATGACAGTTTGCGAACTGATGCCTTTCCGACGCGGCGAGAGCCGATGGTTGCTGAAGCGCTGTCTCGCCTGACTTACGACGCGTCGGTATTCGACATTTTAGAATTCGAGCGCTTATCGGCATCGGCGCAACCCGGGCCGCGGCCCGACGCTCACCGAAATGCTCGCCATCCCGGCCCGCATCAGCCTTCGCTCGGCACCGGCGTGTTGAGCAGCTGCTGCTCCCACAGGTACGCCATGCCGCTGCCGGCCATGTGATCCTTGAGGAGCTCGATCAATGCAGGCAGGGTCTCGGCCCTCGTGTAGTCGCGCTGCCATTCGCACGCGAGCGCCATCCACGTCATCATGTTGCAGCCGGCCGCGATCATGCGCTGGATCGCCACCTCATGGGCTTCAACCGACACGCCGCCGCAGGCGTCCGTGATGACCGTGACGTCCCATCCTTCGCCGGCAGCCTGGATCGCCGGCATCGCGACGCAGATCTCCGTGAACAGACCGGCGATGATCAACTGCTTGCGGCCGGTCTTCTTGACCGCGTCGACGACCTTCTGGTCTTCCCAGGTGTTGATAAGCATCCGGTCGATCACCTCCTGGCCGGGGAAGACGTCGGTGATCTGCGGAAAGATGAGCCCGCCTCGGTCAGCGAGCACGCTCGTGAGGATGGTCGGTACGCTAAATGCCTTGGCGGCCTTCGCCAGACCCGTAGCATTGTTGACCGCCATATGCGGGTCGTGGCTGTTCAGGTTCGTGAGCTGGTAAGGCTGGTGGTCGATCAGAACGAGTACCGAGTCTTCGGGACGAAGAAGCGAATCAAGGCCGTTACGGGGGGTCATCAAGACTTCCTTTCTCTGCCGTTGTGGACGGCAATGGGTTCACGGGAGACATGCGCCGGCGGGCGACGTTGCCTTGCCGCAATTTGCTGTTCCTTTTGGTGATGCGGTAGTGCCATAGTCAGGCAAGCTGTGTCGCGAAACGAGGAACGCCGAATTGGACATCGAAGATCTACAGACATTCGTTGCAGTGGCCGATGCAGGGGGCGTATCGGCCGCCGCGCGCCGGCTCGGCGTCTCCAAGTCAATCGTCAGTCGGCGGCTCTTTCGGGTTGAAGCGGAGCTTGGCGTCCAGCTTCTTGCACGAACGACCCGCGGCGCCGCGCTTACGGAAGCGGGGATCACGTTCAGGGACCATGCGGCCCGAGCCAGCGCCGAGATCGATACGGCCAGGGAAACGATCCTCCCAACCGGTGAGCTGCGCGGCCGCCTGCGAGTTGCCATGCCACTTACTTTCGGCCCGACCCACTTCGCCCCCGTGCTTGCGGAAATGGCGCATCAGCACCCCCAGCTCCACATCCATACCTCCTACAGCGATCGCTTCGTCGATCTGATCGCAGAGGGTTTCGACTGCGCGATCCGGGTCGGGTACCTTCAGGACTCCAACCTGATCGCGAAGCGCATCGGACCGATCTATGGAAAGCTCGTCGCAAGTCCGGATTATATCAAAACGCGCGGTTCACCTCAGACGCCAGATGAGCTCGTCACCCATCAGGCCCTCATGCAAGGGACGGAAGCCTGGCAGTTCATGGATGGCGACAAGATCGTCACGGTTCAGCCGCAAGGCAGATTCAAGGCCGATAACGCTACGGCGCTTGCCGCCGCCGCAGTGGCAGGGCTCGGCATCGCTTGGCTCCCTGATTGCATCACGTATGACCATGTGACCTCCGGAGCGCTCGTTCCGATTATGACACGCTATCCCCCACCTTCAGCAGGCGCGTATGTCGTCCGACCGCCGGGTAAGCACCCCACACGGAAAGTCCGGGTGCTCACCGAGATGCTGATCGAGTACTTCGCACGAAATCCGGACGTTTGGGGTCTCGACCGTTAAAACACGAACGGGGCGAAGCCTTATTAAAGAATTGCGTTCGACTGTCGCTCTGCTGCGAGCCGCTGAGCTCGACGACATTGCCCGCACGTTCCACTTACTGCGACACAGCTTGACGTATCACAGGACTAGTTGGGCAGACGGTCGCTCGCCAGTTTAGACATTCGTCGGGCCGAAAGCGCCCTTCCCGCTCGCGCGGCCCGGATTAATCGCAATCGGGCATTCGCATCGGCAAGGGCGAGGCCTCCCGGAACCCAAGAGAGGATGAGGCGCATGAGTTGGAACCCGGCAATCGAACCGGGCTGTCCCGATGAGGTTGGCCTCGACGCGATCGAAACGCTCATCGTCCCGCGCGCTCGAGACCTGGGCGGCTTCCAGGTTCGGCGCGCCCTGCCGGCGCCGAAGCGGCAGATGGTCGGACCGTTCATTTTCTTCGATCAGGCCGGTCCGGCCGAACTGCTGACCGGGCAGGGCGTCGACGTCCGGCCGCATCCGCATATCGGTCTTGGCACCGTCACGTACCTCTTTCGCGGCGACTTCCATCACCGGGACAGCACCGGGGCAGACCAGATCATCCGTCCCGGCGAATTGAACTGGATGGTCGCCGGGCGCGGGGTGACCCATTCGGAGCGGACCTCCGCAGCCGCCCGAAGCGGTCCCAACAGCCTGTTCGGAATACAGACCTGGGTCGCGCTGCCCGACCGCCATGAGGACATGGCGCCCATGTTCGAGCATCATGGCCAGGAGGCGCTGCCGGTGATCGAGGATAGCGGCGTCTCGGTCCGGCTCATCCTGGGGGACGCCTATGGTGAGAAGGCCCCCGCGACAATGTACTCGGAGACGTTCTATGCCGACGTGAAGCTCGACGCGGGAAGCCGGTTGCCGATGCCGCACGATCACGAGGACCGGGGCATCTACATCGTCGAAGGCTCGATCTCGATCGCCGGCCAGGATTTCGAGGCAGGTCGGATGATGGTCTTCCGTCCCGGCGACAGGATCACTGTCGCGGCCGGTGACAGAGGCGCACGTCTGATGATCCTCGGCGGCGCAACGCTTGGCGGACCGCGCTATATCTGGTGGAACTTCGTCGCCTCCTCGAAGGACCGCATCGAAGAAGCGAAGGCCGAATGGCGCGCCGAGGACTGGGGCAAGGGACGTTTCGATCTCCCGATCGATGACCGAGATGAGCACATTCCCCTACCGGACTGACCGCGTTAAGAAGGAGGTCGCCTGGGCGCGGACCCGGGCGGTTCAGACGAGATGACGCGTCGCGTGCCGGGTATGTTCTGAATGGAGAAAGCAGAATGAGCAACAAGTGGCCCCACCTGGACTACCTCGGCTGGCGCGAGACGTGTTCGGCCCTGCATCTCTATTTGCAGATCGCCGGGAAATGTCGCCTTGCTCATACCCCGTGGCTCAACCATTCCTGGAACGCGACCTTCTATGTCACGCCGCTCGGCCTGACCTCCTCGCCGATCCCCGACGGCCCAGGCATTGAGATCCTCTTCGACCTTCGGGACCATATGGTTGTCGGCACATGCGGCAATGGTCGCAAGGCATCGTTTGCGCTCGGGCCATCCACAGTCGCGGCGTTCCACGCCAATTTCGTGCAGTTGATTTCCGAACTTGGAGGCACGCCGACCTTTAACGGCAATCCGAACGAGGTGCCCAACCCCGTGCCGTTCACCGAAGATCATCGCGACCGGCCGTATGACCGGGAAGCCGTTCAGCGCTTCCATCACGCATCGGTGGCGGTCGACAGGGTATTCAATCGGTTCCGGACCTCCTTTCTTGGCAAGTCCAGTCCGGTTCACCTGTTCTGGGGCAGTTTTGACCTGGCCGTCACCCGCTTTTCAGGGCGGCGCGCGCCTCTCCATCCCGGCGGCATTCCTTCATTGCCCAACGATGTGGCACAGGAAGCCTACGACCGCGAGGTCTCCTCAGCAGGTTTCTGGCCCGGCGGTGGCGGCATCGATTACCCCGCGTTCTATGCCTACGCCTATCCGGCGCCGAGTGGCTTCAGGGGCGCGTCGGTCCGGCCCGAGGGCGCGTTCTGGCATGAGGGCCTATCGGAATTCATCCTGCCGTACGATGCCGTCCAGTCGGCTGCAAATCCCGACGCGGCGCTTATGGAGTTTCTCGTCTCGACCTACGACGCTGCGGCCGATCTCGGAAGATGGGACCGCGACCTGCTGGACTGCATGCCGGGGCGGCTGGGTCAGGCGCGGCCGCATGACGCCGAGCAGCCGGGCCCTGCCTCTCCCTTGACCGTCGAAAAGGTCGAGCGGGAGGATACCGCATCGAAGGGACGCTACCGGATGCTCGTCGACGGCGTCGAAGCCGAGATGACCTATAGCCGGGCCGGCGAAGGGTTGATCATCATCGACCATACCGAAGTTCCAGCGGCGTTGCGTGGCCGCAAGGTCGGCGAGCGGCTGGTACGCCAGGCGGTCGAGGATGCCCGGCGCGAAGGGGTCGCCATCATTCCGCTTTGTCCGTTCGCAAAAGCGCAGATCGACCGTCATGTCGAATGGCAGGACGTGCTGCGTCGGTCATAGGCTGCGCGGAACTTCCTCCACCCGCCAACGTACCGGCTCCGACCGACTCCTACCACCGTAAGCGGCGGACGTAGTTCCAGCGGCAATGGGCGGCAATTTTCGGTGTTGGCGTCGTGGAAATGGCAAAAATTGGCGCGCCGCAGAGGATGAAACCGGGCACCGCTATATGATTGAAGTCGCTCTGTAAAAACTTTCAGGCGGATTCAGGAGCCTTGGCCTTTGCAAGGTCCTGCAGGAATTCTTCCATCAGCGGCCTGTCACCGAACCGGCGGTAAGCGCGCTCTGCTTCCAGCGAGAATGCCGGATGCGCCTCGACCAGCTTTGCCATCGTCTGCTGGGCTGCCTCGACCTCGCCGCCCGCGCTCTGCAAAGCGGCCTGAATCAGAAGGCAGTTTGCATCGCGCGGCGCCCGGATCAGGCATTCTTCTATGACGGCGGAAGCCTCGTCGCGGCGGTCAGCCGCGTAGAGCGCCTGCCCGTGCACATAGGCATAGTACTCGGGCGCCATAGGATGAAGGCGGCGGGCCCGCTCTGCGTTGGCGACGGCATCATCATATTCCCCGAAGCGAACCTGCGCCTTTGCAAGCGCCATCATGCTGTCGGGATCGTTAGGGTTGAGCTCCACAGCACGCCGTGCCGCCTGCAAGCCGCCTGAATAGTCGCCCTGCAGGGCAAGCCCGAAGCTGATGACCTGATAGCCAAGGCCAAGATTGGGATCGAGACGGACCGCCTGCCGAGCTTCGCTAAGCCCAAGATGGAGTTCCGGCGCGTTTTCCCGGCCGTCACCGCTCTGCGCCACGCTGGCGATAAAGGTCAGCGCGAGGCCTGCGCGGGCGGCCGCATAGGACGGGTCCATTTCAAGGGCGCGCTGGTAGAGACCGCGCGCCTCCAGAATGTCCTGCGGGTCATCGCCGCCGTGCCGGTAGCGGTTGCGGGCCTGCAGCACGAGGTCATAGGCTTGCAGATTGTCGGTCGGGCGTTCCGCTGCCGCCGCCGCCTCGCTCCTGCCGATATAGGGCGCGATCTGCGCGACGATCTCAGTGGTCAGCTCGCTCTGGACGGTGAACACGTCGGCGACCTGCCGGTCAAAACTGCGCGACCACAGATGCGCGCCTGTCTTTACATCGATCAGCTGCGCCGACACGCGAAGCTGGTCGCCTTCACGGCGGGCGCTGCCTTCAACCACATAATCAACGCCGAGCTTCGCCCCGAGCTTGCGCACGTCCGTACCCTGCCCGTGCACGGCGTAGGTGGAATCGCGCGCGATGACCTGCAGCTCTGAATTGCGGGCAAGGGCTATCGTCACATCCTCGGCCAGTCCGTCCGCGAAATACGATTGCTCGCCGCTGCCGCTCATCGCGGCAAAAGGCATGACCGCCACTGACGGCCGGGGATCGGCGCGGCTCTGGTCCATCGACAAGACCCCCGGGATGCGGCTGACCATGGCTGCCAGGGGGAGCGGCTGGATTTGAGTGCCGATGAGGATGAGGGCTATGGCGGCTACGCCATAAGACCAGCGGGCGGCGGTGCTGCGCAGCACCTGCGGCACGTGCCGCCATGGCGACCACGGAGAGCCCGCCCGCCTTACCCGGTAGACGTTGAGAAGTTCGGGAATGTTCTTGGCCCGCCTGCGGCCGATGCGGACGAACCTGTCCGCGCTGTTGCGGTCGGCCGCCATCACCACGGCGCCGCTGACGAATATCTGCCCCGGATCGCACATGGCCTCAAGACGGGCGGCCACATTGACGCCGTCGCCGTATACGTCGCCGTCATCTTCGATGACATCGCCAAGATTGATGCCGATGCGCAGCTCGAACGGGCCCTTGTCGAAGCCGTCCTGGATGGCCAGCGCCGCATCAACCGCTTCGTTGACGCTGGGAAACATGGCGAGAAAGCCGTCTCCCGCCGTCTTGACGATGCGCCCGCCATGCCGGGCAGTGGTCGGGTCAATGAGCTCATCAAAAACAGCGCGCAGCTTCGCGTAAGTGGAAGCCTCGTTTTCAGCCATCAGCAGGCTGTAGCCGACGATATCGGCGGCCATGATTGCCGCGAGCTTGCGTTCCATCAGCATTATCCTGAGCGGCGGGCCATGCACGGGCTACACTTAAGGCGACGCACGGTCCAAGATTAGACCCCTTGTCCCGAATAGGCTTATCAATGCAGATCACAAATGCGTGACGATTGTGGCCTATGCCGTTCCTGACCAGCCATCATCTGCTTCGTCCGGAGCCGTCCGTCGCCGCACTGGCGGAGGGCGACGCCGCATCGAACGGCCTGGGGTCTTGCCTGCCCCCGCGTTCGCTCTCCTGATCGAAGCGCTCCGCTGGCGAGGATAGCCTGGCAGGCCAACAAACAAGTTCAGCGCTGCTTCGCCCTTCATCGCAATTTGGTCTGTGCCATTAACCAGCTTGCGATGTACATTCCAATTGGCGCGCCGGACGAGTGAAACGGGGCACTCTTATGTGATTGTTTCCCCTGTATAAATCGGTGGGACCAAATCAACAGGGGGAGCTTAGAACCCGATAGGGATTCGCGAGGCGATGCGCATAGGGCGCGGTGCGGCTCTGCCACGCTCCCAATCAGCCCTTCCCTTCCATACTGGCCATCCGCGCATCGGTTCTAGGGAGAGAGGGCTTCAATGATCCGGCAGTCGGCGACACGACCGCCTCCCTGACAGCAACTGCTGATGCGCCGAAGTTCATCAGCCAGGCGGGACAGGTCGGCAATCTTCCGCTCGACAGCCGCCAGATGTCCGGCCGCGATCAAGTCCACCTCTGTGCAATCCTGATCTTCGCGGGCGGACAGGCGGAGCAAATCCCGCACTTGATCGAGCGTAAAGCCTAAATCCCGGCATCGGCGGATGAAGCGCAGCCGGTCCCTATGTCCGCAGTCATAGGCCCGATAGTTCCCGGTAGTGCGCGGCGGAGCCGGCAAGAGGCCGATTGTCTCGTAATAGCGGACTGTTACGACCTTGGTCCCCGTCGCTTTCGCCAGATCGCCAATGCTCCATTCCGCGCTGTCGCTCATTTCCTTGACCCTATAGTCACTATAGGGTGCAAATTAGCACAAGAACCCTTCTCGGACGAGGAAAACATGAGCGCCCATTGCTGCGGCCAGAACCATCATCAAGAGCCGGATCGGCAGCGCGACGCGGCTTACCGGCGTGTGCTGTGGATCGTGCTAGCCATCAATCTCGGCATGTTCGTCGTGGAGATTGGGGCCGGTCTGGCAGCGGGATCGGTCTCACTTCAGGCTGACGCTCTCGACTTCCTCGCCGACGCCGCGAACTACGGGATCAGCCTGTTTGTGGTCGGCCTGGCGCTGCGCTACCGGGCAGGAGCGGCCTTGGCGAAGGGGACCACCATGGGTGTATTTGGGCTGTGGGTGATCGGCGCCACAGCGTGGCATACCGTCCATGGAACGCTCCCGGATGCTGTGACCATGGGCGCCGTGGGCTTTGCGGCGCTCGTTGCCAACGCGGCCGCATTCGGGATATTGTGGGCTTACCGGAGCGGCGACAGCAACATGCGCTCGGTCTGGCTGTGCTCCCGAAATGACGTGATCGGCAACTTCGCGGTGCTGCTCGCCGCACTCGGCGTTTTCGGCACCGGCACTGGCTGGCCGGACGTGATGGTCGCGGCAGTGATGGGTTTACTTGCCCTCCAAGGTGCATGGGTGGTGATCCGGCAGGCGGCGGCGGAACTTCGCAAAAGTCGCAAACAAGTTTCGCCGGCTCCGGCAGAATAGCTTTATCACCGTTATAGTTGGCGACCTTACACCGCGACAGCACGAACGTCTTGAACGCGTCCAGAACCGGACGTCACGCGATATGATTTTGGAATGTACATCCCGATTGGCGCGCCCGAAGAGATTCGAACTCCTGACCCCCAGATTCGTAGTCTGGTGCTCTATCCAGCTGAGCTACGGGCGCGCAACAGGCCATGCTTTGTATGGCCCGCGATCCGATCCTTAAACGACCGGCCGCGATGTGAGGTGTTCCCTAGCGACTGCATTTCCGAAAAGCAAGCCGATCCGTCAAAAGTTTTGTTGTTCGTGGCTTCGAGTGGATCAGAGGGGAGCGATCAGAGCGGGAGAGGATCAGACCGGGCGAGGATCGGGCCGGCGAGGATCAGGCGGGACGGCGCAGGCCGTTGCGGGCCTGGTCGAGCCGGACCGGCTGGTCGGGAATGGTGACTGCGAATGTGGTGCGGCCGCCTCTGCTTTCGACAAGCTCCACGGTGCCGCCATGGGCGCGGATCAGTTCATAGGCGATGGCCAGGCCAAGGCCGGTGCCACCGCTGCGGGCCGAGCCGCGGAACGCCGCGAACAGGTTCTCGCGCGCCTTCGGCGGCAGGCCGGGGCCGGTGTCGGTGACGGTGATGCGGCTGACGCTGCCGACGCGCTCGGCCGACACCTCCAGCCGGCGCACCACCGCGCTTTCCGCGTCCGCCGCCATCGCCTGCACGGCGTTGCGGCAAAGATTGGTGAGCACGCGAAAAAGCTGATCGGAATCGGCATCGACCTCGAAAGCCAGATCGACGGCATTGACGAATTCTATGCCGCCTTCGGTGTCAAGCAGGCCGTGGACGTCCTCGACCAGCTGGCGCAGCCTGAGCCTGCGGCGCGAGGGCGGCGGCTCCTGGGTGCGGCCATAGGCAAGCACACCTTCCGAATAGGATACGGCACGATCGAGCGCCCGAAGCAGTTTTGGCGCGAAGGCCTGCACGGTCGGGTCCTTGACCTGGCGCAGACGGTCCGACATCAGCTGCGCCGACGCCAGGATATTGCGCATGTCATGGTTGATCTTCGACACGGCGAGGCCAAGGTCGGCGAGATGCTTCTGCTCGGAGAGCATCTTTTGCAGCCGCTCCTGCATCTGCGAGAGCTCGCGCTCGGCAACGCCGATTTCGTCGGCGCGGGCAGCAGGGCGGATGATCCGCCCGGGGTCGTCGGGAGCCTCGGAGAAGGCCAGCATCGAGCGCGTCATCGTCCGGATCGGGCCGATCATGATCAGGTCTATTGCGGCATAGACCAGCATGGCGGTGAACAGCGAGATCAGCAGCGAGACGAAGGCGACGTTGCGCGAATAGATGAGCATGGCATTGCGCAGGCTGTAGTCGGGCATGATCAGCTCGAATTCCTTGTCGCTGTCGCCGACCGGCCCGAAAACGCGCAGCATCCGCTCGCCGCCGAACAACAGCGTGTCCAAGGCGCCGGTCATGCCCTCGATCAGGCCGACATTGGCAATGTCGATATGTTCGTCGACGTGCGGCGGCATCTCAGCCACCACCAGAAGCCGCGAGACACCGCCGTCGCGCACGGCGATCGCCTTGGCGCCGATCGCCATCAGCACATCGTTCTGGGCGGCGCGCGACAGCGAGGCGGGCTCTCCCTGCACCAGCACGATCGAGACGGCCGCGGCGGTGCTCAGCCTCTCTTTCAGCCAGCTCAGCCGGTAGCTGGCGATCCAGGGCAGAAAGATGAGGACCTCGGCCAGGAGCACGAAGACGATGGTGAGCAGCAGGAGCTTTGTCGACAATCCACGCGACAACGGCACCCTGCGGGCGGCTGCGGTCGCCCGATCGGTGCTTTCGTCCGCGGAGGGGATTTCACTCATGCTGCTTTTTCTTCACGATCACTTGATCGGCCAAGATTAGGCCATTGCGGCTTTTTTGCCAATTTCATCGTTCGTCCCAATACGCGATAAGATCGCCCAGACTTCGGCCCTCACGCCAGCCGTTGGCCAGAAGCGCTGGAATGTCGGCGCCGGAATGTCGAGGCCGGATGTCGAGGCCGATTGACTTCCAAAACCCTTCTTTCTATAAGCCCGCTCACGCTCGGGCCATTCGTCCCGGCGCGGTTTCGATCGCGCCAAAGCCGGCCGGGCAAAGCTCCTGTTACAGAGTGACAGAATCAAGAAGGGCCGCACCCCGCGGTATTAAAACAAATGAAGCGTACCTACCAACCGTCCAAACTCGTCCGCAAACGCCGACACGGTTTTCGTGCCCGCATGGCCACCAAGGGTGGTCGTGGCGTCGTCGCAGCCCGCCGCAACCGCGGCCGCAAGCGGCTCAGCGCCTGAACGGAAGACGAGATCGTTGCCCGCAACCGGCAAGCCAGTGGGAGCACATCCCAAGCGGCTTCTGAAGCGCGCGGAATTCCTGGCCGTCCGGCGTGGCGAAAAGCGCCGCGGGCGGCTTTTTCTCGTCGAGGTTCTCGACCGCAGCGACGCAGAGGCGCCTCGCGTCGGCTACACGGTCACCAAGAAGGTCGGCAACGCAGTCGTCCGCAACCGCATCCGGCGGCGGCTGAGAGAAGCCGTGCGCACGCATGCCGCGGGTGACATGAAGCCAGGCAATGACTATGTCATCGTCGGGCGCGAAGATGTGCTTGCCATTCCGTTCGGTCAGTTGAAGGCCGAACTCTCACGCCGACTGCGCGGAACACGATAGGCCAAGGCTTTCGATGGAAAACAACCGGAACTTCTTCATCACCATCGCGCTGTCGGTGCTGATCCTGTCGCTTTGGCAGTATTTTTACGTGCTGCCGCACAGCGAGGCGCAACGCGAGGCGGCCCGTATCGAAGAGCAGCGGCTAGCGGAGCAGAAGAAGGCGGCCGAAGCCGCCAGTCCGGGCGGCAGCGAAACGCCGGTGCCGCAGCAAGGCGCCATTCCTAATGCACCCAATGCACCGGGAACCGACGGCACGACGCCGGCCAGCCGCGAGCAGGCGCTGGCGTCGACGAAGCGCGTCAGGATCGACACGCCGAGCCTGGAGGGCTCGATCAATCTCGCCGGCGCCCGTCTCGACGACCTCAAGCTCAAACACTACAGGCTGACGGTCGACAAGAACTCGCCCGAGATCGAACTGCTCAACCCGGCAGCGCTGCCTACCGGCTACTATGCCGAGATCGGCTTTATCGGCAGCGACAAGACCGGCACGGTGCCGGGCCCGGAAACCGTGTGGACCGTCGACGGCAATGCGACGCTGACGCCGGCGACCCCGGTCACGCTGACCTTCACCAACGACAAGGGCCTGACCTTCAAGCGCACCTTCTCCGTCGACGGCGACTACATGTTCACCGTCTCGGACACGGTACAGAATTCGGGGTCGGCCGCCGTTACCCTGTCGAATTACGGCCGTGTCACCCGCTTCGACAAGCCTGCCGTTGCCAGCATCTATGTGCTGCATGAGGGGCTGATCGGCGTCACCGGCACGGAAGGCTTGCAGGAACACACATATTCGTCAATCGAGGAGGACAAGCAGTTCACGCCGAGCAAGTCGACCGATGGCTGGCTGGGCATCACCGACAAATACTGGGCGGTGACGCTGGTGCCGACCGAGAAGCAGCCGTTCCAGCCGCGTTACGCCTATTTCGAGGACGGCCGCCCGCGCTACCAGGCCGACTTCCTCACCGACCCGATCACCGTTGATGCCGGCCAGTCGGCGACGGTCGAGAGCGAAATCTTCGCCGGCGCCAAGGAAGTCGCCAAGGTCAACGCCTATGCCGAAGACCGCAACATCAGGCTGTTCGACCGCTTGATCGACTGGGGATGGTTCATCTGGATCACCAAGCCGATGTTCTATCTGATCGACACGATGTACAAATTCTTCGGCAATTTCGGCCTGGCCATCCTGGCCACCACCGTCGTCGTCAAGGCCGCCTTCTATCCGCTCGCCAACAAGTCCTACGCGTCGATGGCGAACATGAAGAAGGTGCAGCCCAAGATGCTCGAGATCCGCGAGAAATACGCGGACGACAAGATGAAGCAGCAACAGGCGATGATGGAGCTCTACAAGACCGAGAAGATCAATCCGCTCGCCGGCTGCTGGCCGGTGGCGCTGCAGATCCCGGTCTTCTTCGCGCTCTACAAGGTGCTCTACATCACCATCGAGATGCGGCACGCACCGTTCTTCGGCTGGATCCAGGATCTGGCGGCGCCCGATCCGACCTCGATCTTCAACCTGTTCGGCCTCATTCCGATCGCTCTGCCGGATATGTTGATGATCGGCGTTTGGCCGCTGATCATGGGCCTGACCATGTTCCTGCAGATGCGCATGAACCCGACGCCGCCGGACCCGACGCAGGCCATGATCTTCACCTGGATCCCGGTGGTCTTCACATTCATGATGGCGGGTTTTCCGGCCGGCCTCGTCATCTACTGGGCCTGGAACAATCTGCTTTCGATCATCCAGCAAGGCGTGATCATGAAGCGGCAGGGCGCCAAGATCGAACTGTGGGACAATCTGGTCGCGCTGTTCCGGAAGAAACCGTCGCCGGCGGAATAGCCGGCGCTCCGTTCCTGCCGAATCCAGGAAAGCCCCGGCGCGGCGGTAGATGCCGCCGCGACCTATAAGCTCCGCTGTCGTATCAGGAGCGCTGCACCGATGAACAGGCAAGGATGATCCGCTGCGCACGCGGTCGAAGCTGCCGGGCGGATCGCGCTTTTTTGACCTGTTGTTTCGTCGATGGAGCCAGACCCATGATCGGACCCAACCCTAACATCAAGCACCCGATCCCGATGCATGCCCGCGTCGGCTTCCTGAAGGGGCTGGTCACGGCGCCGAACATCGAGATCGGCGATTTCACCTATTATGACGATCCGGACGGGCCGGACCAATTCGCCGAGCGATGCGTGCTGCATCATTATCCATTCATCGGCGACCGGCTGATCATCGGCAAGTTTTGCGCCATCGCCGAGGGCGCGCGCTTCATCATGAACGGCGCCAATCATGCCATGTCCGGCTTTTTGACTTATCCGTTCAACATCTTCGGTCATGGCTGGGAAGAGGGTTTCGATCCGGCGACCTTGTCGAAGGAATTGCGCGGCGACACGGTGATCGGCAATGATGTATGGATCGGCATGGAAGCGGCGATCCTGCCCGGCGTGGCGATCGGCCATGGTGCCATCGTTGCGGCAAAGTCGGTGGTGACGCATGACGTGGCGCCCTATGCGATCGTCGCCGGCAATGCGGCCAAGGTGGTGAAGATGCGTTTCGACGACAGGACCATCCGGCGGCTTGTGGCGGCGGCGTGGTGGGATTGGCCGGTGGAAAAGATCAGCCGCAACCTCAATGCCATTCGTGGCGCCGATATTTCTGTTCTGGAGGCAGCGGTTTGAACGCGTTGAACAAGTCCGTGATCGGCATCGAGCTGTTCACGCGGCCGTGGATCTTCATCCGCGGCGTGCCGGCAATGAAGTTCCTGCCGCCGGAAGGACCGCCGGAGATCGCCTTTGCCGGCCGCTCGAATGTCGGCAAATCGTCGCTGATCAACGCGCTTGTCAATCAGAAGGGACTGGCGCGCACGTCCAATACGCCGGGGCGGACGCAGGAACTCAACTATTTCGTTCCGGGCGGGTTTTCCGGCGAAGGCGCTGACCTGCCGCCGATGGCGCTGGTCGACATGCCGGGCTACGGCTACGCCACCGCGCCCAAGGAAAAGGTCGACGACTGGACGAAACTCGTCTTCGACTATCTCAAGGGCCGCGTCACGCTGAAGCGCGTCTACATGCTGATCGACGCCCGCCACGGCATCAAGGCCAAGGACGACGAAGTGCTGTCGCTGCTCGACAAAGCGGCGGTGTCCTACCAGATCGTGCTGACCAAGACCGACAAGATCAAGGCGGCCGGCGTGCCGCGATTGATCGAAGAGACGCTGCAGAAGATCAAGAAGCGGCCGGCCGCGTTTCCGTTCGTTCTCGCCACGTCCTCGGAAAAGAACGAGGGGCTTGAGGAATTGCGCGCGGCGATCGTGCTGGCGGCCAATGGCGGCTAATGCATGTCGCGCAAAAAGCATGCCCTCGGGCTTGACCCGTGGGTGTGCAGCGGTTTTGCGAGAACAACATGTATGAAATAACAGCCTAAAGCGCGTCGCGTGAGGCGGGTCAAACGCGACGCGCTTTAGGACTTCGCCTCCAGCGCAATCGTCTGGGTGCTTTCTTCCGTGGCAAGCCTTTCGGTGCCGTAAGCCTTCAGGAACATGCCGACGCCCGACCTGACGATGTGGTCGATTTCATCCTGGCTCGGGGCTTTGGTGCGGTAGGCGAATATGCACTGACGGAAAAGGCCAGCCAGGCACAGTTCGGTGAACTGATAGGCGGCAAGATCAACGTCGTCGATCTTGAGCAGGCCGCGCTCGATGGCGGCATTGAGAAAAGCAACGACCTTGTCGTGGCCGCGTTTCGGGCCGCGTTCATAAAAACGCGCGCCGAGTTCGGGCATCCTGTCGGACGCGCCAATTACCGTGCGCTGCGCCTGGACGACCTTGGCCGAGGTGATCTTGAGGGACAGCACCTTGCCAAACTTCACCAGCGTCTCGCGAAGGTCGTCGGCGCGGTCGAGCAGATCGTACATGTTCTTGAAGATCGTGCCGCGTTCTTCCTCGATCAGCGCTTCGAAAAGCTCTTCCTTGTTGGCGAAGTAGACATAGATCGTGCCCTTGGAAACGCCGGCCTCGCGGGTGATGTCGTTCATCGACGCCGCTTCGAAGCCCTTTTCGATGAAGACACGACGCGCACCCTCGATGATCTGGCTGCGCTTGACAGGGTCCTGTCCCGCCGCCGGGCGGCCGCGACGCAGGCCATCCAGCAGATCGCACTGGTCCTTGTCGGCTTCGGTCATAACGTCACACCTCGAAAAATATTCGAACCGACCGGTTCGATCGCCCTTGATATGGGCCCCTGTCCGCGCTAAGTCAACGTTCGCATCGAACCGAACGGTTCAGTCTGACTGATTTTCCAGAGAGATGCCCAGTTCCAGAGAGAATGCCAAGAGAGATCCCCCATGTCCTCGAACGCGACCCCCACCGCCGAAGTCCGTCCATTCCCCAACGCCAAAGTTGCCCCAGCAATCGAAGCGCCGAACCCACCGACTGAGCCCGCAACGAGTCCTCCGGCCGAGGCACCGGCCAAAAAGAAGCGTTCGGCACGCTCCTTTCTGTTGCCGATCATCGCGCTTGGCTTGCTGGGCGCAGGTGCCTGGTATGTTTACGATTACTGGACCGACGGGCGTTTCATGATCTCAACCGACGACGCCTATGTCCAGGCCGACATGGCGTTCATATCGCCGAAAATTTCCGGCTATGTCGATCAGGTCAAGGTGACCGAGAACCAGCAGGTCAAGGCCGGCGACCCGCTGCTGGTCGTCGACAATGGCGACTACAAAATAGCGGTCGCCCAGGCCGAGGCGCAAATCGCCACCTTGAGCAAGACGCTCGACCGTATCGACGCCCAGACCGAGGCGGCACGCGCCTCGCTGGAGCAGGCGCAGGCGCAGAAGACCGCCGACCAGGCCGCCGCCGCCAATGCGGCGCGTGTTCAAGCGCGCGCCGCCCAATTGCTCAAGACGCATGTCGGCACCCAGGCTCAACTGGATGATGCCCAGACCGCAGTCGAGCAGGCCAATGCCGCCCTTGTCGGCGCCGACGCCCAGATCGCGGCGGCTGCGGCCAATATCGGTGTGCTCCAGGCGCAGCGCGCGGAGACGGCAAGCACGCTGGCGTCGCTGCAGCTTGCCCGGGACAAGGCGGCGCGGGACCTGTCCTTCACCGTGCTGCGCGCGCCCTATGACGGTGTTGTCGGCAACCGCTCGGTCGAGCAGGGCGACCTGATCAGCCCCGGACAGAAGCTCGCCGTCATCGTGCCGATGGACAAGCTTTATATCGTCGCCAATTTCAAGGAGACCCAGCTTGCCCGGCTGGTGCCTGGTGAAAAGGTCAGGATTTCGGTGGACGCGATCGACGGCCAGGATTTCGAAGGCACCGTCTCGTCGCTGGCACCGGCATCCGGCGCGGTGTTCTCGCTGCTGCCGCCGGAAAACGCCACCGGCAATTTCACCAAGGTCGTGCAGCGCGTCCCGGTTCGCATCGACGTGCCGGCGGATGTGCTGAAGACAGGCAAGTTGCGCGCCGGCCTCAGCGTCGTCGTCGCCGTCGACAGCCGCACAGCGCCGGCCGCGTCGAACTGAGCGGCCGCTTGGGAGCAATGCCATGGCAACCGCGACCTTGACAGCAGGATCGCCGCCGGCGAGGCCGGCTACGCCTGACACCATTTCCACGCGCCGTATGATCGCCTTCCTGGCGATGGTGTTCGGCATGTTCATGGCGATCCTCGACATCCAGATCGTTTCGGCCTCGCTGGCCGAGATCCAGGCCGGCTTGAGCGCCAGCTCCGACGAAATTCCGTGGGTGCAGACCGCCTATCTGATCGCCGAAGTCATCATGATCCCGCTGTCCGGTTTCCTCAGCCGGATGCTGTCGACGCGTGTGCTGTTCACCGTCTCTGCGGCCGGCTTCACCGCCGCGAGCGCGCTGGCGGCGACCGCCACCAACATCGACCAGATGATCGTCTACCGCGCCGTCCAGGGTTTTATCGGCGGCGGCATGATCCCAAGCGTGTTCGCTGCCGCCTTCACCATCTTTCCGCCGTCGCGCCGCGCCATGGTGTCGCCGATGATCGGCCTGGTGGCGACGCTGGCGCCGACCATCGGCCCGACTGTCGGCGGCTATATCAGCCATGCCATGTCCTGGCACTGGCTGTTCCTGATCAATGTGGTGCCCGGCATCATGGTGACCGCCGCGGCATGGTCGCTGATCGACTTCGACAAGCCCAATCTCAGCCTGTTCCGCAAGTTCGACTGGTGGGGCCTCGCCGGCATGGCGGCGTTCCTCGGCTCGCTGGAATATGTGCTCGAGGAGGGTCCCAACAACGACTGGCTTCAGGACCAGGCCGTGTTCATCTGCGCCATCCTGATGACGGCCGGCGCGGTGCTGTTCTTCTGGCGCGCCTTCACCGCCGAGGAGCCGATCGTCGACCTGAAAGCCTTCGCCAACGTCAACTTCGCCTTCGGCTCGCTGTTCTCCTTCGTCATCGGCATCGGCCTCTACGGCCTGACCTATCTTTATCCGGTGTATCTGGGGCGCATCCGCGGCTACGATTCCCTGATGATCGGCGAGGCGCTGTTCGTCAGCGGTTTGGCGATGTTCGTCACCGCGCCGATTTCCGGCATCCTGTCGCGCAAGATGGATCCGCGGCTGATGATGATGATCGGCTTCTTCGGCTTCGCTGCCGGTACCTGGCGGATGACCTATCTGACCGCCGACTGGGATTTCTGGGAGCTTTTGCTGCCGCAGATCCTGCGCGGCGCCTCGATGATGCTGTGCATGGTGCCGATCAACAACATCGCGCTGGGAACGCTGCCGCCTGACCGGCTTAAGAATGCATCCGGTCTGTTCAACCTCACCCGCAATCTCGGGGGCGCCGTCGGCCTTGCCGTCATCAACACCCTGCTGATCGATCGCAGCGCCTTCCACTACGCAAGGCTGGCCGAGCATGTGCAATGGGGCAGCGCCGAGGCGCAGACCAGGCTGCAGAACATGACGCTCGACTTCCAGCAGAATGCCAGCCTCGACGCCTCCAAGGCGGCGATCTCCAAACTGTCCGGCATGGTCCAGCAGCAGGCTTCGCTGCTGTCCTTCATGGACGTGTTCTATCTGTTGACGGCGCTGTTCGCAACGCTGGCGATCTTCACCATGTTCATCCGCAAACCGGCCGAGCAGGCGGGCGGAGATGGCGGACACTGATCGCGCAACTTTGCGTGTAAAAAGGGACGCGGCGCTTTAGGTCAGGCGGTGGCCGGCTTGAAAGTCAAGGCGACGCCGTTGATGCAATGACGCAGGCCGGTCGGCGGCGGGCCGTCGTCGAAGACATGGCCGAGATGACCGCCGCAACGGCGGCAGTGGACCTCGGTTCGGGTCATGCCCAGCGACCTGTCCACGGTCATGCCGACAGCGTTGGGAATCTCCTGCCAGAAGCTCGGCCAGCCGGTACCGGAATCGAACTTGGTTTCGGAGGAATAGAGCGGTAGGTCGCAGCCGGCGCAGGCGAAGATGCCCTTGCGATGTTCGTTGAGCAGCGGGCTGGTGCCGGGATATTCGGTGCCTTCCTTGCGCAGCACGTTGAAAGCCGCGTCGGACAGGATGGCGCGCCACTCGGCCTCGGTCTTGGTGACTTCGAAGGTTTCGGTCGCGTGTGCGTCCTGCGGCCGGCCCATGCGCAGCGCCGCTGCCGTGCCTGCCAACAATGCCACAGCAGCACCACTCCAAAGAAAGTCGCGCCGGATCATCACCATTCCTCCTTCTGTCCGCTTGCCAAATTCGACCGTCACATGGAAACAAAAGCCGGTGACGGCCAGCTCCCGACAACGGGCACTCCGCACCTGCCCCACGCCTACAGCGGACGGCGGACGGTGCGGAGTGTACGCCTGTCGATTGCGCGGGTCACGCAGGTAGAAATCCGCGCACTCGCATGGAGCCTCAGCCATATCTTCGCTGGCGACGACCACTTCGTTACATCTTCGGCAGGAGAACCTTGTCGATGACGTGGATGACGCCGTTCGACTGATCGACATCGGCGATGGTCACATTGGCGACATTGCCGTTCTCGTCGGTCGCGGTGACCTTGCCGTTTTCGGCCTTGAGCGTCAGTTCGCAGCCGCCAACCGTCTTGACCTTGTGCGCACCACCATCGTCCATGGCCATCTTGGCGACGTCGGCGGCCATCGCCTTGGCACCGATGACGTGGCAGGTCAGGATCTTGACCAGCTTGTCCTTGTTTTCGGGCTTGAGCAATGTATCGACGGTGCCGGCCGGAAGGGCGGCAAAGGCCTCGTTGGTCGGCGCGAACACGGTGAAGGGACCGGCACTCTGCAGCGTGTCGACGAGACCACCAGCCTTGACGGCCGCGACCAGCGTGGTGTGATCCTTCGAATTGACGGCGTTCTCGACGATGTTCCTGGTGGCATACATGGCGGCGCCGCCGACCATCGGATTCTGGGCATAGGCGGCGGTGGCGAGCGCGGAGACGGCGACCGTTCCGGCAAGCAAAAGGGTGGCGAATTTACGCATTATCTCTATCTCCTCAGTTTATTTCTTGCCCTCTTTGGGGCGCAAGGAGATACGGTGGATAAATGCCCGAGTTTCGCCGTCCAGGAGAAAATTTTATTTTTCATAACGGCGAGCATGATTTTCAGGGCAGGACTCTTACAGCCTGCATGCTTCCACATTAAAGTCACCACAGGCGATAGATTTAAAATCTTCTCGAAAAATCGGCCGACAGGGGTGATCAGATGCTCTTCAGATCGCCCGCAGCGACCACAGGGCCGGTCGGCTGGCCGGTCGGCGAACCGCCGGCCGGCTCGAGGCTGACCGCAAGCACGGCGCCTTGCGCAAGTTTTTCCTGCACGGCCGGGGAGATGGTCATACGCGCGGTCAGACCGGCCGGGATGACGCCGATCGAGACCGGCGCGCTCTTGCCCTCGATCATCCACAACTCGAAATCCTTGCCGGCGGCGCGCTCGCCGGAGACATGCGACAGGCCAACCTCGCGACGGGCGGCATCATAGACGGCGAGGTAGCTGACGTCGCTGCCATCGGCAGCCAGCGAGGCGATGAGCCGCGGCTGCTCGGCCGGCGGATTGAGGTGCGGCACGGCGATATAGATCGCCAACGCCGCGACGGCAGCGGCGGCAAGACCGCGCCAGAAGGCAAGGCTCGACCAGAGGCCGGCGCGAGGCTCTGCGACGAACAGCCGGCGATCCAATGCCTCCTTGACCCTGATCGGCGGCTCTGTCTCCGGATAGGCGTCGGCCATCGGCGAAAGACGCGCCTCCCAGGCATCGACAAGGCGCGCGAAAGCGGCGTCCGCGTCGATGCGGCGTGACGCAATCTCGCGTTCGTCCGCGGCCAGGACGCCAAGAACGTATTCGGCGGCGAACAGGTCGTCGCCCCCGGATTCCGGTCCGTCATCCTGCGCCAGCGTCATCTTTCCAGACACTCTCTGAGCTTCAACAGGCTGCGCCGCAGCCAGGTCCGCATCGTGTTCAGCGGCACGTCATGGCGCGCCGCCAGTTCGGCATAGCTTTCGCCGTCCAGATAAGCGCCACGGACGGCCGCCGCCCGCTCCTTTTCCAATTCGTCGAGACAGCGATAGATGCGCCCGGATTCACCGCCCGCAACAGCCGCAGCCTCCGGTCCCGGCGCCGGATCGGCGACGTCGAGCGCAGCGTCGATATAGGCGGCAGGCTCTCGCCGCGCCCTTATCCGATCGATCGCGTGATTGCGCGCAATAGCCACCAGCCAGGAAATCGGGCTTAGCTCCGAGACGGCGAAACGATCCGCCTTCGTCCATATCTTGACGAAGACCTCCTGCAGCGCCTCTTCCGCCTCTCCCCGGTCCTTCAATACACGAAGGCAGACGCCGAAAAGTTTCGCGCTGGTCTGCCGGTAGAGCAGATCGAACGCAGCCCGGTCCTTCATCGAAGTCCGGACGATCAGGTCGCTGATGTCCTGCGGCGTCATCGGCTGCCAAATTAAGCAATTGCCCCAATTTATTCCACTGCAATGTATTGCAATGGCGGAAGCGTTCCTGTGCACCGAGGAGCGCCGTGGGCTTCCATTGACACGAAAAGAGCCGAGCATTTTGAGCATCGGATTTTCCCAAAACCGGGTTTCCACTTTTGCATCCGATGCTCTAGCTTGCCGCTAGTTGGGGGAGCAAGGATGTCGGTCGAACGGGCCCTGTGGGAACATGACGCCACCGGCCTGGCCGGCTTGGTGCGCAAGGGAGAAATCGCGCCGCAGGAACTCGTCGATGCGGCGATTGCGCGGGCCGAGGCCACTCGCCCGGACATCAATGCCATCGCCGAGCCGCTTTACGAGGCGGCGCGGACGCGGGCGAAAACCATCGACCGCAACCTGCCGCTGCCCGGCGTGCCCTTTGCGCTGAAGGATCTCGGCATCGCCATGAAAGGCGTGCCGACGTACGGCGGCAGCCGCATTCCGGCTTTCGTTGCCGATTTCGACTCGGTGATGACCGAACGCCATCTGGCCGCCGGCCTTGTCCCGATCGCCACCAGCACCTCGCCCGAACATGGGCTGAGGCTGATGACCGAATCCACCGCTTTCGGCATCACCCGCAATCCGTGGAATACAGCCCATACCAGCGGCGGCTCGTCTGGAGGTGCGGCGGCGCTGGTCGCGGCCGGCGTCGTGCCGGTGGCACATGCTTCGGATGGCGGCGGCTCGATCCGCGTTCCCGCCGCCTGCACCGGGCTGGTCGGGCTGAAAACCTCGCGCGGCCGTGTGCCGCTGTCGCCGCTCGTCACCGAAAGCTGGCACGGCATGGTCGTCGGCCACGCCGTTTCCCGCTCGGTCCGGGATTCGGCCTTGCTGCTCGACCTGACCCATGGACCCGATCCGCTGTCGCCCTATGCGGCCCCGCCGCCAAAAGGAACTTTCGCCGCCGCAGCCGTGCGTGACCCCGGCAAGCTGAAACTGGCCGTCTACCGGAATTCGCCGCTCGGCCTGCCGATATCGGCCGAGACGCTGGCGGCGCTGGACACTGCGACAGCGTTGGCGCGCGAAGGCGGCCATACGATAGAGGAGATCGACCTGCCCTATATCGATCGCGACTTCATCGCTGATTTCGCCAGAACCGTCGCCGCGGCGGTGGCCGGCACGATGCGCGGCGAGGTCTTGCGCGTCGGCCGCTCCATTTCGGGTGATATCGAGCGCGCCACGCGTGTGTTGAGCCGCTTCGGCGAAACCCTTTCGGCCGGCGATATCTATGCCAGCCTGCAGCGGCTGCACGCCACCTCGCGCCGCCTGATCATCGACACCGCGCAATACGATGCCGTGCTGATGCCAATTATTGCGCATCCGCCGCTCGCCTGCGGCGCGATGGACCCGAAAGGCGCAGATGCGTTCCTGGAAGACATGCTCGACAGGCTGCGGCTTGCCCGCCTGCTGAAATTCAAGCCGCTGTTCGGGCAGTTGATGGACAAGAGCCTGTGGTTCACCCACTGGCCGGCGATCCAGAACGTCAGCGGCCAGCCGTCGATCGCGCTGCCTGTTTATGTCACCGATGCCGGCCTGCCGCTCGGCATCCAGGCCGCCGGCCGACCCGGCGACGAGGAGACACTTTTGTCGCTTGCCGCGCAGATGGAAAAGGTTTCGGGATGGCGGGAGCGGCGGGCGCCGCTGCGAATTCCCACATAAAGTCGGGCCGATTTCACCTGACGTGACAGCAAAGCCGTTTGCGGCCCGCTGCAATTCCCGCTAAGACGCCGCCGTTCATGCCAAGCTGGGAACCAAGCCGAATGACGGATCTCGCCGCCACCGCCGAAATGCAGGCCGCGCTGCTTTCGAGGGCGCTGCCCTATATGCAGCGCTACGAGAACAAGACGGTGGTGGTGAAGTATGGCGGCCACGCCATGGGCGACATCGCGCTCGGCAAGGCCTTTGCCCGCGACATCGCGCTGCTCAAACAATCCGGCGTCAATCCGATCGTCGTGCATGGCGGCGGGCCGCAGATCGGCGCCATGCTGAGCAAGATGGGCATCGAATCGAAGTTCGAGGGAGGATTGCGCGTCACCGACCAGAAGACGGTCGAGATCGTCGAGATGGTGCTGGCCGGCTCGATCAACAAGGAGATCGTCGCGCTGATCAATGCCGAGGGCGAATGGGCCATCGGCCTGTGCGGCAAGGACGGCAATATGGTTTTCGCCGAAAAGGCGCGCAAGACCTTGGTCGACCCGGACTCCAACATCGAGCGTGTGCTCGATCTCGGCTTCGTCGGCGAACCGGTCGAGGTCGACCGCACCCTGCTCGACCTTCTGGCGCGGTCCGAAATGATCCCGGTGCTGGCGCCGGTGGCGCCGGGCCGTGACGGCCACACCTACAACATCAATGCCGACACCTTCGCCGGCGCCATCGCCGGCGCCTGCCAGGCGACACGCCTTCTGTTCCTCACCGACGTGCCCGGCGTGCTCGACAGGAACAAGAAGCTCATCGACGAGTTGACTGTCGCCGAGGCCAAGGCCTTGATCAAGGACGGCACGGTATCGGGCGGCATGATCCCCAAGGTCGAGACCTGCATCGAGGCGATCGAGCGCGGCGTCGAAGGCGTCGTCATCCTCAATGGCAAGACGCCGCATTCGGTGCTGCTCGAACTGTTTACCGAGCACGGCGCCGGCACACTGATCGTGCGGTAAAACCAGGCTGCAACTTGTCGGCGAGAAACCCAGGGTTGAGCAGGCGCCAGGGCGAACTTACCGCCTGAGGTGCCCAAGCGGCACGTGGCCCGGCCCCTTGATGTTCTGCAGCACGAGCTGCGTGTGGACATCGCGCACGCCGTCGAGCCGCATCAGCCGGTGCATGACAAAGGCGTTGAGCTCGTCGACCGACGGCACCATCACATGCAGCAGGAAATCGTAGTCGCCGGTCATCGTCCAGCACGACGACACCTCGTCCATGCGCTGCACGGCGGCGATGAAGGTTTCGGGCGAACCGTCGCTGTGGGTTACCAGGCGCACCTGAATGAACACTTCGACCATCAGGCCGATGGCGCGGCGGCTGAGCACAGCGGCAAAGCGCTTGATGATGCCGGCGCTCTGAAGAGCCTCGAAGCGGCGCGCGCATGGCGTCGTCGAAAGGCCGATCTCCTGGGCCAGTTCGGACACAGGCTTGCGCCCATCGCGCTGCAAGATATCGAGCATCTTGATCTCAAAATCGTCAAACTGAGGCACTTTCACTCTCCTGCAGCTTTGCTGTGGTGGCTTTTACCTCAAATCGCCTGTTCGAGCCATCATCAAAGCGGATTTGCCTCACCGGATCCGGCTAAACTTTTAAGATGTTAGTCGTGATTTCCAGGGAGAACAGCCATGACGATGAGCGTTGCCGATTACGCCCGCGAATGCGCGGCGCAAGGCCTTCGCGGCGACTATTCGGTCTGCCGTGCCGATTTCACCGTTGAGCAGAGCTACAATTACACCGCTGACGAGCAGGCGGTGTGGCGTACTTTGTGCGACCGCCAGACGAAGCTGACCAAAAAGCTGGCACACCGGTCCTATCTCGACGGCGTCGCCACGCTGGGCCTGCTCGACAGGATTCCGGATTTCGGTGTGGTCAGCGAGAAGCTGCGCAAGCTTACCGGTTGGGAAATCATCGCCGTGCCGGGCCTCATTCCCGCACCCGCCTTCTTCGTCCACCTGGCCGCCCGGCGCTTCCCGGTGACCAACTGGCTGCGGACGAAGCAAGAGCTCGACTACATCGTCGAGCCGGATATGTTCCACGACTTCTTCGGCCACGTGCCGGTGCTGACCCAGCCGGTCTTTGCCGATTTCATGCAGATGTATGGCGAGAAGGCCGAGCATCTGATCGCGCTCGGCGGCGACGAGATGATCAGCCGCCTCTACTGGTACACCGTCGAATACGGGCTGATCCAGGAGGCCGGCCAACCGTTGAAGGCTTTTGGCGCCGGACTGATGTCGTCCTTTGCCGAAATTCAATTCGCGGTTGAAAGCAAGGACGCGCATCATGTTCCCTTCGATCTGGAAACGGTGATGCGCACCAGCTATGAGATCGACAAGTTCCAGCGCGCCTATTTCGTGCTGCCGTCCTTCGACGTTTTGCGCGATGCCTTCCACAACGTCGCCGACATGGCAGCGATCATCGGACGCCACAAGGGCAAGCCGGCGCTCGACCCGGCGAAACTTTAGACGCTGGCCAGGCCTCGGAGGCCGCTCAGGCCGCTTCGGACACGTCGCTGTCCAGGATGGTCAGATTGCGGCCGCGATCCTTGGCCTGGTAAAGGCGGCGGTCGGCGACACGCATCAGATCCGATACGCCGGCATCCTCGCCGCAGGTGACACCGCCGATGCTGACGGTGAGGGGTATGACCCGCTCATCGACGGGACGGAAGCGGATCAGCTCGACTTCACGGCGAATGCGTTCAGCGACGCGTTTGGCTTCCTGTTCGGTGGCGCCGAGCAGAAACGCACCGAATTCCTCGCCGCCGATGCGGCCGATCACGTCGCCGCTGCGCACGCCGCGCTCGATCGCGCTTGCAATCAGGAGCAGCGCATCGTCGCCGGTCAGATGGCCGTAGCTGTCGTTGATGAGCTTGAAGTGATCGGCATCGATGATCAGCAACGCACCGCGATCGGATTTACGCCGGGTGGCCTCGAGCGCGGCAAAGAAGCTCTCGCGGTTGAGCATGCCGGTCATGTCGTCGCGACTTGCCTTCTCCGACAGGCGCCGATGCGCTGCGGCGAGCTGGGCATGAGCGCGGGCGAGGTCGCGATGGGCGCCTTTCAACCTCTCGCCCTGCCAGAACGTGTAGGCGCTGGCGATCCAGGCGAGCACCAGCGGGCAGACCGTGGATGTCAGCCAGATCGTGCGGTTGATCGGAAAGCCCATTGCCGGAACGACGATCAGCGTCAACAAAAGCGAGACTGCGAGGGAGGCGAAAGCGACGGCGGCAGACTTCAGAAATATGCGGCTCATCGCTGGCTCCCCCTGGACCGTCTGTGTGCCAGCAAGCCCTGAATGGCACCTTTCGGCGACGCCTAAAATTTGAACCATCGCGCGATTTTCGCCACCCGTGACGCGCATAAGTTGTAGATAAAGCCTCTGCCAAAAGCATTGTTTCGTGCAATAAGGGGTTGCATGACCACGCTCCCGGATCCCGCCCGCTTTGCCCATGTCACCGACTGGGTGTTCGACCTCGACAACACGCTCTATCCGCACCATTCGAACCTGTTCTCGCAGATCGACGTAAAGATGACCGCCTATGTCGGAGAACTGCTGACGCTACCACGCGACGATGCCCGCAAGCTGCAGAAGGAACTCTACCGGGAATATGGCACGACGCTGAACGGTCTGATGGCGCGCCACGGCATCGATCCCGACGACTTTCTCGAGAAGGTCCATGACATCGACTATTCCTGGCTGGTTCCCGATCCCGTTCTCGGCACCGCCATCCGCCAGCTTCCCGGCCGCAAGTTCATCTTCACCAATGGCGACCGCAGGCATGCCGAACGCACTGCGCGCCAACTCGGCATCCTCGATCATTTCGACGACATCTTCGATATCGTCGCTGCCGGGCTGAATCCCAAGCCGGCGCGCCGCACCTACGAAAAATTCGCGGAACTCCACGCGGTCACCGGCCACAATGCGGTGATGTTCGAGGATCTGGCCCGCAACCTGTCCGTGCCGAAATCGCTGGGCATGACCACGGTGCTGGTCGTGCCGCGGAACTTCGAGCCGACCTTCTCGGAAATCTGGGAACGTGACCCGGCCAACGAGGACGATGTGGATTTCGTCACCGACGATCTTGCCGAATTCCTCACCGCGATCGTCGATGTCACCGCTTGAGCCGTTGCTTCGTAAAGCCGGATCGATACCGCAGCCCGCGGCCTAAAGCTGATAGAAGCGGCTGATGATCCCCCAGGCTTCGTCGGCGGTGTCGACGAAATCGATGATGTCCTGGTCACCGGGGGTGATCGTGCCTTGCTCGGCGAGGAAATCGAGATCGATCGCCCGTTTCCAGAACGCCTTGCCGAACAGGATCACCGGCACGCGCTCCATGCGGCCGGTCTGGATCAGGGTGAGCGTCTCGAAGAATTCGTCCATCGTGCCGAAGCCGCCGGGAAACACCGCGACAGCCTTGGCGCGCATGACGAAATGCATCTTGCGGACCGCGAAATAGTGGAAGTTGAAACAGAGCTCCGGCGTCACATAGGCATTCGGCGCCTGCTCGTGCGGCAATACGATGTTGAGGCCGATCGACGGGGCGCCGACATCGTCGGCGCCGCGGTTGCCGGCTTCCATGACGCCGGGTCCGCCGCCTGTCACCACGACGAATTCGCGATAATAGGACGTGGCCGACTGCTGCGAGCAGAGGCGGGCGAATTTTCGCGCTTCCTCGTAATATTTGCTGTTCTTCTCGAGGTTTTTCTTCTGCGTCTCGTTCTTGGCCGCCCAGGCTTCACCGCCCGGCTCGGGGATGCGCGCCCCGCCGAACAGGATGACGGTCGAGCTGATGCCGCGCTCGGCCAGGATCATCTCCGGCTTCAACAGTTCGAGCTGCAGCCTGACCGCGCGCAATTCGCGCCGTGTCATGAAGTCGGGATCGTTCCAGGCCAACCGGTAGGTCTCGGCACGCGTCTGCGGCGTGTCCGGCACGCTTTTCGACCGCTCCAGATCCTCGTCCGAATGCGGCAGCGGCGTCCACCCCGCCTTTTCCATAGGAGTCATGTTACCTACCCGTCCAATTATTCACTTGCCCAATTATTCACTTGGCGCCGTCCCGGTGACGCGGCCGCGATTGACCCTCACCAAGCCTTCACATAGGGTCCGGCGACTTTCAAAACAGGTTAAGGTGCGGCCCCTTAACAGCCTGGTAATGGAGCGAATTCATGTCAAAGCCCGATCTGGCGAGCCTCGAAAGGACCATCGAAACCGCCTTCGAGGAACGCGAGACGATTTCGACGGCAACCCGCGGCGCGACCCGCGATGCCATCCAGGCGGCGCTCGACCTGCTCGACCGGGGTGTCGCCCGCGTTGCCGAGCGTCAGGCTGACGGCAAATGGCATGTCAACCAGTGGCTGAAGAAAGCGGTGCTGCTGTCGTTCCGGCTCAACCCGATGGAGATCATCAAGGGTGGTCCGGGCCAAGCCGTGTGGTGGGACAAGGTGCCGTCGAAATTCGACGGCTGGAGCGCCATCGATTTCGAGAAGGCAGGTTTCCGCGCCGTGCCGTCGTCGATCGTGCGGCGCTCCGCCTACGTCGCGCCAGGTGCCGTGCTGATGCCGTCCTTCGTCAATGTCGGCGCCTACGTCGACAGCGGCACCATGGTCGACACATGGGCCTCGGTCGGCTCCTGCGCCCAGATCGGCAAGAATGTGCATCTGTCGGGCGGCGTCGGCATCGGCGGCGTGCTGGAGCCGATGCAGGCCGGCCCCACCATCATCGAGGACAATTGCTTCATCGGCGCACGCTCCGAAGTGGTCGAAGGCTGCATCGTGCGCGAGGGCTCGGTTCTCGGCATGGGCGTCTTCATCGGCCAGTCGACCAAGATTGTCGACCGTGCCACCGGCGAGGTTTTCTACGGCGAAGTGCCGGCCAATTCAGTGGTGGTGGCGGGCACGATGCCGGGCAAGAACGTGCCAGGCGAAAACTGGGGTCCCAGCCTCTACTGCGCGGTCATCGTCAAGCGGGTCGATGCCAGGACCCGTTCCAAAACCTCGATCAATGAACTGCTTCGCGATTGATCTTTTCAAGAAAACGGACGGACCCGCTTGCTCGACAGACCTCGATTTCTATGGCTTTTCTTCAGCCTTTCCGGGCGAGTGAACCCCAGTGCCTATGTTTTGGCGGGTCTTTTGCCGCTCCTCACTCAGCTTTTCCTGCTTTACCAGTTCTCGCGAACGCCGCTGGGCACTGCTGCAAGTCAATACTGGGCGCTCGCCTGGTGGATCGCCGTGGTTGTCTCGACATGGTCGACCTTTGCGCTAACGGCGAAGCGGTTCCATGATTTCGGCAAGCCTACTTACTACGCATTGATCTCTCTCATCGTCGGCGCCATTCTCCTTGTCATTCTGGCCTTTTTCAAAAGTGATCCCGGACCCAACCGCTACGGCAAACGCACCAATGCGCCGGCCGAATCCTGAGCGCCGGGCGGATATCTAGCCATGCGCTACCGCACGCTTGATGCGAAACTGATCATCGAAACCGCCGAGCGACTGGAAAAACGCGTCGCCGAGCGGTTTCCCGATGCCGGCTTGCGTGGTGTCGCCATCGAACTTGTGTCGCTGTCGCGTGATCTGGCCAAGGCGGCGAAGGCGCTGGAAGCGCCGATCTGGTGGCTGCGCGGCGTCGTCATCACCGCCATTGCCGCCGGCGCGCTGATGTTCCTGTTCGTCGGCACCATCCTGCCGCTCGGCCGCATCTCGGGAACCCACGACGCCATCCAGTCGGTGCAAGGCATTGAATCCTTGATCAACATGATCATCCTCGCGATTCTCGGCTTCCTGGCCTTGATCCGGACCGAGGAGCGCATCAAGCGCAAGCAGGTGTTTCGCAAGCTTCATGGCTTGCGATCGCTGATCCATGTCATCGACATGCATCAGCTGACCAAGGATCCGGCAGCGCTTTCATTCGATTTCAAGCCGACATCGCATTCACCGGCACGCATAACCGACCGTGCCGATCTCGCTCGCTACCTCGACTATTGCTCCGAAATGCTGTCGATCACCGGCAAGATCGCCGCGCTGTTCGCGCAATCGGTCAACGACGATGTGGTCGTCGATGGCGTCAACGACATCGAGTCCCTGGGCTCCAATCTGTCGCGAAAGATCTGGCAAAAGATCACGCTGATCGACGGTCCATTGCGGTCGGCTCGTCCAAGTACCTAAGCCAATCTTAATCACCTTGGTCCAGCATGCCCCGTGAAGACTGTGTTGACCGGCACGGAGCACTCGACTGGCAGACGACGAACCCCTGGCCAACCCGAAAACGCGCGGAAAGCGAAGCGCCGGCGTGCGGCTGTTCGCCTGGTTTTCTTCACCGATCAGAGCGGAACCGGACGCTGTCCGCGCGCGGCTCCTCGACACCACTTTCGACCGCAAATTCGCTGTCCTGTTCGGCACCATCAGCGTCCTGGTGGTGGCGGTCGGCGCCGCGGTCGTCACCGGCGACCGGTGGCCCTACGCCTGGATGACGGCCGACCTCATCCTGTTTGCCGTCCGCTTCCTGCTGATGCGGGAATGTGAGCGAGCCCACAAGCGCGGGGGAACGGGGCCGCTGGCAGGCCTCATGGCCGCCGGTGGGTCATGGTCGGTGATTTTCGGCCTCGGCTGCTTTGGCTGCGTCGTCAGCGGGGATATGGCGCTCGCCGTGCTGGCTGCCTTGAACGTCCGCAGGCGTCGTCGGCGTGGTGTCGTCGCGCAACGCAGCGACCCCGCGCTACGGCATATTCGTCATGCTGGCCGTAAGCCTGCCTTTCCTGGTTGGCGCGCTGTTATCTCCGGCGCCGGGAATGTCGATCGTCGGATTTCAAGTGCCTTTCTATGTCGCCGGCGTCATCATCGTGCTGCTTCAAAATCATGCGATCAACGCCCGCATGATCCGCGCCCGAACTGGACAATCGCGATCTGGCGATCAAGGACGCGCTGACCGGCCTGCCAAACCGCATCTTCCTTCAGGAGAAACTGCGCGGCATGTGCAGCGAGCTTGCGGCGCCGGCAGCAAACGGCGGCAGGCCGTTTGCCGTTCTCAGCATGGACCTCGACGGCTTCAAACACGTCAATGACCGCTTCGGCCACGCGGTCGGCGACATGCTGCTGCGCAAGGTGGCCGAACGATTGAAGCGCGCTTTCCGACAGGGGGACGTGGTCTTTCGCATCGGCGGTGACGAATTCGTGATCCTGCTGCCCGACACATCCGAGCTCGAAGCCACCCTCCTGGCAAAGCGCGCCATTGAGAAGATTTCGGTACCTTTCGACCTTGGCGTGGGCACCGCAATACCCATCGGGTTGAGCATTGGAAGTGCCTTCGCGCCTGCGGACGGCGGCGAGCCGGAACTTCTTCTCACCTGCTCCGATCACGCGCTCTATGAAGCCAAACGCACCGGCAAGGGCCGTTACCGGGCGCATGTGCGGGCGGCGAACTGACGACCACAGCGGCTATTGGGCCTTTTGTCGCTCAGTCCATCCAATATCCCGTATCCCGCCTAAGTGCGTCGCATCTGAAGCGACTCCTGCGACGCAGTTCAAGCCTTTGTTTGTTTTATGCGCATTTGCCGAAAACCGCTGCGCCCGCACGGGACAAGCCCGAGGCCATGCCTTTGGGCGACAGGCAGTGGGCCTGCGACAATACGCCATGAAAACCATAATGGCGGCGGGATGGCTGGCCCTTATGTCTGGTCGTGACAGGCCTTGCGCTTTCGACTAACGCTTTTGCCCATGACGTTGCCGACCGATCCCGCTGGAAATCTCGCCGCCCTCATCCGCTGCCCCTCCGTGACACCCATCGAGGGCGGGGCACTGAGCACGCTGGAAACAATGCTGAAACCACTCGGCTTTTCCGTCGAGCGCCCGGTGTTTTCGGAAGGAGGCACGCCCGATATCGAAAATCTCTATGCGCGGCGCTCCGGCAACGGTCCGCACCTGATGTTCGCCGGGCATACCGACGTGGTGCCGGTCGGCGACGAGACCTCATGGACGCATCCGCCTTTCGCTGCCGAGATCGCCAAGGGCGAGATGTTCGGTCGCGGTGCCGTCGACATGAAGGGGGGCATCGCCTGTTTCATCGCCGCCGTGGCGCGCCATCTCGAGTCGAAAGGCGGCCTGAAAGGCTCGGTCTCGCTGCTGATCACCGGCGATGAAGAAGGACCGGCCATCAACGGCACGACAAAGCTGCTCGAATGGGCGGCCGCCAAGGGCGAGAAATGGGATGCGTCCATCGTCGGCGAGCCGACCAATCCAGACGCGCTGGGCGACATGATCAAGATCGGCCGGCGCGGTTCGCTGTCCGGCAGCATCATCGTCAACGGCCGGCAGGGCCACGCCGCCTATCCGCAGCTTGCCGACAACCCGGTGCGCGGTCTGATAACGCTGGTCGATGCCTTGCTGCACCCCGTCTTCGACAAGGGCACAAAGGATTTCCAGCCGACCAACCTTGAGGTGACCTCGATCGACGTCGGCAATCCGGCCACCAATGTCATTCCGGCGAAGGCGACCGCCACCTTCAACATCCGCTTCAACGACACATGGACCGCCGAGACCATCCAGGCGGAAATCCACAACCGTCTCGACAAGGCGGCGAAGCGAAAGAAATACCGGGCAGGCAAGACGACGCCGGTTGATTACGAGCTCGTCTGGCGCGACCGGCCGAGCCACGTCTTCCTCACCCGCGACGACCGGCTGATCGAAGCGCTAAGCGGTTCGGTCAAGGCGGTGGTCGGCAGGAAGCCGGCGCTTTCCACCTCCGGCGGCACCTCCGACGCACGCTTCATCAAGGATTATTGTCCGGTGGTCGAGTTCGGGCTGGTCGGCAAGACCATGCACATGGTCGATGAACGCGTCGCACTTGCCGACCTCGAGACGCTGACGCAGATCTATCAGCGCTTCATCGAAGACTGGTTCGAGCAAGGCGCATCGTAATCATGCTTTCGTCGGATGAAACCTATGCTTCGCTAAACGGCGCCTGGCGACTGATGCTCGGCAAGGCCGATGGGCTGCGCCAGTTCGACCTTTCGGCCGATGGTTTCTGGAATTCCTTCTTCGCCATCGTCGTCGCAGCACCGGCGCTGATCGTCGGTTGGGTCGGCCTTGCCAACGAGATCGGCGATCCGAATGCATTCGCCGGACGCTTCAGCATGCTGATCCGTCTGGCGACGGTCGACATCGGCGTCTGGGTGTTGCCGCTTGTCGGCTTTGCCCTCGTCGCGCCGCGCGCCGGCATCGGCGGGCGCTTCGTCCACTATGTCGTCGCCAGCAACTGGGCGTCGGCGATCATCGCCTGGATGATGCTGCCAGCGGCGTTGATCAGGCTTTTCCTGCCGTCCACCAACGAGTTCGCCGTACTGGCGTCGCTGCTTTTGTTCGCGCTGTCGATGATCCTGACCTGGCGGATGACAAACGTCGCCGTCGGCAGGGGCGCGGCTGTCGGCAGCGCTGTCTTCGCCGGAATGTTCGTGGCGTCGCTGGTCGTTCTGTTCGTGCTGCAGGCGCTGCTCGGCATCGCTGCGCCGAGCGGAACCGGGACTTGAAGCTTTTAAGTGAATTTATCCGAATTCCTGGTGCGGTTTCGCTTGCTGACGGTGGCGCTGCCCCCCCTGCCTGCCGGCATCCTATAGCGACGGGGAGAGGGCAGCTCTCATCAACGATTTTGCCAACCACAGACGTTGCAAGAAGGATGCTGCGGCTGCGGCCAGCCTCTTCTCCCCGTCGCTATACGGGGAGAGGATGCCGGCAGGGCGATGAGGGGCAGCGCCAACTCCCCAATTGGTTGAAGACGACGAGGACTGATTTTTACTCAGTCGTGTGCCGCCTGCGGGTAGTCCACACCGATAAGAAAAAGCCCATCGGGCGGCGCAACCTGGCCACAGGCTGCACGGTCGCGCGCATCGAGCGCCGCCTTCAGGTCGGCAATTGTCCAGCCGCCTTCGCCGACGCGCTTCAGCGAGCCGACCATCGAGCGCACCTGATTGTGCAGGAACGAGCGCGCCGAGGCTCGCACTTCGATCACATCACCCAGCCGACTGACGTCCAGCCGGTCGAGCGTCCGGACCGGGCTGTCCGCCTGGCACTGGGTCGAGCGAAACGTGGTGAAATCATGCCGCCCCAGCAGCACCTTTGCCGCCTCCTGCATGGCCTCGGCGTCGAGCCGCTTCGGCACCCACCAGATCTTGCCCTTGTCGAGCGCCGCCGGCGCGCGCCGGTTGACGATACGGTAGAGATAGTGGCGGCCAATCGCCGAGAAACGCGCATCGAAGCTATCCGGCACCACAGCCGCGTCGAGAATGGCGATGCGCGCCTTGGCCGCTTGCAGATGGGCGTTGACGGCATCGCGCACCTTGTCACCAGGCCACGCCTTGACGAGATCGACATGCGCCACCTGACCGGTCGCGTGGACGCCGGCATCGGTGCGGCCGGCGCCGCGCAGCGAGACCCGTTCGCCGCAGAATTTCTCGATCGCCTGTTCGATCGCCTGCTGCACCGAAGGCTGGTCTGCCTGGCGCTGCCAGCCGGCATAGAGGCTGCCGTCATATTCGATGTCGAGGCGAAAACGCGGCATTCCTAAGCAGGAATGAGGTTAGGCGGCGAGCGCGGAGCTAAAAGCCGAAGCGTAGACCAGCTTGCCGGTCTCAGGCGCTTCGCCCCAGGCCAGCGCCTGCAGCGCTTCGCCCTGGAACTCGCTTTCGAATTTTTCGGCGCGCGCGTGACTGTAGCCGAAGCGGCCATAATAGGCGGGATCGCCAAGCACCACCGCCAGCACCTCGCCCGCATCCTTCAGGCGGATATGCGCCTCGCGCACCAGCGCTCCGCCGATGCCGGTGCCATGGAATGACGGCTCGACCGCCAGAGGCGCCAGCGCCACCGCCGGAAAGCTCTTGCCGCCGTTCTGCACGTAAAGCCGCGAAAACAGGATATGGCCGACCACCTGTCCATCTTCTTCCGCCACCAGTTCGACGACGGCATCGCCGCCGCTGACCAGCGCGTCGACCAATCCGGCCTCCGCCTGCTGGCCGAATGCGTGTTCCTCGACGAGGCGGATCGCCTCACGGTCCCGCGGCGTTGCCGCGCGTATAGACATCATGCTCATGAGAATTTCATTCCTTTTTCGAGCTTGGCCCCGCGCAGAAATTCCTGCGCGGCAATGGGCCTTCCGCCCGCACGTTGAACTTCGACCAGCCTGATCGCGCCTGACCCGCAGGCGACCGTCAGCCGGTCGTCGAGAATTCCTCCCGGCTCGCCGGCGCCTTGCGAAAGCGTCGAGCGAAGCAGTTTCAGCCGCTCCAAGCGACCGCCAATTTCGGTCTCGCACCATGCGCCGGGAAAGGGCGACAGGCCGCGAATATGATCGTGGACTTCGCCCGCAGGCCGCGTCCAGTCCACGCGCGTCTCCGCTTTATCGATCTTTTTGGCGTAGGTCACCCCCTCCGTCGCCTGTGCGGTAAATGTCAGAGCATCCCGTTCCAGCCGGGCCAGCGCTTCCGCCATCAGCGCGCCACCAATGTGCATCAACCGATCGTGCAGTTCGCCGGCCGTCATATCGGGGCCGATGGCGCATTTTTCGACCATCGCCACCGGGCCGGTGTCCAGGCCCTCTTCCATCCGCATCACCATCATGCCTGTCTCGGTATCGCCGGCCATGATGGCGCGCTGGAGAGGGGCGGCGCCGCGCCAGCGTGGCAACAGCGACGCGTGACCATTGAGGCAGCCGAGCCGCGGCGCGTCGAGAATGGGTTTGGGCAACAGCAATCCATAGGCGACGACGACGGCGACATCGGCCCGCAAAGCGCGGAACGCCTGCTGCTCAGCCTCGTTCTTCAGCGACACCGGCGTCCGCACCTCGATGCCCAGTCGCTCGGCCTCGCGCTGCACCGGCGACGGCGTCAGTTCCAGCCCGCGGCGACCGGCGGCGCGCGGCGGCTGGGTGTAGACGGCTTCTATCTCATGCCCGGCATCTGCGATCGCCCGCAGCGTCGGCACGGAGAATTCGGGCGTACCCATGAAGATGACGCGCAAGGGCATTTTGTTCCGGGTTCGGTCTTCGTCTGGCCGCTAAGAGCTCAGGCACCCGCTTCAAACGGATTTATGAGCTTCAGGTCAAGCCCGTCGAAGTCACGAACGTTGCGGGTCGCAAGCGTAGCGTTATGCGCCAAGCAGGTTGCGGCGATCATCGCGTCAGCGAGGCTGATCGGGCGGCCATGTTGCTCCCGTGCGGCGCGAAGCTTCCCAGCCAATCGGGGGACCGAGCCGGCAAAATCCACGATGCGGCCTGCAAACTGCCGCGAAATCAGGTGGTCGAGCACCCGAACATAACGGTCCGACCCCATCCTGTTCAAAAATCTTTCCGCGCCGAAAGACTGCTCCATGATTACGGGGCCACACATATAGAGCTCAAGAAAATCCTGTTTGCGAAACCATGCGGAAACGTTCGAATCGGGCGAGGGCTTGCTGGCTTCTGAAACAATGTTGGTATCGAGGACAATCACTCGAAATCCTCGACCGGGCGACCGAAGTCGCGTTTCCGTTCCGCCTCGATTTCGTCCACTATCTTTGCGAACTCGTCGTCAATCGCATTTTCAGCGGCGAATGCCGAGCGAATCGCGTCCCACGCTGACAGACCGAGTTCCGGCTTGGCTTCTCTTTCCGCGACCATGCCTTTGCGCAACAGATCGATCGCTTTGCGCGATAGGCTCTGGCCGCCCTTGTGCGCCGCCTGTTCGATCTCGCGCTTCAAGGGTTCAGGAATATTTCTGATCAGCATATCGCCCATCAGCGCCTCCGAGTTTGATATCATGATATCAGAGTGAGGGCCCTTTGCTCAACATGAATTTCAGCGTTTGAAAATACCTATCCCACCAACTTACCCGGCGCCTTGCTGCCCGGCGTCTTGTCCTTGGCGAGTTTCTTGAACTTCTTCACCACCATGTCGCGCTTCAGCTTCGAGATGTGATCGATGAACAGAACGCCGTTGAGGTGGTCGATCTCATGCTGCAGGCAAGTCGCCATCAGCCCTTCGGCCTGGATCTCATGCAGCTTGCCGTCGCGATCGAGATATTTCACCCGCACGGCGGCAGGGCGTTCGACCTCGGCATAGTAATCCGGGATCGACAGGCACCCCTCCTCGTAGACCGAGCGCTGATCGGCGCTCTCAAGGACCTCGGGATTGATGAAGACATGCGGCGCCGGCGGCTCGTCTTCCTTGGCGAGGTCGATCACCAGCATGCGCAGCGGTTCCCCGACCTGGATCGCCGCCAGACCGATGCCCGGCGCATCATACATGGTGTCCAGCATGTCATCGGCGAGTTTGCGCAAAGCGCCGTCGACGCGCTCGACCGGTTTCGAAACCTGGCGCAGGACGGGATCGGGAAGGATGATGAGCGGCTTGATCGACATGGCGTCTCACCTAAGACCTCGCACGAAAAGCGTCAACCGGGGCAGTTGCAACGCCGTTCACGTTTTGATCTGTGCGGTCAGGCCGAATCATCTATGCTGTGCCATATGAACGACCTGACCACCATCCTGTCCGAACCAATCGCCCGGCTCGGCGCCACCACGATCACGCTCGGCCACGCACTGGCATTCGGCGCGATCCTGTTCCTGGGCCTATTCGTGGCGCTGGTCGTCGCGCTCTGGCGGTCGGCCAAGGCGCGTGCGGTGGCGGCTGCGGAAGCCGCCGACCACGCCCGTGACGCCGAGGCGCGGATGTCCGGCATCCTGCAAAGCCAGGCCGAGATGCAGGGCCGCATGGGCGCCATCGCCGAAGTGTTCGGGGCGCGGCAGGCCGAACTCACGCAGTCGATCGGCCAACGCCTCGACGCGATGACCGGACGTCTCGGCCAGACCATGACCGAGCAGACGAAATCGACGCATGAGAGCCTTGCCAAGCTGCAGGAACGGCTGGCGGTCATCGACACGGCGCAGGGCAATATCCAGTCGCTCGCCGGCCAGGTCGTTCAGCTTCAGGCGATCCTCTCCAACAAGCAGACGCGCGGTGCCTTCGGCCAGTCGCGCATGGAGGCGATCGTCGCCGACGGGTTGCCGCACGGCGCCTACGAATTCCAGGCGACCTTGTCGAACGGCAGCCGGCCCGACTGCCTGGTGAAGATGCCGAACGGCGCGCCGGCGCTTGCCGTCGACGCAAAGTTTCCGCTGGAAGCCTGGAACGCCATCCGTGCCGCCGAAGGTGTCGATTTGCAGAAGGCCGCGGCACAAGCGTTTCGGCGCGACATCGAAGTGCATGTCCGCGATATATCAGAAAAATACCTGATCCAGGGCGAGACGCAGGACACCGCCTTCATGTTCGTGCCGTCGGAATCGGTATTCGCCGAGATCCACGAGAATTTCGAGGGGATTGTCCACAAGGCGCACCGCGCACGCATCGTCATCGTCTCGCCGTCGCTGCTGATGCTGTCGATCCAGGTCATCCAGGCGATTCTCAAGGACGCCCGCATGCGCGAGCAGGCGCATCTGATCCAGGGCGAAGTCATCCGGCTGATGGAGGATGTCTCGCGCCTCGACGAGCGGGTGCGCAAGTTGCAGAGCCATTTCGGCCAGTCGGCCAAGGATATCGACGATATTCTCGTCTCGACGTCGAAGGTGACCAAGCGCGGCCAGAAGATCGAGGCGCTGGAGTTCGGCGCGCAACCGGCGGAAGGCGACGCCGGATCGGCCGAGACGACACACGGGACCGGCGCGAGGGCCGAAGCGGGTGCGCGCGTCGCCGACTCCAAGACCGGCCAGCTGAGGCTAAGGGTGGTCGAAGGCGACGACTGAGAGGCTACTGCTCCTCGACGATCATCGTGCCTTCGAACTCCGGCAGCCAAGGCAGCGCCGAGCGGTGCCAGATCTGTTTTCTCGGGATCAGTTGTTCGCGCTGCCGCGCCGTGCCGACCCTGATGCCGTAGACTTTCGGCCCGTCGCCAACCGAGGTGGCATAGAGGTGCGAACCGCACTCGCCGCAAAAGGCCTGGGCGCGCCTGGCGCCGCTCGCTGCGGTCTTGATGTAGATCGTCGGCGTGCCCTTGGTGATCCGGTAATGCTCCTCCGGCGCCGGCACGGTCACCCGAAACGCTGTTCCGGTCAGCTGCTGGCAATCGATGCAGTGACAAATACTGGTCTTGTCCGGATCGACTTCCGCTTCGTAGGTGATGGCGCCGCAATGGCACCTGCCGTCGATTTTCATCTTCGCTCCTCCCTTCAGCCGCGCGTCGACGTATTGGAGCTTAACGGCGCACCGGCCGAGGCTCCACAAGCAATTACAACGCGAATCATCCGGTGGTTCAAGACTGCGGCGCCGACGCCTGTTCGATGATCTCGTCAGTCCAGACCTTGAAACCGGCCAGTATGCCCGGCCCGAAAATATGGGTCAGCGGCACATCGGCTGCGTCGCGGCCGGAGGCGATCAGGATGCGGCCGATGCGCGGCGCATTGTTGCGCGGATCGAAGGCATGCCAGCGACCGCCGAGATAGACCTCCATCCAGGCGGCGAAGTCCATGTCCGACCAAGGTTTCGGCAAGCCGATGTCGCTGATGTAGCCGGTGCAATAGCGCGTCGGGATGTTCAAGGCGCGGCAGAAGGCGACGGCGAGATGGGCAAAGTCGCGGCAGACGCCGCTTTGCTCACGATAGGCCTCTGCTGCCGTGCGCGTCGGCCGCGCGTTGCCGTAGTTGAAGATGATGTGGTTGTGGACGAAGTCGCAGACCGCCTGCACGCGTGGAATACCGAGCGGTGAGTGGCCGAACAGCCGCCACGCCTCGTTCGCCAGCACGTCGCTCTCGCAATAGCGGCTCGGCAGCAGGAACAGCAGCGTCTCGGACGGCAGGTCGCGCACCTCGTGCTGCCACGCCATCAGATCACCCATCTCGAAGGTACCGGGATCGCGGATCACCGCGTCTGTGCCGAAGGTAAAGCGCCCGGGCGGGGCGACAAGACGATTGCACCAATTGCCGAAACTGTCGCGGTAGCTCTCGATCGGCACCGGTGGATTCGAAGTCAGGAAATCCGGTCGCTCCAGATCGGACGCGCGGGAATAGTGAACGTTGAGCATCGCGATCAGCGGCGTTTCCTGCGGAAAGTCGAAGCTCATTTCGCAGCCGATATGGATTCGCATTGTCGTCCTGACCGGCCTGCCGGATCACCACCCGGCGAAGGCACGGGCTGTTGCTGCAGTGCAAGAAAGATCATCGCACGGACCGGCGCGGTTTACGAGCGAATTAGAAACGGTTGACAGCCGACGGCTGGCGCCGGCGCCAGATTATGCCTCTTGCGGTCGGGCGTTTCTCTTGGTTCATTTCGCTTGCCACCATTGGAGGAAACGAATCATGGCTAAAGGTGCGATGAAGGCGGGCAAAGAAGCCCGCAAGCCGAAGAAGGACGCGAAGAAACCTGCCGCTGCCCCGACCCTGAAAGCGCCGCCCGTCAAGGCGACCAAGCTCAAGGACAAGTAAGCGTCGGCGTTTCGGCGCAAGGTCATGACCGACGGCATTTCAGGACCATCGACATTCAGCGATTGGTCCTGAAGTGCCGTCGGCGTTGCTGTTGATTGGGCACCCGAAATTTCTAAATCAATGCGGCGGAGACGACTTTGCGTTTCCGAAAAACCGGGACGACCCGCAATCCAATGGAGCGTTCCGATGTCGTGGATTCTTCTCTTCTTCGCTGGCCTGTTCGAGATCGGCTGGGCAGTCGGCCTCAAATACACTGACGGCTTTTCGAAGCCGCTTCCGACCGTCCTGACGGTTGCCTCGATGATCGTCAGTCTTGCCTTGCTCGGACTGGCGCTGAAGACGCTGCCGGTCGGCACGGCTTACGCGGTATGGACCGGCATCGGCACCGTCGGCACGGCGCTGCTTGGCATCTGGCTGCTCGGTGAGCCTGCGACCGCGATCAGGCTGGCCTGCATCGCTCTCATCGTCTTCGGCATCATGGGATTGAAACTCGCGACCTAAAGCGCGTCGCGTCTGAAGGGACTCATTCGACGCGCTTTAGATTCTTGTTTTATGCATGTCGTCGTCCCAAAACCGCTGCGCACTTTTGGGCGGCATGCATTAGTTTTGCAGCAAGGCCGCATCACAAACGCATTCAGGGCCGCTGCAAGGCGGCCCTGAATTTGATTCGTGAAATCGCGCTGCTAGCGAGCGGAAAAGCCCGGAGGCGTCCTGCCGGTGCGCTGCTTGCGCGCCGCATAGCGCGCGTCGCGCTTGGCCTTGCGCTCGGCCTCGTCGGCAAGCAAACGAGCGATGCGCTCGTTCTCTTCGGCTTCCCGGATCTTCGCTTCCGCCTGCGCCGCTTCTTCCGCAGCAATCCGCGCCGCTTCGGCAGCAGCTTCGCGCTCGGCCTTTTCGGCCGCTTCGCGCGCCAGCTTCTCCTGCTTCAGCTTGGCCTTTTCGGCCTCGCGTATCGCACGGGCTTCGAGGATCGCCTTGCGTTCGGCCTGTCGTGCCAGCACCGCTGGATCGTCCGCTGCCGGCTTTGCCTTGAAGCGCTCGAGAAGCGCCTTCTTTGCCTCGTTTGCGGCATTGCGCCGCTCGAAAACGTCTTTTTCCCTATAGATAGCCAAGTCCACTTCCCTGGAGTCAATTTGCGAGGCTTACATACGCGTCAAAACCCAGAGTTCAAGCGCCAAAACGGTATGCCAGCCATGAAATTCTGAGCTGTTGCAGTCGGGAGACGCCTTTTCGGCTGAATTCGGCTGAAACGGACATGCACTGTTCACCATCCGACCCTCTGGTGGCGCGGCGGACTGGTCGCTACCTGTAGCGCGAAAAACAAAACGCCAGAACGCCAGGATGACAGATGATGGAACTCGGTCTCTACACCTTCGCCGACGTCAGCCCGGAACCAGGCCTGGGCGCCATCGGTGCGCATGAGCGTCTGCGCAACCTGATCGAGGAGATCGAGCTGGCCGACCAGGTCGGCCTCGACGTGTTTGGGTTGGGCGAGCATCACCGTCCCGATTATGCGGCTTCAGCGCCAGTCGTGGCCCTGGCCGCGGCGGCCGAACGCACCAGGCGCATAAAGCTGACCAGCGCGGTCACCGTGCTTTCCTCCGACGATCCGGTTCGTGTCTTCCAGCAGTTTGCAACGCTAGACCTTCTATCCAGCGGCCGGGCCGAGATCATGGCTGGGCGCGGCTCGTTCATCGAATCCTTTCCGCTGTTCGGCTACGATCTCGAAGACTATGACGAGCTCTTTGCCGAAAAGCTCGATCTGCTGCTTACCGTCCGCGATCATGTCAAGGTGAGCTGGTCGGGCAGGCTACGCGCTCCGATCAATGATCGCGGCGTCTATCCCCGCCCGTTCCAGGACAGATTGCCGATCTGGATCGCGATTGGCGGCACGCCGCAATCCGCCGCGCGGGCCGGCGCGCTCGGCCTGCCGCTGGCGCTGGCCATCATCGGCGGCGAGCCGGCGAGGTTCGCGCCGCTGTTCGATATTTACAAGGAAGCGGCCAAACGAGCCGGCAACGATCCGGCTGATCTGGCCACCAGCCTCAACGTGCACGGCTTCATTGCCGAGACCACCGACCAGGCGGCGATTGACTTTTATGGGCCGCAGGCCGAGGTGATGAACCGCATCGGCCGCGAGCGCGGCTGGGGTCCGACGTCGAGAGCACATTTCGACCAGTCACGCAGCCCGAACGGCGCGCTGTTCGTCGGCAATCCAGAACAGGTGGCCGAAAAGATCGTAGCCCAGCACAGGATATTCGGCAACGACCGCTTCCTGCTGCAAATGGCCATCGGCACCATGGCGCACGCCAAAATCATGAAGGCGATCGAACTCTACGGCACCAAGGTGGCGCCGATCGTGCGCAAGGAAACGGCGAAGGCTATCCCTGCCGTGGCGGCGCCGGCCGCCTGATTCGCAGGCAGACCGTAGGGTTAAGGCCATCGTAAGCGCCGGCTAACGCATCCGCCCGCAAATCGGTGTCGATTTTCGGGCCGATGCGTAGATTCAAAGCGTTAGAGCATACTTTGTGCGTCAAAATGGACGCACGTCGCTCTAACGGAACCTTGAAGCCGCAAAGGCGTTTCCGCCAACAGCGTACACAAATCGCAGTGTGCCGCCGAGGGCCAGAATGAAAGCCGAACCCGCCGCTTCGGGCGCTGCAGAGAGCCCGGATCCGCGCGTCGAGGCGCGTGCGGACATGCATCTGATGCGTTCGCTGCTCCTTGGCATCTTCATCCTCATGGCGATCTACGCGCTCTCCTTCGCCCGTGCCTTCTTCATGCCGGTCATCCTGGCTTTCCTGCTGGCACTGACGCTGACGCCGATCGTCCGCTTCCTGCGCAAGCACGGCATGCCCGATGTGATATCGGCGACACTGCTGGTGCTGCTGTCGTTCTGCGTCATCGCCGTGGCCGGCTATCTGCTCAGCGGCCCGGTCATCGACCTCATCAACAACACCTCGGTGATTGGCCAGCAGCTGACCGAACGTCTCGCGCAACTGCAGCGTCCTTTCGAAAGGATCATGGAGATTTCGCGGCAGATAGAGGGACTGACGCAGACCTCCCAAGGGCCGGGCGTCCAGAGGGTAGCCATGGCGCAATCCGGCCTTCTCCCACAAGCCGCCAGCAATTTGCTGTCGGCCGGCACCAGCCTCATCATCGTCTTCGTCCTGTCGCTGTTCCTGCTCGCCTCCGGCACGATGTTCTATGAGAAGATCGTCGAATCCTTCCCCAGTCTCAGCGAAAAGAAGCGGGCACTGCGCGTCGTCTATGACGTCGAACGTGAAATCTCGCACTACTTGCTTACCGTCGCCGTCATCAATACATGCCTGGGTGTGGTCATCGGACTCGGCCTCTGGGCACTCGGCATGCCCAACCCGCAGGTCTGGGGCGCGGCGGCGGCTCTGCTCAATTTCCTGCCCTATATCGGGGGGCTGATTACAATCACGCTTGTCACGATCATCGCGCTGATCAGCTTCGACAGCATCTCCTACGCGCTGCTGGCGCCGGCCTTCGTGCTGTTGTGCGATACCGTCGAGGGCCAATTCGTGACGCCGACGGTGGTTGGCCGGCGCCTAGAGATCAACGCCGTGGCGATCCTCATCGCCATCGCCTTCTGGTCCTGGTTGTGGGGTTTCGTCGGCGCACTGATAGCGGTGCCGCTGCTGGTCGTCATCAAGGTGTTCTGCGACCACTTCGACGGGCTCAGCCATGTCGGCAATTTCCTAGCGGCGCAACATACGGCGGTTGAGGACGAAGAGATTTCAGAAACCAACAGGGCTGCGGGCGTATGATCCGAGAAGCGGGATAAGCTCCGGACGCGGTCCCTCGGATTCAAAATGCCGGAGCGTCCTTTGCGCCTGCTTTGACGCGCGGTGTCAGTTCAATTTTTTGAATTTGCGGCCGTCGCGGTCGATTCCTACATCCTTCCCGTCCACAGGATCCCCGCCGATGACCGCTCTTTCCGTTCTCGACCTGTCGCCGATCGTCGAAGGCAGCAACGCTTCGCAATCGCTCGCCAATTCGCTCGATCTCGCCCGCCATGCCGAGCGGCTGGGATACAGGCGCTATTGGCTGGCCGAGCATCACAACATGCCGGGCATCGCCAGCGCCGCCACCTCCGTCGTCATTGCCCACGTCGCCGGCGGCACCAGGACGATACGCGTCGGCGCCGGCGGCATCATGCTGCCGAACCATTCGCCGCTGGTCATCGCCGAGCAGTTCGGCACACTTAACGCGCTGCATCCAGGCCGTATCGACCTCGGCCTCGGCCGGGCGCCGGGCACCGACATGGGCACGGCGCGCGCGCTGCGCCGCAACCTTGAGGCAGGCGCCGACAGTTTCCCGCAGGATGTCGTCGAGCTGATGGGCTATTTCCAGCCGGCAGAAGACGGTCAGCGTATCCGCGCCGTGCCCGGCGAGGGCGAGCAGGTGCCGATCTGGATTCTGGGCTCAAGCCTCTATGGCGCGCAGCTCGCCGCCATGCTCGGCCTGCCTTACGCCTTCGCCTCGCATTTCGCACCGGCCGAACTCGACCACGCACTGGAGATCTACCGCTCGCGCTTCCAGCCGTCGAAGCAACTCGACAAGCCCTACGTCATGCTCGGCCTCAACGTGTTCGCGGCGCCCTCCGACGCCGAGGCGCGGCTGTTGTTCACCTCGCTGCAGCAGGCCTTCGTCAATCTTCGCACCGGCCGGCCCGGCCGCTTGCCGCCGCCGGTCGACGGATATGAGCGCGACCTCGACCCGATGGCCAAAACCATGCTTGGCCAGGCGCTGTCCTGCGCCGTCGTCGGCGCCCCGGAAACGGTCGGGCAAGGCATCAAGGCGTTCGTGCAGCGCACCGGCGCCGACGAGCTGATGGTCACCGCGCAGATTTTCGACCACGCAGCGCGGGTGCGATCCTTCGAGATCCTGGCCGACGTCCACAAATCGCTGTCGGACGCGGCCTGAATTTTTGCGAGACTGCGAAGGCGCGTTACGCGCTGACGCTTTGTGCGATCGCCCCCAGGGGCGCGCCCAGTGGCCGGCATGAATTGCGGATCATCAGGCGTCCCTTGAGCGTCAGCTTGCGCGGCGGCGCGTCCCTGTTTCCGGCGAGGCGGTCGAGCAGCAGATTGGCCGCCTGCTCACCAATCGCCTTGACCGGTTGTGCGACCGTGGTCAGTTGCGGCTGGAACACGTCCGACCACGGAAAATCGTCGAAGCAGGCAACCGAAATGTCCTCGGGGCAGGACAGCCCGATATCGCGGATCGCTTTCATGGTGCCGATCACCATCGGGTTGTTGGCCGAGAAGATCGCGCTCGGCCGGTCGTGCAGCGAAAGCAGCTGCATCGTCGCGTTGTAGCCGTCGACTTCGTGAAAATTGCCGAAGCGGACAAGCTCGTTCTCGACCGGCAGGCCTGCTGCCTGGAGCGCCTCGCGATATCCCGTCATGCGGTCATGCATGGGCGATATGTCGAACGACCCGGAGATGTAGCCTATCCGCCGGTGGCCGAGATCGATCAGATAGGTGATGGCGTCGAACACCGCGCGCTGGTTGTCGAGAACGACCGCGTCGGTATCGACGCCTTCGCAAACCCGGTCGAGCAGCACCACCGGCACGTTGGCGTCGTCGACTATTCTCTTCAGGATCGCGCCGTCGCCGACGCGCGCAACGATCAGTCCGTCGACCATCCGGTCGAGCAGCAGCCTGATCTGGTCGTCCTGCGTGTTCAGGTCCTCGTCCGTGCAGCACAGCATGACGGCATAGCCGGCGCGGTCGAATGCCTGCTGGATGACCGAAACGACATCGGTGAAGAACGGATTGGTGATGTGGGGAACGGTAAGCCCGATGGTGCGGGTCGTGCCCATCTTCAGGCTGCGCGCAATCGCGTTGCGCTTGTAGCCGATGTCGCGGATCGCCTGTTCGATGCGCTGGCTGAGCTCGGGACTGACGGTTGCGGTGCCGTTGATCAGCGCCGAGACGGTGGCGACCGAAACACGCGCCGCTTCAGCCACGTGCAGCATGGTCGGGGCCGTGGATTTGCGCTGCTTTTTTCGCCCTGACGCCATCATTTTCGAAACGTTTCATTGCCCTCTGCCTGCAATACCTACGGAATCCTGCAGATTTGCGCAAGAATTGAAATGCATCAATCCCGCCTCATCCAGATAGCGACTTGACATGTTCGAAACGTTTAGATTAGCGTTTGAGATGTTCGACGACGACGGAAGGGAGGCCGTTCTTGTCATGGAGCATGGCAATTCCATCACGTCCGGAGATGCCGCCGCCGACCGCTCGGCTGTCGTTCTGAGCGCCGAGCACATCTCCAAGACCTTCGGCGGCATCGCCGCGCTTGCCGATGTCGGCTTCGAGCTGCGGCGCGGCGAGATCCATGCGCTGATGGGGGAAAACGGCGCCGGCAAGTCGACGCTGATGAAAATCCTCTCCGGCATCTATACGGATTACGACGGAACGGTGAACGTCGATGCCCATCCGGTCCGTTTCGCCGGCGTCCGCGACGCCGAGCATGCCGGCATCGCCATCATCCACCAGGAACTCAATCTCGTCCCCGAGCTCAGCGTTGCGGATAATATCTTCCTGGGGCGCGAGAAGCTGATCGCCGGACTTATCGTCGACCGCAAGGCAAGCAGCCATGCCGCCGGCGCCCTGCTGCAGAGGCTCGGCATCGAGCTCAACCCGGAAGCGCGGGTCGGCAGCCTGCGTGTCGGCGAGCAGCAGCTGGTCGAGATCGCCAAGGCCCTGTCGATGTCGGCGCGCATCCTGATCATGGACGAGCCGACTTCGGCGCTTTCGCCGGCCGAATGCCAGAGGCTGTTCCGGATCATCCGCCAGCTCGCCGACAACGGCGTGGCGATCGTCTACATCTCGCACCGCATCGACGAGGTCATGCATCTGGCCAGCCGGGTCACCGTGTTTCGCGATGGACGCCGCGTGCTGACCGAGGTGATGGCAAAGCTCGATGAAGACAGCATCATTTCGGCGATGGTCGGGCGCAACCTGCTTGCCTCTTCCCACGGAGAGCGTGGTCCCAGCGGCAAGGTCGTCCTCTCGGTAAGCGGCCTATCGCTGTCGAAACCAGACCGCCACGGCTGGCGCACCGCGCTCGACGGCGTCGGCTTCGATCTTGCCGAAGGCGAAATTCTGGGGATAGGCGGACTGCTCGGCTCCGGACGCACCGAAATCCTGGAGACCATCTTCGGCTCCAGCGGCGGCCGCGTCGGCGGCGAAATCCGGCTCGACGGCGAGCCGGTGGAAATCCTTTCGCCGCGCGACGCACGCCGGCTCGGCATCGCCCTGGTGACCGAGGACCGCAAGACGCTGGGCCTGCATCTTCAGGCCTCGATCACCGACAATGTCGCGCTGCCGCTGGTCGGCGCGCTGGCGCGGTTCGGCCTTCGCTCGCGGGCCGCCGAGCAAGGCCTGGCGCGGCAAGCGGTCAAGGCGCTCGGCATTCGCTGCGGGACCATCGAGCAGCCGGCCGGCACACTGTCCGGCGGCAACCAGCAGAAGGTCGTCATCGGCAAGTGGCTGGCTACGCGGCCGCGGGTGCTGCTGCTGGACGAGCCGACACGCGGCATCGATGTCGGCGCCAAGCGGGAGATCTACGACCTCATCTTCAAGCTGGCGCGAGACGGCCTCGCCATCGCCGTCATCAGTTCGGAATTACCGGAGCTGCTGCATCTGTCCGACCGCATCCTGGTCATGGCCGATGGTCGCCAGACGGGAATCCTTTCCCGCGCGCAAGCCAGCGAGGAGGCCATCATGCGGCTCGCGGCGCCGCGCCGGACCATGGCGAGACCCGCAGCATGAGCATTTTGAACATCCTGTCCCGGACGAAGCTCTATTGGGGCCTGATCGCCATCTTCCTGATCGGCGTGCTGGGCTCGCCGATCAGCTCCAAGGGCAACAACATCTTCCTGTCCTACGGCAATCTGCTCGATGTGCTGCGCCAGGTGTCGACCACCGGGCTGATCGCCACCGGGATGACGGCGGTTATCATCACCGGCGGCATCGATCTTTCCGTCGGCTCGCTGATGGCGATCTGCACCGTGGTCTGCGCCATGCTGCTGACGGTTCCCGGCGTCACGCCGGCGGTGGTGCTGGGGATGCCGACGGTTGCCGTAGTCGCCCTTTGCCTCGGCATCCTGATCACCCGCTTCATCTTCCTGAACATCGAAAAATCGCGCGCCGGCCCGCAGGCCACCCACGCCATCAGGCTGGACAGCGTTCGTGGGCTGGTCACGCCCGGCATTGTCGGGGTGATCCTCTGCAGTCTCGTGCTGTGGTTCCTGCTGCCGCAGGTCGGCTCGAAATTCGGCGTGCTCGGCGTGTTGCTGGTGGCGCCTTGCGTCGGCTTGCTGTTCGGCGCGCTCAACGGCTTCATCATCGTCGCCGGGCGGCTGCAACCTTTCATCGTCACGCTGGCGATGATGGTGACTGCGCTCGGCATCGCCCGGCTGACCGCCGGCCAGAACAATGCGGTGCTGCCGGTCTACACCGGGTCGAACGCCACCGCCGATTTCGAAATGCTGCGCTCGCTGGTGTTCGGCGTGATCCCGATGCCGGGCCTGTTCTTCCTCGGAGCGATCCTGATCTACGGCGCCGTGCTGCGCTTCACCCCGTTCGGCCGCTATGTCTACGCCATCGGCGGCAACGAAGAGGCCGCGCGGCTGTCCGGCATTGCCGCCGGCCGCGTCAAGATCGCCACCTACGCCGTGTCCGGGCTGCTGGCCGGCGTGGCGGCAGTGCTCTATGTCGCGCAATACAGGCAAGGCAAGCCGGACGCCGGAGCCGGGCTGGAGCTCGATGCCATCGCCGCCGTGGTCATCGGCGGCACCAGCCTGATGGGCGGACGCGGCAGCCTCATCGGTACATTCTGCGGCGTGCTGATCTTCGGGCTGCTCTCGAACATCCTGCAATTGCACAACATCAATTCGAACCTTCAGCTCGTGCTGAAGGGGATGATCATCATTGGCACCGTGCTCGTGCAGGAGCGCAATGCCGTTGATCTTCTCTTCTATCTGCGTCTGCCCTTTGGAAAAACGGCGCACAAGGAAACGACCGCAGCAAAGCGGCCGTCGAAAGAGACCCCGTCTCTAAATCTTGGAGGAAACAAGAAATGAAACGACGTGAATTGCTGAAGCTTGCCGCTGTCACCGCGGCGCTCATGACCACGACCGCGCTGCTGACCAGCGGCAACGCCTACGCGCAGGACAAGAAGTGGAAGATCGGCTTCTCGCAGGTGACGACCATCGAGCCGTGGCGCGCCCAGTTCAACAAGGACATTCTGGCGGAGGCCGCCAAGCATCCGGAAGTCGAGCTGATCATCACCGACGGCGAGGACAAGACGGAAAAGCAGGTCGCCGATGTCGAGAACCTGATCCGCCAGGAAGTCGATGCGCTGCTGGTGTCACCGAAGGAATCCGCGGGGTTGACCGGCGTCGTGCAGCAGGCGATCGACGCCAAGATCCCGGTCTTCGTGCTCGACCGCAACGTCGAGACCAAGGACTACACGCAGTTCGTCGGCGGCGACAACAAGCTGATCGGCCGGGCTGCCGGTGAATACGCGGTCGAGTTGCTCGGCGGCAAGGGCAAGGCATCAGGCAATGTCGTCGAGATCTGGGGCGGTATGGGCACCCAGCCGGCGCATGACCGCCATGAAGGCTTCCATGAATTCACCGACAAGGAGCCGGGCATAAAATACCTGCTCGACCAGCAGTCGGGCGACTGGAAACAGGACCAGGCCTACAACATCATGGCCACGGCGCTGCGCAACAACGAGAAGATCGACCTTGTCTATGGTCATAACGACCCGATGGCCTACGGCGCCTATCTTGCTGCCAAGGATGTCGGCCGCGAGAAGGACATCAAGTTCATCGGCATCGACGGCTTGCCCAATGAAGGCGTGCAGCTTGTCGCCAATGGTGAGCTGACGGCGACGTTCACCTATGTGACACCGGGTGCCGAAGGGCTGCGGCAGGCGATCAAGTTCCTGAACGGCGAGAAGATCGAAAAGACCATCACGCTGCCGACGCAGAAGATCACCAAGGAAAATGCCGCCCAGATCCTGAAGGAGCACGGGCTCTGAGACGAAGTCGTCGATGACGGCGCCCCTCTCCCCGTTCTACGGGGAGAGGATGCCGGCAGGCAGGTGAGGGGCAGCGCTGACCAGGGCCGCGCTCACGCCAGCTTGGCCAAAAGCCTCATGAAAATCGCGGCCTCCTTGGCCGAAAGCGGCGCCAGCGTTTCCTGCGTGATGTCGCGGGCGATCGGGATCAGCCGCTCGACAGCCTTACGGCCTTCAGCGGTCAGATTGACCAGCAGGCGCCTTTTGTCGACCTCATGCTTGGAAAGCTCGACAAGGCCGCGCGCCTTGAGCCGGTCGATGACGCCTTTCACCGTCGCCGCGTCCATGGCGATCAGGCTGCCAAGCTGGTTCTGCGAGGTCTCGCCGACATCGTGCAATTTGGCCAGGGCGGCGAATTGCGGCGGCGTCAGGTCGGCGATGTGCGCAGCGAAGATCGAGACGTGACGCTGGTGCGCCTTGCGCAGGATGAAGCCGACCTGCTCCTGCAAACGATAGTCGTTTTCGTCGGGCTCCTCGGCCTCGACCAGCTTGAGCTTGACGTCTTCGGCGCTCACCGCAGTCCGTCCCATGCCTTGATGTCTTTCGCCGCGAGGCCGCCCATGCGGTCGTGCACGCGCGGGCCGCAGGTCATGGCGAGGCAGAACAGGATCTCGTCGGGACGAGGCCCGTCGCTGATGCCGACCTCCATGGCATCGAAATGGCTGCGCACATAGGCGGCGTTGATATGGCCGAGCGGCACGTCGAGCCGCGAGCCGAAGGCGCCGACCTTTTTTGCCGATGGCACGATCGCCTTGGCGTCGCCGAGCCGCTCGCGCATGGCATAGCCGCCAGGCACATGCCACAGCGCGCCATGCTCCAGTTCGCCGGCGATACCAACGATGGCGCCCTTGCCGTAGCCGTCGATCTGTTTCACGCCGCCACCCAATGCGGCAATCAGCTTGTCGGAGAGCAGCAGCCCGAGCGGCTTCAGATCATCCATGGCGCTCTGGAGGCCTTCCACGTAACGGCCGGCGAATGGGTTCTTCACCACCGCCATGGCGGCGGCGCGGCGGCGCGGCACCTTCGCCACCGGCCCGCCCTCATGAAATATCTCCTCCGTCAGCACCGCAATCTTGCGGATCGCAAACTCAGGCATGGGCAATTTCCTTCCTTGATTTCTCGTTGGGCGCAACGAGCGCCATGGAACCGGCGATCCGTGCCTGACCGGCAAGGAACAAGGCTGAAGCGGCAATCAGGCCATGTCGCCGAAAATCTTCGGCGACGGCGATCCCACTGTCGAGCGCGGCGGCTATTTCGCCTGATGAAAGCGCGCCGACGGCTTGGGTGACCAGTCGATCGCCAAGGTCGCTGTCAGGCGCCAGATCGCGCGCCGGCACGCGCTCGATGGCGGGGCGACCGGGCAGGTCGACGGCGTTGGCGATCAGGGTCGCGGCGGCGTCGGCTTCAGCACCGGTCCGCGCCAGCACGGTGACTGCGTCGGCGATGCCGAGCGAAAAGGAACGGCCGCGCCAGCCGCTGGTCGCGACGCCGCGGATCCCGTCTTCGGCGCGGATCGTGATCCTGTCTGCCAGTCCATGACCTGTCCCGGCGATGGCAAGAGTCATGGACCGGCCATTGCCGAGATGGATCACGCTGTCGCCGCCATTGTTGACATAGGCGCGATCGAGCCGGCGACCGGCCAGCAGCGCGCCAAGCATTTCGTCGGCTACCGAACCGGCGACCGCAGCCATCGGCGTGATGAATTGTTTTGCCAGCGGAACAACCGCTGCTTCCATGCGTCGCGCCGTCGTTCCGGCGAAAGCACGTGGCCGCGACGAGGCCGGGCGGCGCAGTTCCGGCAGTTCGTCGACGAGTTCCTGCAAGATTGTTTGAAACCGCGCCACCGCCTGGCCATAGGCGGCGCGGCGTTCGTCCGCATCGCCGAATGCCTCGACGATCAGGTCGATCGGGCCATGATTGAGATGCAGCCGCCTGCCGTCCTCAAGCCAATGTACCTGCGGGCCGTTCATCACTACTTGGCCCCGTCTGCCGCTGCTCGCCGCAGCTGCGCCAGCGGCGGCCAAGGATTGCTGGCCGGCGCGCCAGTGCCCCGGCGCGGGTTGAGATATTCGCCGCCTTTGGCCAAAATGTCGTCAACGCTGCGGATTTCGGCTTCGTAGCCGCCGAGCCTGACATAGTCGTCGCGGCGCAGGGTGAACTCGATCGGCGCCACCAGCGCCGGCGTCGGCACATAGCCGAAGGCACCTTCCGGCACGCGGGTGACGTCGACCATCAGCGTGATGCCGCCGCCCGGCCAGACATAGACCGGCGCGCCGCCGACCGTCACATAAGTCGTCAGGCCCTGCACCGAGCGGGTCAGATTGACCGGGTTCTCGGTGACGCCGGCGCGCAGCGAGCCGCCGGCGCCGCCGACGAACAGCACGGTGCATAGCGCCGGCTCGCAATTGTCCTCGATCAGGCCGACGGATTTCTGCAGCCGCTCGGGGAACGGTTTCTGCACCGGCCTCAGCGCGTCGTCGAGCTCGTAATAGGCGAACTGCTCGCCGGTGGTCGAGACCATCAGCAGCGACAGGCCGGGACGCGCGCCCTTCTTCGCATTCCACTCACCAAGGATCGACAGCGGGTCGGAAATACTGGTGCCGCCCCAGCCGAGCCCGGGCTCCGACACCTTGAAATAGCGGCCCGGCGTCGAACGGCGGCCGACGATCTTTATCCCGGTGTCCTGCCAGCCGAGCACCTTGCCTGCCTGATGCTCGGAGACGACGCCGGTGATGTGGTCGTCGACCACCACCACCTCGTCGACCAGGCCGCGCCATTGGGTGGCGAACATGCCGATGGTGGCCGAGCCGCAGCCGACGCGCATCCGCTGCTCGAGCTTGCCGTCGATGACCGGCGGCTTGCCGGCTTCCACGACGACCACAGCGCCGCCGTCGATGGTGAGCTCGACCGGCTTGCGGTTGCATAGATTGAGCAGCGCATCGCAGGTGGCGCGGCCTTCGGCCTTGGAGCCGCCGGTCAGATGATGCACGCCGCCCAGCGACAGCATCTGCGAGCCATATTCGCCTGTCGTGACATGGCCGATCGCCTCGCCTCCGGCGCGCACCGTCGCCGTTTCGGGGCCGATGTGCCGGTCGGTGTCGATCTTCACCTTGACGCCGCAGTAGGAGAAGATGCCCTCGGTGACGACGGTGACGAGATCGATGCCTTCGACCTCCTGGCTGACGATGAACGGCGCCGGCTTATAGTCGGGATAGGTGGTGCCGGCGCCGATCGCGGTGACGAAGCGGCGGCCGGTGTTGACCAGTTCGCCGTCCCATTCTTCGCCCTCGGCGACAAACGGCACGACCGCGCCGCCGGCCTCGGTCGCGTGGTCCAGGATGGTCAGCGGATCCATCCGCACGATCCTGCCGCCGACATTGCCGTAGCGATCACAGGCGCCGGTGCGGCCATCTGCTATGTAGCACATGACCGGGCAGGCATCGCAGCGGATCTTTTCCGCCACCTGCTTCTCGCCGGGATCATGCGTCTCGAAGCGTTCGGCAAGCTCGCTCATCGGCGTGCCTCGTTGTCGCGGATCGCGGCGCGGATACGGCTCGGCGTCGCCGGAATTTTGCAGACCAGAACACCGGTGGCATGGCGGATGGCATTGAGGATCGCCGGCGCCGTCGGGATCAGCACATGCTCGCCCAAGCCCTTGGCGCCAAAGGGTCCTTCCGGATCCGGAACTTCGATCAGGATGGTCTCGATCGGCGGCACGTCGCCGATCGTCGGGATCAGATAGTCGTGCAGATTCTCGGTACGGCCGGGGATGTATTCTTCCATCAACGCCATGCCGATGCCTTGCGCGATGCCGCCCTCGATCTGGCCTTCGGCGAGCAGCGGATTGATCGCCTTGCCGACATCATGCGCGGCGGTGATCTTGACCAGCTTGACCGTACCGAGCTTGAGGTCGACCTCCAGTTCGGCGATCTGCGCGCCGTAGCCATAGACGGCATAAGGCTTACCCTGGCCCCTGGCGTCGAGCGGCAGCGTCGGCGGGTCATAACTTTCCTCGGCGCGAAACACCAAGCCGTCGGCATCGGCCTTCAGCGTGGACAAATCGATATGCCGCGTCGCTTCGCCCTCGCGGATGACGAGGCTGGTGCCATTCAGAGCGATCGGCGCCTTCTCCGACACATTGGCGAAGCGCAGCATCGTCTCGCGCAGGGCGCGGCCGGCCTTTTCGGCGGCCTTGCCGGTCACGAAGGTCTGGCGCGAGGCGGACGTCTTGCCGGCGTCCGGCGTCATCGCCGTGTCGGCGCTTTTCAGGCGGAATTTTTCCAGCGGCAGGCCGAGCGCGTCGGCGCAGATCTGGGCAATGACTGTGTTCGAGCCTTGCCCGATATCGACCGCACCCTGATGCAGGACGACATCGCCTTCAGCCGAGATGCCGACCCTGATGGTCGACGGATTGGGCAACGAGGTGTTGCCGCAGCCGTACCAGCAGGAGGCGACGCCGACGCCGCGTTTCCTGCTGTCATTGGCACTGTTGAATGTATCGACATCGACAAGCGCACGCGTCCAATGCGGCCGCAGCGCTTCGAGGCACTCGGCGATGCCCACGCCTGATTCCAGCCTCTGGCCCGTAACCGTTTCGGAGCCGTTTCGAAGGCAGTTTTTCACGCGAAAATCGAGCCGATCCAACCCAAGCTTTTCGGCCAATTCGTCATAGAGCGTTTCCTGCACGATCGTCGCCTGCGGCACGCCGAAACCGCGGAAGGCGCCGGAGATCGGGCCATTCGTGTGGATGGCGCGGCCTTCGGCCCGATAGTTCGGCGTCGCATAGGGACCGGAGGCGTGCACCGGCACGCGGTTGGCGACGGTCGGTCCCCAACTCGCATAGGCGCCGGTGTTGAAATCGCCGGTGAAGACCATGCCGGTGACGCGGCCATCGGCATCGGCGCCGATCGTCGCCTTCATTTCGGCGGGGTGACGCTTGGTGGTCGAGATCATCGATTCATTGCGGGTATAGGCGAGTGCCGCCGGCCGCCCGGTCTTCATCGCGACCAGGCCGATCAGCGGCTGCAACGAAACGTCGAGCTTGGAGCCAAAACCGCCGCCGGTGGCGGTCGGCACAATCCGCACCTTGTCGACGGCAAGGCCAAGCACCTTTGCCACGTCGTCGCGGTCCATATAGGGCGCCTGCGTGCAGGCGACGACGACCAGCGTGTCGCCGTCCATATAGGCATAGCCGGCTTCCGGCTCGATATAGGCGTGCTCGACATAGGACGTGTCGATGGCGCCGGAAACAGTGAAGGCGGCGCCGGCAAGGGCGGCGTCGGGGTCACCACGCTCGACAAAGCCTGATGTGAGCAGGTTTTCCGGCCGGTTCTCGTGGATCAGTTGTGCGCCGCCGGCCTGCGCCTCGCAAGGCTGCAGAAGGTGCGGCAACTCGGTCCAACGAACAGGAAAATCCGCAAGGTCGAGTTCGAGGATGGCCTCGCGCTCGCCGGCAACCAGCGCCACCGCCTCGCCGCGAAAGCGCGAAAAATTTTCGGCCAGCGCCGGCTGGTCGGCAAAAGGCGCAATGACGCCGAAGCAGTTCTTTCCCGGAATGTCGGCGGCGGTGAAGACGCCGACGATGCCGGGATGGGCTTTCACCCAGGCGTCGAGATCGCCGAAGGCGAAGCGGGCGTGATAATGCGGCGAGCGGACTACCAGCACCGCCAGCGCATCGGCCGGGAAGGAATCGCCGCCGAATTTTTCGCCGCCGGTGACTTTCGACAGGCCGTCGAGGCGAATTGGAGAGGAACCGACGGCGTGGCCTGAGATTGGCATTCTGCGGTCAAGATCGAGAGAAGGGGTCGCCAGCGCAGAAACTTGTCCCTTCTCCCCGTCACCATACGGGGAGAAGGTGCCGGCAGGCGGATACGGGGCAGCCCCGTCCGTCGAAAATTCGCTGGCGAAGCGTCCAGCATCCATCACCGCAGCGATGATCTTGCGATAGCCGGTGCAGCGGCAGAGGACGCCGCCCAGCGCATCCTGGGTTTCGGCCTCGGTTGGATTGGGGTTCTTCTCCAGAAGCGCTGTCGCCGCGATGAGCAGGCCGGGTGTGCAGATGCCGCATTGCGCCGCGCCATGGTCGAGGAACGAGGCCTGCAGCGCCGACAATCTGCGGTTGGCGAGACCCTCGACCGTGGTTACCACGGTGCCAGCGGCAGAAGCTGCAGACATCAGGCAGGCGCAGACGGGCTCGCCGTCGACAAGCACCGTGCAGGCGCCGCAGTCGCCGGCGTCGCAGCCGACCTTGGTGCCGGTCAGGCGCAATTCGTCACGCAGCACCGAAGACAGACGGCGAACCGGCGGCACGCAGACGGAAACGGCGGCGCCGTTGACCTCGAAGGCGATGTCGGCGCGCTCCATGCTCATGCCGGGCTGAACTCCGCTCATGTCAGGCTGAGCTTTGGTCATGCCAGGCTGAGCTTTGCTCATGCGGCCACCGCCTTGTCATCCGACGCGTGACCCGCGGCACCAAGCACGGCACGGACAACGATCTCGCGCGCGGCGTCCAGCCGGTATTCGGCGCTGCCGCGCACGTCGTCGATCGGCGAAAGCTCGTCCATCGGTGCGGACTGGATCGCAGCGACGAGAGCGTCGTTGACCGGGAGGCCGCGCAAGGCTGCTTCGACACTTGCAAGGCGCGTGGCAACCGCCGAACAGGAGCCGACGGCGACGGCGGCGTTGGCGACGATGCCATCCTCAACGGTCAAGCAAGCCGCCGCCATGGCTATGGAAATGACGAGATAGCGGCGCGCGCCGAGTTTTACGAAAGCCGACGTGCCGGTGGCCGCTTCTTTCGGCACGCGGATGGCGGTGACCATTTCGCCCGGCTGCAGTCCCGTGCGGCGGTTCCCCAGGATGAATTTTTCGAGCGGCAGATGGCGGACCATCGCCACCGAGCGCAACTCGACCTCGGCGTCGAGAACCAGCAGCGCCGGCACGCCGTCGGCGGCCGGGGAGGCATTGCAGAGATTGCCGGCGATGGAGGCGACGTTCTGGATCTGGACGGAACCGACTTCCCGCGCCGCCTGCTTCAGCGCATCGAAGGCCGTCGGCAGCGGATGACGGACAAGATCGGTCCAGGTCGTGCGCGCACCGATCAGCCAATGGCTGTCGGTCTCAGCAATACCGCGCAGCGTCGCCAGGCCGTTGATATCGAGGACATTGTCGCGGAAAGGCGCGGCTCCTTGTGCCGGGTAGAAATCGGTGCCGCCGGCAAGGATGCGCCACCGAGCCTCGCCAAGCAAAGCGAGCGCCTCGTCGACCGTGGTGGGTTTCGCGTAACGGATCACGCTTGCCTTCCAAAAAACAGGGAATCCTTCCGGCGTCCGAGCCAGTCAAATTCATTCGTATGCAAATGATATCAAGCCGGCAGGAATTGTCAAAGCCAGAGTTTTGCTCCGGTGCCCGCATCGGCACGACGAACGCATTTGTTATGCCGTTGGAGTTGACGCAGACGGCCATCTGGTCAAGTTTCTGCATCCGGTCGCGCCAGCGGCATTTTCGGTAGGATCGAACACCGGAGACCTCCCGGTTCGGGTCATGCCTCCGGGACAAACAAGAGGGAGGCTCCATGGCCGACGAAGCGCTTGTCATCATCGACCTGCAGAACGATTTCTGTCCGGGCGGCGCGCTGGCGGTGGCCGGCGGCGACGAGATCGTGCCGCTGGTCAACGACCTGATCCGGCGGACCCAACATGTCGTGCTGACGCAGGACTGGCATCCCGCCGGCCATGCGAGCTTTGCCTCCAGTCATCCCGGCAAGCAGCCGTTCGAAACGATTGAGATGCCTTACGGCCCGCAGACGCTGTGGCCCGACCACTGCATCCAGGGCAGCCTGGGTTCGGATTTCCATTCGGGCCTGGCCTGGACCAGGGCCGAACTGGTGATCCGCAAGGGTTTCCGCCCGGAGATCGACAGCTATTCGGCTTTCTTCGAGAACGACCATGCGACGCCGACCGGCCTTGCCGGCTATCTCAAGGAGCGCGGCATCGACACGCTGACCCTGGCCGGCCTGGCGACCGATTACTGCGTCGCCTTCTCGGCGCTCGACGCGGTCAAGCACGGTTTCCACACCACGGTGCGGCTCGACGCCTGCCGCGGCATCAATCTCAATGGCTCACTCGAGACGATGCTGAACCGAATGCGCGATGCCGGCGTGACGCTGGCTTGAACATCACCGATCGCACTCGACACAATTCCAGAGGGGGCATCATGCGGTTTGCGGCGGCTTTGACGGCGGGCGCTGTGGTGGCAATCGCCACCCTGTTTCCGGGAATAGCGCTTGCAGCCGAGGCCCACGCGCTGCCGGGCGAAACAATGTCGCTGTGGTGGGCGCTGCCCTTTGCCGGCCTGCTTCTGTCGATCGCCACCGGGCCATTGCTCTTCCACCAGGTCTGGGAGCATCACTACGGCAAGATCACCTTGTTCTGGGCGGCGCTTGCGGTCGTGCCGCTGGCGGTGGCGTTCGGCATGGCTTCGGCTACAGAGGCGGTGCTGCATGCGCTGCTCACCGAATACATGTCGTTCATCATTCTTCTGTTTGCGCTGTTCACCATTTCGGGCGGCATCCTTGTCGCCGGCAACATCCACGGCACGCCGCTGGTGAATGCCGGGCTGCTGCTGATCGGGGCGATGCTCGCCTCGGTCATCGGCACGACCGGCGCCTCGATGATCCTGATCCGGCCGATCCTGCGCGCCAACGACAACCGGCCGTTCAACGCCCATGTCGTCATCTTCTTCATTTTCCTGGTGTCCAACATCGGCGGCTCGCTGACGCCGCTCGGCGACCCGCCGCTGTTCGTCGGCTTCCTGCGCGGCGTCGATTTCTTCTGGACCGCTGCCAATCTCTATCAGGAGACATTGTTCGTCGGCGGCCTGGTGCTGGCCGTCTTCCTGGCCATGGACATCATCCTGCATCACCGCGAGGCCGGCGCGCCGAAGATCAAGGATCCGACACCGGACACGGAGGTGCGCATCCGAGGCCTGGCCAACCTCCCGCTGCTGGCCGGGGTGATCGGCGCGATCCTGCTTTCCGCGACCTGGAACCCGGGCGTGGCTTTCTCCGTCCAGGGCGTGAGCCTTGAATTGCAGAACCTGGTGCGCGACGCGATCATCCTGGCGCTCGCCTTGCTTTCGCTCGCTGTCTCAAGCAAGAGCCACAGGCGGGCGAACAACTTCCACTGGGAGCCGATCGCCGAGGTGGCGAAACTGTTCGCCGGCATCTTCATCTGCATCGTGCCGGCCATCGCCATTCTCAGGGCCGGTGCCGACGGCGCGCTGGCGCCGCTGGTCTCGCTGGTCAGTTCGCCAACGGGCGAGCCCAACGAGCTGGCGTATTTCTGGATGACCGGAGCGCTGTCGTCCTTCCTCGACAATGCGCCGACCTACCTGGTGTTCTTCGAGCTCGCCGGCGGCGATCCGCAGCATCTGATGACCACCTTCGCCTCGACGCTGGCGGCGATCTCGGCCGGCGCGGTGTTCATGGGCGCCAACACCTATATCGGCAATGCGCCGAATTTCATGGTTTACGCCATTGCCAGGCATCGCGGCGTGAAGATGCCGGGCTTCTTCGGCTACATGGCGTGGTCGGGCGCGGTGCTGATTCCGATATTTTTGATCGCGGGTTTTCTGTTCTTTCGCTGATCAGCCGACGCCGATATAGCGGCGGACCGCCGACGGATCGGCGCGAAGCTCCTCGACATCGACGGTCTCGCGGTTGCGGCCGTTTTCGATGAACGAGACCCGGTCGGCGACGGACAGCACAGCATCGACGCGCTGCTCGACCAGGATCGTCGAGACGCCAAGGTCGCGCAGCTTCGCTACCGTCTCGCGGATTTTTGCGATCATCGACGGCATCAGCCCTTCGGTCGGCTCGTCGAGCAAAAGCACCTGCGGCTCGAGACACAGCGCCCGTGCCATGGCCAGCATTTGCTGCTCGCCGCCCGACAGCGTGCCGGAACGTTGTCTCAGCCGCTGGCGCAGCAGCGGGAAAAGGTCGAGCACGTTTTCGCGCGTTGCCTTGCCCTTGCCGCGGGTCATCAGGCCGATCTCGATGTTTTCGGCCACCGTCATCTCGGCGAACAGCCGCCGGCCCTGCGGCACCCAGGCGACGCCGGCCTTCGGCACGTCGTGCGCCGGCAGGCCGCTCAATTCCCTGCCGTCGAGCCTGATCGAGCCGGCGCGTGAGGGAACGAGGCCCATGATCGCCTTCAGCGTCGTCGTCTTGCCGGCGCCGTTGCGGCCGAACAGGCAAAGCACCTCGCCCTTGTTCAGCACGAGGTCGAGGCCGTAGAGCACCTGGACCTCGCCGTAGAAGCAATCGAGCCCGGAGATGGCCAGTGCTTCAGCCCGCGGTTGCGTCATGCGGTCGTCCCCAAATAGGCGTCCTGCACTTGCGTATTGGCGCGGACCTGCTCGGGCGTGCCTTCGGCCAGGATCTTGCCGGCGTTGAAGACGGTGATGCGGTCGGCAAGCTGCATGACCACCGGCATGTTGTGTTCGATCAGAAGCACGGTGGCGCTTTTGGCGATCTCGCGCACCAGCCCGATGAAATTGTCGATCTCGCTGTCGGCCAACCCCTGCGTCGGCTCGTCGAGGATCAGCAGGCGCGGTTTCAGCGCCAGCCCCATCGCCACTTCGAGCAGGCGCTGATGGCCATAGGACAACTGCCCGGCCGGCATGTGGGCGCGGTCGGCAAGTCCGGTGCGCTCCAGCGCCGCCATGACGCCAACATGCACGGCACCTTTCGAGCGGCCATCGGTCAGCGTGCGCTGCACCGGTAATGCAACGTTGTCGTAGGCGGTGAGATTGGCGAAGACGCTGGTGATCTGGAAGGTGTAGGCGATGCCGAGGCGGACCCTGGCGTAGGCCGGCAGGTTGGTGATGTCGGCGCCGTCGAAGACGATCATGCCCGTCGACGGCTGGATGCGGCCGCTGATCAGGCTGACAAAAGTGGTCTTGCCGGCGCCATTGGGGCCGATGACGGCGCGGATCTCGCCCGGCATGAGGGCGAAATCGACGCCATCGACGGCGCGCAGGCCGCCGAAATTGCGGGACAGGCCTTTGGTCGTCAGCAGCGGCATCATGGCAGCCATCCGAGCCAGCGCTGACGGATGGTGCCGAGAATGCCCTTGGGAAAGAACAGCACCAGCAGGATGAGGGCAATGCCGACGATCAGCAGATAGGCCGAGGTGTAGCCGCTGGTGATGTCGACGACATAGTACATGAACAGCGTGCCGATCAGCGGACCGAGCGTGGTCGCAGCACCGCCGAGCAGCACCCAGAGCAGCGGCAGGATGGAATATTGCACCGAGGCGAAGGTCGAGCCGACATAGCCGAACAGCAGCGCGTAGGCAGCGCCCGAAGCCGCGCAGATGGTGCCGGAGACGACGACCGCGACAAGCTTGTTGGAAAAAGTGTCGTAGCCAAGCATTTTGGTCCGCTCCTCGTTCTCGCGAATGGCGACCAGCACACGGCCATACCTGGAGCGGACGACGGCGAGCGTCACCAGCAGCACGATCGAGAACAGGACCAGCGCGCTCATGTAGCGCACGGTCGGATTGGTGAGGCCGAGCGAGGTGTCGCCCAAAACAAGCACACGCGCCGACTGCGGCACCACCAGGCCTTGATCGCCGCCGGTCCAGGCCGCGAGATAGAGGATTATGAGATAGAACACCTGCGCGAACATCATGGTGACGATCATGAAGGCGACACCGGAAGTGCGCAGCGCCAGCACCCCGATCACCAGCGCGAGAAGCGCGCCGCAGGCAAGGCCGGCGGCGAAGGCGACCGGCACGCTCCAGCCGAGATGGATGACGGCAAGGCCGGCGCCATAGAGCCCGGCCGAAAAGAACATGGCGTGGCCGAGGCTGAGCAACCCGACATAGCCGAACAGCAGGTTGTAGCCCATGGCGAAAACCGCCAGCACCATGATGCGGGCGAGCAGCCCGTGGTGATATTCCGGCAGGACGAAGCTCAGCGCGAACAGCAGGACGATGATGCCCAGATGCAAAGCATAGGCCTTTGCCGGTGAAGCCTCCTTCATCGCGATGCCGTCCCGAACAGGCCTTGCGGCCGGAACACCAGCACCATGGCCACCAGCAGCGTGGCGATGATCTTGGCCAGCGTCGGCGAGAAGAACACCGAGATGATGCCGTCCGACAGGCCGATGAGCACGGCAGCGACGACGGTGCCGCGCAGCGAGCCGAGACCGCCGATGATGACGACGATGAACGACAAGAGCAGCGGGTCCTGTCCCATCAGGTAATGCGCCTGGCTTATTGGCACGATCAGCACCGCGGCCACCGCCGCCAGCATGGCGCCGAGCGCGAAGACGCCGGCATAGACGCGGTCGACCGGAATGCCAAAGGCCTGCGCCGTTTCGCTGTCATATTGCGTGGCGCGCATGACCAGGCCGATTTTCGTACGCGTCAGCACGAACCAGGTCGCCGTCAGCAGAAGCGCGGAGGCGGCGATGATCGACAGCTTGTAGCCGGAGTAGCCGAACCACGGCAAAAGGATGCGGTAGCTGAAGGGCGGGTCCACCGGCCGTGCCTCCGGACCATAAAAGGTCAGCGCCAGTTGCTGGATGATGTAGAGCATGCCGATGGTGGCGACGATGGTGGCTTCCGGATTGTAATTCAGCCGGCGCAGCACCAGCCGTTCGGAGACCAGCGCGATCAGGCCGACGATCAGCGGCGCCAGCACCAGGGCTGCCAGGAAGCCGAGCGCCGGATGGCCTGAAATCGCCGTGGAGATTGCCCAGGCAAGCACGGCGCCGAGCATGAAGAGCTCGCCATGGGCGACATTGACGACACGCATGACGCCGAACACCAGCGACAGCCCAAGCGCCGTCAGCGCCAGCACGGCGGAGGTGACGAGGCCTTCGAGGGCGGCGAGGAGAAGATGGGGTCCGAAGTGCATCGGCTATACGCTAGGCTTACAGAACCAAGCTCACAGCGGCTGCGTCGTGTAATCCCCTTCCGGCTCGTAGAGGCCGTCCTCGATCTTGGTCTTGTGGACGACGTTCAGCCGGCCGCCTTCGACCTTGGAGATGTTCTGGATGCCAAAACACTGGTGGATCTTGCCGTTGAAGGTCTTCGGTCCTTGCGGATGCTCGGGGCCCTCGGCGAACTCGGTCAAGGCCTCGGTCGCCTCGACCAGCTTGGCACGGTCTTCCGGACCCTTGTAGCCGGCATCCTCCATCGCCTTCTTGACGACATAGAGCGTTTCCCAGCAGCCGAACATGTGCGCGGCGGTGGAGACGTCCTTGGGATCGCCGACGGCGGCACCGTTGTCGTCGATGCCGACGGCGGCGCGATAGGCCTTCTGCGCGGCGGAATCATCTGTTTGCGCGTAGCGCGGTGAGCCTTCCCAGAAATGGCTGCCGTCGAGGAATTCGAGGCCGGGGCTGTTGATGTCGGTGGCTTCGAGCGAATCGATGAAGCCGAACAGCTGCGGCCGGCTGGAGCCGTAGAATTCGCCGAGTTCCTTGACGAAGGTGAGCACCGCCGGCCCGACCATGACATGGTAGATCACCTCGGTTTCGGCCGGGATCTGCGGGAAATATTTGGTGAAGGACGATTCCGTCGGCGGGATGGCAATCTGGGCGATGACCTCGGCGCCCTGCGCCTTCAGCGCCGGCGGCAGGTAGTCGCGATGGTCGTAGCCGAAGGCAAAATCGGGAAAAATCTGCGTCACCTTCTTGCCGGCATTCGCCGCGATCCACGGCGCCATCGCCTGGATCTGGCTCTTCACGTCGGTGATGCCGGGCTGGAAGACGTAGCGGTTGAGCTTGGTCGAGGCGACGTGGTGGCCTTCACTGACGACAAAATAGGGCATCTTGGCCTCGCCGGCGGCTGGCGCCGAGCCGATGACGACATGCGAAAACAGCGTGCCGTAGACAATGTCGGTCTTGTGCTGGGTGGCGAACTTGCCGACCACTTCGGCGCCGCGGCCGGGATCGGTGCCGTCATCCTCGATGATCACCTCGACCGGCCGGCCGTTGATGCCGCCGGCTTCGTTGATCGCCTTGACCGCGGCGGCGGTGGTCCTGTCGTACCAGCGGCCATAGGCAGCGCCGATGCCGGTGCGGTGGCACTGGAAGCCGATCTTTATCGGCGCCGAGCTCTGCGCCTGGCTGTAGCGCACGAACCCGGGCGCGACGGCGAGACCGGCGCCCGCGGCCAACCCCTTGAGCGCGGTGCGGCGGGTGAGACCGGTTTTGGAGAGATCGAAAAACCCATTCTTGTCAGTCACGGCAGTTCCCCTTGTTTTGAGTTTTGACCAATGGCTGTAGCGTGGCGAGCCACTCCTGGTAAGAGCGCCGAAATTGCATGTGTACAAACTAAATCATCAAAGCCCTGACGTGGCAAGCGAGCTTTCCCCTGGGGACTGACCGACGCCATCGAAGCGGGGTTTTGTCTCATCCGACCGAAGGCGTGGCAAGCAGCCACAGGCCGAAGACCGTATAGGCGATCATCAGCACGGTGAGCGGAAACTGGCTGAGCGCGGCGCCGGCGGGACGCGGGTGCAATCGCCAGGCGAGGCCATGCGCGACGAGCACGGCGAGCATGTGGCCGATGATGATGACGCCGGCCTGGATATTCCACAGCCACCATGCCGAGCCGGCGCCGGCAGCGACGCCGGCTTCGATCGGCACGTCGGCGGTGCCGAACAGGTTCCAGCCCAGCGCGAACGGGTCGGAAAGCGCAGCCGCCGCATATTGGCCGTCGACAAGCAGCGCCGTCAGATAGTGCGCAACATGATAGGCGAGCGCGATCGGCACGATCGACCAGACCAGCAGCCCCGCGGCCTGCCTGAGGGAATGCGGGCTGCCGGCAAGATGCTGGCCAAGGACAATGGCAAGGATGAACGCGGCCGCAAGCAGGACGAACGTCAACACGAGCCCGACGGTGCCGATGCCGATCACCGCCGTGCGGCCCGGGACTTCCAGCGGATTGATGCCGAACAGGCCGAGCCAGAAAAAGGTTTTCGACAGGCCGTCGAAGGACACCGACGACAGCGCCAGCAGCAGGAAAGCAATGCCGCTGAGCGACAGCGGCGCGGCATTGCTGAGCTTGGCGCCCGGCCAGCACAGACTGAGCCGCCCGCCTTTGCGCTCAAGCAGGGCGAATCGCGCCACCATGGCGAGGAAGACGGTCAGGAACTCGCCACGCCGGCTCCAGTCGCGGTAGCCGAACACCAGCATGGCGGAAAAACTCAGCAGCCAATAAAGGCCGGCGGCCCAGGCGAGTCGCGCCGGGTCGTCGGGCGCCGGGTCGATCAACTCGAACCAGGCGAAGGCGAAGAACAGCACGAAAGCCGGCCAGCAGCCGAGCCACGCAGGCGGTCGCCATGTCTTGCGATTGCCGAACAGGCGGGAAACCACACGCCAGGGCCCGTACCAGGGGTTCAGCCATGACCAGAGATTGCCGAACAGGCCCTGCAGCAAGACCAGTCCAACCCAGAGCAGTGTCCATATCGCGAGCGGCAGCGGGTTGGAGAGCGGATCACGGCTGCCGAACAGGCCGGCCGCAACCAGAATTGCAAAGCCGGCAAAGGATGCCAGGCTGACGACTGCCCTCGCGCCGTCGCCGAATGCGATAAGCGGCAGACGCCGCCGCCAGAAGCGGGCAGGAAAGTCTGGCGGCAGCAGCGCCAGGACAAGGAAACTGGCGGCGACCGCGAACGCGCCGCCGGCGACGTAGTAGCCGGTGGGCAGGAGCAGGACGTGGCCGCGGTCGGAGGCATGGGCGAAGGCGGGGGTGGGCGATGCGAAACACAGGGCTGCAAGCAATAGCGCCAGCGAAAGACGACAGCGCTCTACGGCGCCCCCCTCTGTCCTGCCGGACATCTCCCCCACTTGGGGGGAGATCGGCTGGCCGCACGGCCGGCGCATCTCCTGCAGCGTGTCTTGCGGCGTCGGAGGCTGGCGAAAGTGGCGATGACGGCCAATCTCCCCCCTCGTGGGGGAGATGTCCGGCAGGACAGAGGGGGGCGCGAAGGAACTCGAATTACCGAAGAGTTCCCTCACCCTCACACCTTGACCAACTGCTCCACGCGGTCTTTCTCGCCAAACATGCGCAAATAGCGCTCGATCTCTTTTTCGTCGCCGGTGGCTTTGGCGGGATTGTCGGAGAGCTTGACCGCCGGGCGGCCGTTGGCCTCGGTGACCTTGCAGACCAGCGAGATGGGGTCGAGCCGGTTGGTTTTGGTCGGCGCGCAGCCCTCGAAATCATTGGTCAGATTGGTGCCCCAGCCGAAGGACATGCGCACCTTGCCGTGGAAATGGCGGTAGGTTTCCTCGATGGTCTCGACCTCGAGCCCGTCGGAGAAAATCAGCAGCTTCTGTCTGGGGTCCTTGCCCTTTTCACGCCACCAGGAAAGGACCTTTTCGCCGCCTTCGATCGGCGGCGCGCTGTCGGGGCGAAAGCCGGTCCAGTCGGCGATCCAGTCCGGCGCGTCACGCAGGAACGCGGCGGTGCCAAAAGTGTCCGGCAGCACGATCAGCAGATTGCCGCCATAGTAGCGCTGCCAGTCCTGCAGCACCTTGTAGGGCGACTGCTTCAACTCCTTTTCCGAATTGGCGAGCGCGGCGAACACCATCGGCAGTTCATGCGCGTTGGTGCCGAGCGCCTCGAGGTCGTTGTCCATGGCGAGCAGCACGTTGGAGGTGCCGGTGAACGCCTCGCCTATGCCCTCCTTCAGTGCTTCGACGCACCAGCGTTGCCACAGGAAGGAATGGCGGCGGCGGGTGCCGAAGTCCGAAATGCGGATATCGGGCAGCGCTTTCAGCCGCTCGGTCTTGGCCCACATCTTGGCCTTGGCGCGAGCATAAAGCACGTCGAGCGCAAAGGGTCCGAACGCCCGCATGGCGGCGCGAGAGCGAAGTTCATTGATAATTGCCAGCGCCGGGATCTCCCACAGCGTCGTGTACATCCACGGACCGCTGAACGTGAGCTCGTACTGGCCATCGCGCTTGGAAAGCTCGTATTCCGGCAACTGGAAATTCTCGAGCCAGGCGAGGAACTCCGGCTCAAAAATCTGCTTGCGGCCATAGAAGGTGTTGCCGCCAAGCCAGATCATCTCTTTCTTGGAGAAGCGCAAGGTGCGGGCATGGTCGAGCTGATCGCGCAGTTCTGCTTCGTCGATCTCCTCGGCAAGGCGAACCGAGGTGGTGCGGTTGATCAGCGAGAAAGTGGTGTCGATCTTGGGATACATGCCCCAGATCATCTGCAGCATCAGCAGCTTGTAGAAATCGGTGTCGAGCAGGCTGCGTATAATCGGGTCGAGCTTCCAGGTGTGGTTGTAGACGCGCCGCGCTATATCGGTCTTGGTCATGTCTCGATGCCGCCTTCGCTGCTCGCTATAGCTTTTATTTAGCGCAATTCCCTAGGGAACCGGGAAAACCGCTGCGCACTTTTCCTGGAATTGCTCCAAATGCCTCTTAGCATTGAATTTTTGAAAGCGCCTCCCGCTTTGCGGGCTGGCCCGACAAAAAGAAGAGGCTGCGGCAAGCGCGCTGCTTCGGCTGCTGCAGCCTCAGGACGCGGTCTTGGCGCCGATCACTCTCAGCGCCGGACGCTTTCTGCGGATGCCGATGCGGCCCGCCACCGGTGCATCGGCGCGGCCGTCGGCCTGCTCCTTTTCGGCAAACAGCCAGTCGATGAACAGCTGCACGATCGGCGCCGACCTCATCTCGTTGCGGCAGACGACATAGAAATCGTCGACCGCCGGCACCGACAGGCTGAACGGCGCGACCAGCAGTCCCCTGGCAAGCAGTCCGCTTGCTGTCACCGTATCGCCCAGCGCGACGCCATGGCCGTGGACCGCCGCCTCGCTCGCCATGCGCGCGTCGCCGAGATGATGGCGGCGGCCGCGCTCCAGATCCAGCGCATCGGCGGCCGCCAGCCAGGTGTGCCATTCGCGGCCGTCGTCGCCGTGCAGGAAGACGTGATCGGCGAGATCGCGCACGGTGCGGATCGGACGGTTGTTGATCAGCGTCGGGCTGACCACCGGGAACAGCTCGAGACCCGACCATTTGCGCATCCAGCAATCGGTCCAGCTGCCGTCACCATAATGCACGCAGATATCGATATGCGGCGCGCGGATGTCCTTGGCGTCGTTGGACGGGATCAGCGTCAGCCTGATATCGGGATATTGCGAGGTGAAGCTGCCGAGCCGCGGGATCATCCACAGCAACAGCAGCGCCGGCACGCAAGACACGGACAAGGCACCGGTGCTCGCCGGCCTCGTCATGCGCTGCGTGGCGGCGGCAATGCCGTCGAAGGCGGTCGACACCGCCGGCAGCAATTCGGCGCCGTGCGGCGTCAGCTTCACCCGCTGACCGGCGCGCTCGAACAGCTTGACGCCAAGCGACTGTTCGAGCGCCTTGATCTGATGGCTGATAGCGCCATGGGTGACGTTCAGTTCAGCCGCCGCCTTGGTCAGCGAGGCGTGGCGCGCCGTCGCCTCGAAGGCCCGCAACGGATTCAGGGGAGGCAGACGCTTGGCCATCGGAGCCTCAAACGAGCACGACCCCCAGAAGTGGGACCCGGTTTTGGGTAAGACCGTGCTCGACATTAATGTGAGATTTTCTCACAGCAAACACCCTAACAATATCAATTGATTTTTCAATACAGCTGCGAGACACTTTGGCTCGTACAGCATCAAGACGTGAAATCCGCAGGCAGCCGGCGCGACCGTCATTGATGGCCGCTCCGAACCAGCCATGGAGGACCGACATGGGTTATGATCGCGGCAAGCTCGAAGCGTTGCGCCGCAAATATGGCGAAAGCCATGGCGGCGAGATGTTCGACCCAAAATTCCGGCGCGTCGCCGACAAGATCTTTTCCAAGAGCGGCACGCGGCTGGCGCCCTATTCCGGCATCCCGACCTTCCTCAGCGCGCCTTACCGGGAAATAGCCGCCGACAATCCTGATTTCGGCGATCTGCAGGTGGCGATGATCGGCGTGCCGATGGACCTTGGCGTGACCAACCGGCCGGGCGCCCGCTTTGGGCCAAGGGCGCTGCGCGCCATCGAGCGCATCGGCCCCTACAACCACGTGCTGGAATGCGCGCCGACGCACGAGCTGAAGGTGGCCGACATTGGCGACGTGCCGTTCCGGAGCCGTTACCGGCTGGAAACCAGCCATGACGACATCGAGCGCCGGACGAACCAGATCGTCGACGCCGGCGTCATTCCGCTTTCGGTCGGCGGCGACCATTCGATCAGCCATCCGATCCTGAAGGCTGTCGGCAAAAAAACGCCGGTCGCCATGATCCATATCGACGCCCACTGCGACACCAGCGGCCTGTTCGACATGACAAAGTTCCACCATGGCGGGCCGTTCCGCAACGCGGTGCTCGACGGCGTGCTGGATCCATCGCGCACCATCCAGATCGGCATCCGCGGCTCGGCCGAGTATCTGTGGGAGTTCACCTACGAATCCGGCATGACCGTGGTGCATGCCGAAGAGGTGACCGGCCTCGGCATGCCAGCCATCATCGCGAAGGCGCGCAGAATAGTCGGCGATGGCCCGACCTATGTGTCCTTCGACATCGACAGCATCGACCCGGCCTTTGCGCCGGGCACCGGCACGCCGGAAGTCGGCGGGCTGACGACGCGGGAAGTGCTTGAACTTCTGCGCGGCCTCAAAGGGCTCAACATCGTCGGCGGCGACGTCGTCGAGGTGGCGCCGCAATACGACGCAACCACCAACACGGCCCATGCCGGCGCGCAGGTGCTGTTCGAGATCCTCAGCCTGATGGTGTTCAGCCCGGCGATCTCAGGCAAGGGAGCCTGACGCACCAGACCATGATCCCGAAAAGTGGAACCGGTTTTCGGAACAGATCATGGTCCAACATGAAGTTCCAAGGCGACCGCCGCGCTGGAGCCGGCGGCCGCATTCAAACAAAACAAGCTTCCAGCAGGGGAACGAAATGACATTTCACATGAAATCATCCATCGCCGCCGTGCTGCTGCTCGCCGGCCTTGGTCTTGCCACCCAGGCCGCCAATGCCGACGCGCTCGACGACATCACTAAGGCCGGCGCGATCAATGTCGGCATTTTCTCCGACTTTCCGCCCTTCTCCTCGGCCAGTGCCGATATGAGCATCAAGGGCTATGACATCGACGTGGCGCAGTTCATCGCCGACCAGCTTAAGGTCAAGCTCAATTTGGTCAGCGTGACCGGACAGAATCGCATCCCGTATCTTACCGACAAGCGCGTCGATATCCTGATGAGCGTCGGCTACTCCAAGGAACGCGAGCAGGTGATCGATTTCGCCGCCGCCTACGCACCCTACTATATCGCCGTCATCGGCCCGGCCGCGCTCAAGGTCGAAGGCAAGGACGACCTCGCCGACAAGTCGATCGCCGTCAACCGCGGCACGCTGGAAGATACGTCACTGACCGAGGCAGCACCCGCCTCGGCCGACATCCGCCGTTTCGACAACTACAACTCCGTCATCCAGGCCTTCATCTCGGGTCAGACCCAGCTGATGGTCGTCGGCAACGATGTCGGCGCCCAGGTGCTCGCCCGCCAGGAGGCCCTGAAGCCTGAACAGAAGTTCCAGCTTCTCACCTCGCCCTCACATATTGGCCTCAACAAGAACGAGGACCGCCTGAAGCAGGCGGTCAACGACGCGGTCGCCAAGATGCTGGCCGACGGCAAGCTGGACGAAAGCTCGAAAGCCTGGCTCAAAACACCGCTCAATCCCGACAACCTCAAGGATTGATCTCCGGGGTAAGGACCTATCATGGGCTACAGCCTCGACTTCGGCTGGCTTGCCGATGCGACCGGTGCGATCGCGCGCGGGGCGGCCATGACGATCCTTTTGATCGCCGTGACCACGCTCGCGGGAACGTTCCTCAGCATCCTCGGCGCAGCAGGGCGGCGAAACGGCCCCTTGCTGCTCAAGCGGGCAATCGGCGTCTATGTCGAAATTATCAGGAACACGCCGTTCCTTGTGCAGCTGTTCTTCATCTTCTTCGGGTTGCCCAGCATCGGCGTGAGGCTCGATCCGCTGCTGGCCGCCATGCTGGCAATGACGCTCAACATGGCGGCCTACACGATCGAGATCGTCGGCGCCGGGCTCGACGCCGTGCCGCGCGGGCAGACGGAAGCAGCCCTTGCGCTTGGGCTCAGGCTGCGTCAGGTCTTCGTCAAGATCGTGCTGCCGCAAGCGCTCAAGGTGATCTATCCGGCGCTGACCAGCCAGATCATCATCATGATGCTGGAGTCCGCCGTCGTGTCGCAGATCGCGGTGCGCGAACTGACCTACGAGGCCGACATGCTGCAGGCACGGACCTTCCGCGCTTTCGAGACCTATTTCGTGGTGACGATGGTCTATCTCGTTCTTTCCGTGGGGCTGCGCCGGCTGCTGGTCAACGGTGGGCGCCGCGCGCTGGGGGCCGGCGTGTCATGATCGAATTCACCTTCTGGGATATCGTCCGCAACCTTCTGCTCGCCGCGCGCTGGACGGTGCTTCTGTCGCTGGCGGCCTTCGTCGGCGGCGGTGTGGTCGGCATGGTCGTGCTGTTCTTCAGGATCGCCAAGAATAAATGGGCACGGCGCCTTGCGTCGGGGTACATCGCGCTTTTCCAGGGAACGCCTCTGCTCATGCAGCTCTTCCTGATGTTCTTCGGCCTGCCGATGCTGGGCTTGCGCATCGAACCTTGGACCGCCGCAGCACTTGGCCTCACCTTCTTCGCCAGTGCCTATCTCGCCGAGATCTGGCGCGGCGGCGTCGATGCGCTGCCGCGCGGCCAGTGGGACGCCGGCGCCAGTCTCGGCCTTCACTACCTGCAGGAACTGAGGCTGATCATCCTGCCGCAGGCGTTTTCGATTACCCGCGCCCCGACTGTCGGTTTCCTGGTGCAGCTGATCAAGTCGACCGCGCTGACCTCGATCATCGGTTTCGAGGAACTCGTCAGGACATCCAACGCGATCAACAATGCGACCTTCGAGCCGTTCACCGTCTATGGGCTGGTCGCCTTGATCTTCTTTGTCATGTGCTTCCCGCTGACGCAATATGCACGCAGGCTAGAACGCGCGACGGCTACAAACTAGGGATCTGTCTCTGCGGTCAGCGCTCGAATGTCTCCTTTGGGTCAGAACTGCCGTTCACCTCACCAACGTCCGGTTCTGTGAAGCGGCCCTTCCTGGACCGAATTTCCTTCCCGGAAGCCGACGTTCACCAGAACCGCCAGTCTTGACCCCAAACCGGTCCTTGCTGGGCCGATTTGGCGGCTCGTAAGCGGACGTTGCCCGGACCCAGCGACTTTGCACCGTTCCTGCCGTTCCAATTGAAAATCAGCTACGGCGCTAGGTGACCCGGCTCCAGTCATTCTTCAAGCCGCCGATCAGCGGCATGGAAGTGGCATGTTACTCAGCCCGCTTGGGCGCGGTGAACGTCCATAGGGGCGATGCTGACGTCGCGACTTTGCCAAGCTGGAAGACCTCCGTCGCCTCGCCGCGGCCGCGCAGCCGGTGCTTGCCCGCCGGGATCCTTTCGAACCTTTCGTCGAGCCGCGACGCGGTCTCGCCGGAAATGGCGATTGCGGCGGTGGCGCCCGGTTCGAGCTGCTTGCCGAGGTCCTGCAGCCGCTGGCTGACGTTCACGGTGTCGCCGACGATCGTATAGTTGACGCGGTCGGATGCGCCGATATTGCCGACGATGACGGAGCCCGTGTGGATGCCGATGCGGACATGAAGCGGAGGCCGGCCTTCGCCAGCCGCTTCCAGATTGTCCTTGTCCAGCTCCTCGCGGATGGCCGCGGCTGCGCGGACGGCCGCGGCGGCATGGCCCTTCAGACGATCCGGCGCGCCGAAGAACGCCAGCATGCCGTCGCCCAGGAACTTGTCGACAGTACCGCCATGTGCATCGACCGCGCCGCACAGGATCGCGAAGTGGTGGTTCAGCAGCCTGGCCGCGGCGGCGGCGTCCATCTGCTCCGACAGCGTGGTGAAGCCGGCGATGTCGGTGAACATGACGGTGACGACCGCTTCGCGCGGTTCGGCGATGCCGATCTCTCCGGTGCGCACCAGCTTGGCCACCAGCGAGCGCGGAATATAGGTCGAGAATGCACGCAGACCGATCAGCATGGCATTGAAGGCCGAAGCCTGGTTGTCCAACTCCAGCACCCTGCTGCGCGGCAGGGGGGTCACGCCGTCGAGATCGAAATCGGCGACGCGCGTGGCCTGGCCGGCAATCGCCTGGATCGGGCGCGACAGGCGCTTGCCGAGAAGAATCGCGACGATGACCGCCACCACCATCGCGCCAAGTCCAAGCATGGCCGATCCCATGACGCGCTCGATTTCGTCACCGATCTGACTGGTCTTGAAATATGCGCCGAGCGTCCAGGGCCGGTCGCCATAGCCGGTGATCCCACGGGTAATAGCGACGTAAGTGTTCTCTCCGTCCCATGACGTCGAACCGTCCTTGTCGTCAACCTGGATTTCGGCAACCTCGATATCGCGGGTACGCTGCGTGCTGAACTCCGCTTCCGGTTTGCGCGCCTCATATCCGGCGAGAACCGGATCGCCGAAATTGGCGAGCGGCGTCAGCGGCAGGATGCCGTTCTTCAGCGCATCCGGAGAAGCCAGCCGCTGGTCCGCCAGGATGGATCCGTCGCCATCCAGAATGAAGGCATGCGTGCCGAAGCGCGACGACAGTTCCTGCGTGATTTTGGACAAGTTCTGCAGTTCCACCGCGGCGATCACCCAGGCCTTCGTAGCGCCATCGCGTGACAGCGGCGCCGAGACGTTGGCGAACAAGCCATATTCGTTGGCCACGAAGGCGCCCCACCGGCGTCCGTCGACTTGCTGGCGCTCTTCAAGAACGGCGCGCACTTGCGGCGATTTCTCGGTCTCGGCGGGGAGTTTCTGGATCGTTCCGGCAGGATATTTGGCGTCGTTGTCCCCGGTCACCGCCGCCCCCCTGCAAATCAGGTCGGGTGTGCAGATCAACATTGCGTTCACCCCCGGCGCTGCCGCCAGCGCACTGGCAAGTGCCGCCGACATCGCCTCGTCGTCGATCTGGAACTCGCCCTGCTTGTAGAGCTGCGCGACGCCGTCCACGGTGCTCTCGGCGCGCCCCATCTCGGCGCGCAGCAAATCCTCCATCGCATCGATCAGGAGCGTCGACTGAGCGCCGAGCAGGTCGAAAGTGTTGCGAAGGTTGGCGCCGACCGACAATGCGAGCACGCCGCCGACCGACAGGAACACGAGGCTGCCGAAACTCATCGCCATGATGACTGCAATGGGGATGCGACGCCGCTTCTTTTCGGGGCGGGCCAGACGCACTGGTTGTGCGGACGTGCTCATGCAGCCAATGTCATAATGCGCCACCGCATTGCAAGCCCGGTGACGGCTTTAAGGAGAGGACGCGCCGAAGCATTCGCAATGTGGCGCCGATGTTTCCAGCGCCGATGATTCCGATCCTCATAGGGGTGTTCCTTTCGTAAATATGGAAGAGCGCCCGCCTCAGTCGTGGACGCAGGCGCCTCGAAGATGCGCCCCTTTCTCGCGCAGTGTCGAGAGTGTCAACTCCCGGAAAGGCGCATGCACGACATGATCGTCGCCGCCATGCAGGAGAACCGGGCGATCATCAAGGCGCATATCGAGCGAATGGTGACGATCTTTGAGGCGATCATTCGCGAGGGGACCGAGGCGGGCGAACTCAAGGTCGAGGACCGGCAGAAGCGGCCCGTGCGGTCAACACCGCGTTCACGCCGTTCTTCCACCCGATTCTGATCGAGCACTGCGTTCAACACGGCGAAGACACCGAAGCGGCCCTGCGTGAGCAGATTCGGTTTATCCTGAAAGCTCTCGGCAAGTCGGCCTAAGGCGCAGCGTGCCATATATGCAGGCACTGTGGTTCCGGAGAAGGGCGCGCGAACACAAGGTTGCGTCGAAGGCCAACCCATCTTCAAAACCACGGCGCAAACGTTGCACGCGGCGCTGGCCGAACAGGGATAACCTATGTGCAGGAAGAGATGGCACAACCCTACCTCGTGCATATGCTCTGACCAGGCGGATCCGGGCGGCCATACCGTCCGACAGTCGGCTCAGGATCGCCGGCAGCCGTAGCGCGAACGTCAGGTTTGGAGGAGGGCTACGAATGACTGGAATTGGGTCAAAAGCAGTCATTGGGGACTATCCGGTTCCGCGTTGTGAAAAACGATTGGTGACGATAACCGTGTTTCCGGCTGCCTCTTCGTAGCCATCTCCTTGTTGGAAGAAGAGTTCTGTGTACTCTCACAATACTTGAGGAAGGGCTCGGGGATGAGAATTGCAATGTTCGTCGCGTTGGCCGCGACAGCGGCTGGATGCGCGACTTCTCCGGTCGACTATGGAGCGTCGCTTTCGAAGCAAGATCGGAAATGGGCGTCGCCGGAATGCCAGCAAGCCCGCATGGAGGCGTCGGACTACGACGCTCGCGAAAAAACGCAGCCGGGCTGGGGAACCGGCGTCTTTCTTGGCCCGTACGGATTAGGGCTCGCAGCAGCCATCAAGGAGCACCAGCAGAAGCAACGAAAATTGTTCGCTCGCGCGGTGCACTTGCGGTGCTCAAGCCTTCCACTGCCAAAGGAGTTGCAAAGCGACTTAAGCCCACAGGCCGCGCGTGCAAATCAGACGAAATATCCATAGATGTCAGGACCCCGCCCTGCTTCGTGACGAAGCCGCTTCATCAATGCCCAAAGGAGAGCGGCGGCGCGATCCTGTCGCGCCGCAGCCAACGGGCCAGGAGCAGCACCGCCACCACCGCCAGCCCCAACGACAGGCCGATCCAGATGCCGACGCCGTCGAGCCCGGAATGGAAGGCGAGCAGCACGCCGAGCGGCAGGCCGATGCCCCAATAGCCGATCGCTGCATAGATCATCGGCACCTGGGTGTCGTGCAGGCCGCGCAGCATGCCGGCGGCCACGGCCTGGGCGCCATCGAAAATCTGGAACAGCGCGGCAAAGGCCAGGAACGACACGGCAAGCCCGATCACAGTGGCATTGGCCGGGTCGCCGAGATCGATGAAGGCGCTGATCAGCAGCTGCGGCCACAGGATCATCACCAGCCCCATCAGCGCCATGAACGAGACGCCGATGACAAAAGCGGTCCAGCCGGCGCGGGAAACACCTTCCGGATTGCCGGCGCCATGGGCGAGCCCGACGCGCACCGTCGCCGCCTGGTTGAGGCCAAGCGGCACCATGAAGCTGATCGAAGCGATCTGGATGGCGATGGCATGCGCCGCGAGCGAGGCAGCGTCGATCAGGCCCATGAGAAGGGCCGCCGCGTTGAAGATCGTCACCTCAAAGGCGAGCAGGCCGGCGATCGGCAGGCCGAGCCGCAGCAGGCCCTTGAAGCGCGGCCAGTCGGCCCGCCAGAAGCGCCCGAACAGCTGATAGCGGCGAAACTTCGGCTCAAGCATCACCACCGCCGCCATGCCGGCGAACATCAGCGTGCTGGACAACGTGGTGGCGAGGCCGGAGCCGGCGATGCCCATCGAAGGGGCGCCGAGATTGCCAAACATGAACACCCAGTTGAAGAAGACATTGCAGGCGACGGCAACGAAGACGATGACCAGCGCCCAACCCGGCCGCTCCAGCGCCGAGATGAACGAGCGCAGGACGATATAGCCGTAGAAGGGCAGCACCGCCCATTCGAGCCAGCGCAGGTAGATGCCGGCCTGATGTGCCAGCGCCGGTTCCTGGCCCATGGCCAGCAACACCGCCTCGCCGTACCAGAGAAATATCCAGATCGGGATTGAGATGAGGATCGCCAGCCACAGCCCCTGCCGCACGGTGCGGCGCAGATCGCGCACCGAATGGCGACGGCGGCCGAGTTCCGTGGCGATCATCGGCGAGGTCGCCAGCATCAGGCCCAGCCCGAAGATCAGCGGCATGAAGTAGAGGTTGGCGCCGAGCGCGCCGCTGGCCAGCGTGTCCGGACCCAGCCGCCCCATCATCATGACATCGGTGGCGGTCATCGCCGTCTGGCCGAGATTGGTGAGCACCATCGGCCAGGCGAGCGCCAGCGTCGCCCTGATTTCCTGACGCCAAAGATTTTCCGGCGCGCGCGCGCCGGCTTCGATCGCAGACATTTTTTCGCCTATCCGATTGCGGCGCGTCGGCAAAAAAGGGCCGGAAGCCGCGTCTCAGCGCGGAAAATGGCCGTGATCGGCCCGGATTCCGCATTAACAGCACGGCTTGTCCACGAAACGGGCAGCTGTGGCAAGGGGGCTGGATCAGGGGAGCATTGAGCCAGCATGGAGTACGGTCTCATTCCGCCCATTTGGGCCGCCTATTTGGTCCGCCTGTTTGGAGAGAGCGCAGAAGCCGCTATGGTTGTGTCATTCGCCGATCTGAAGAGCCGGCATCATATCGAATCCATCGAAAGGGCATGCGGATGAGCGCGTTTCCCGAAATCTATCTGGTTCGGCATGGCGAGACGGAATGGAGCGCGTCGGGAAAGCACACCGGCCTGACCGACATACCGTTGACGCCAGCCGGCGAGGCGGCCGGCGGGCGGGTCGCTGAGCGGTTGCAGGGGCTTTCGTTCCAGGCAGTCTGGTCGAGCCCGTCGCAGCGGGCCTTCAAGACCTGTACGCTGGCCGGTTTCGGTTCGGCCGGCGTGAAGAAGGCCGACCTGGCGGAATGGGATTACGGCGCTTACGAGGGACTGACCACGAAGCAGATCCTCGTCGAGCGCCCCGGCTGGCATCTGTTTCGCGATGGCTGCCCTGACGGCGAGGCGGCAGAGGATGTCGGCGCGAGGGCGGATCGGATCGTCAATGAATTGCGCGACGTCAACGGCAATGTCCTGGTGTTTTCAAGCTCGCATTTCCTGCGGGTGCTGGCGGCGCGCTGGCTCGGCCTGTCGCCACAAGATGGCGCCCTGTTCGTGCTGGATACCGCCAGCACAAGCGTGCTCGGTTATGAGCACGACCTTGGCGAGCCAATTATCCGGCGGTGGAACCAGAGATAGCAGACGCATTGCAGGGTTGTTCGCCCCGCGGCTATCTGATCGCGTCCAGCGCCTGCCGCTGCCGGTGCATCTCCAAAAACACCCGGTAGTCGCGGTCGAACCGGCCGGCGGCCGCCGAATTGGGCTCTCGCGTCTTGCCGCCTTGCTGCATGGCGACGCAGGCGGCGTTCAAATCGGGAAAAAGCCCGGCGGCGGTGGTGGCGATCATGCCGGTGCCGAGCAGCACCGCCTCATCGGCCAGCGGCTCGACCACCGTGCAGCCGGTGGCGTCGGCATAAAGCTCCATCAGCAGCGGGTTTTTGGTGTGACCGCCGGTGACATGCAGCGTGTCGATCAGATAGCCGTTCTCGTTCAGCGCTTCCAGCACATGGCGCACGCCCAGCGCGATGCTGACGGCGGTGCGCCAATAGAGCTTGCACAGGCTGTCGAAGGAGGAATCCAGCGTCAGACCGCTGATGACGCCGACGGCATGCGGGTCGGCGAGCGGCGAGCGGTTGCCGTGGAAATCCGGCAGCACATGCAGCCTTCCAGCCAGATTTTCGCCCTCTATGGCGCGCAACTCGACAACGCGCCGGGCAATCCTGGCGTGCATGGCGGCGTCCGGCTCGCCGCCGGCCCCGTGCCAGCGGATGACGTGATCGAGCAGCGCGCCGGTGGCCGATTGGCCGCCTTCCGACAGCCAAAGCCGGGGAAGCGCCGCGCCATAATACGGGCCCCAGACCCCGGCAAAGGGCTGCGGGTCGGGCGACATCGCCATGACGCAGCTCGAAGTGCCGGCGATCAGCGCCAGATGCCGGCCGATGTTGGTTTCGTCGCCGGCAAAACCGCCGAGCACGCCGAGCGCGCCGGCATAGGCGTCAATGACGCCGGCGCCGACCCGGCATTGTTCGGTCAGGCCAAGCTCAGCCGCGGCTTGCGCACTCAGCCGGCCGATATCGGCGCCGACCGGGCTGGCCTTGTCAGGCAGATTGCCATGCTCGAAAAGATCGCCGAGCCCGACGGCCTGGAAGAAGTCGTGCCGCCAGCCGATCCCTTCATGCGCCAGATAGGTCCATTTGGCGGTCAGCGTGCATTGCGAGCGGGCGGGCGAACCGGTTGCCTTCCAACTGAGAAAGTCGGCAAGGTCGAATAGATAGCCGGCTTCATTCCATGTTCTGGGCAGGTTGCGCTTCAGCCACATCAGCTTCGGCGTCTCCATTTCCGGCGACATGACGCCGCCGATATAGTCGAGCACGGCGTGACCGCTTTCGGTGCATTCATCGGCCTCGGCAATGGCGCGGTGATCGAGCCAGACGATTGTGTCCCAGCGCCTTTCGCCCGACACCGAGACGCTGAGCTGGCCACCATCCCTGCCCCGCACCACCAGCGAGCAGGTGGCGTCGAAGGAGATGCCGAGGATATCCTGCGCTGCCACGCCGGCCTTTTCGCGGGCGGCGCGCACCGCAAGGCAGACCGCCGACCAGATATCCTGCGAATCGTGCTCGGCGTGATCGGCCTTCGGCCGGTTCATGACGATCGGATGCTCGGCGCGGCCGAGCAAGGTGCCTTTGGTGTCGAGAATGCCCGCACGGGCGCTCCCGGTGCCGACATCGACCGCGCAAACGAAACTTTTCGTCAAGGTATTCTTGCTCTCGCTCCCAGGCCTGCAATCAGATCGGGCAATTGCAGCATGTCAGCGAATATAAAGTCCGGCTCACTCGACGCAAGCCGCGCTTTCAGTGCCGGGTTGCCAGCATGCGAGCCGCCGGTGAAGGCAAGGACGCGCATGCCCGCCGCCCGTGCCGCCGCGACGCCGACGGGGCTGTCCTCGACGACGAGGCAGTTTTGCGGCATTGCCCCCATGTTGGCGGCTGCGTGGAGAAAAAGGTCCGGCGCCGGCTTGCCCCGCGCCACCATGGCGGCGCTGAACAGATGCGGCTCGAGCAGCCCGAGCAGCCCGGTGACGTCGAGCGCGTAGCGGATGCGATCCAGCGTGCCGGAGGAAGCGACGCAGCATGGCATGGCGAGCCTCGGCAGAACCTGGCCGATGCCGGGGATCGGCTTCAGCTCGTCGCGAAACTTGCGCATCAGCCCGACGCGCATCTCGCTCAGGTGCTGGTCGGTGATATCAAGCCCGAAGTCGCGACCGAGGATTTCGCGAACGCTTTTCATGCTCTTGCCGAGGAAATGCTCATAGGCGGCATCCTCGCTGACACTGCCGCCGGCAAGCGTGATCATGCCAAGCAGCGCCGAAACGGACAGCCCCTCGCTGTCGACCAGCACGCCGTCGCAGTCGAAAATGACCAGGTCAGGCGTCATTGCAGGGCCCTCATCAGCGGGGACATGCATTGAGCCGATCTTAGAGATTGCCGGCGAGGTAGCGCGTCAGCGTCGTACGTGCGCCATCGGCCCAGAGCGCCTTGAGCGCCCTGGCAAAGGCCTCGACGAACGGCGTCGAGCGGCCGACCTCGCCATAGATGTCCTCCATGGCCAGCCAGGCGGCAGGCGCAGCCTTTGCCGCCCTGGCGGTCGTCTGCAGCCGGTCCCAGCTTGGATCATTGGGCTCGATGACCGCGCCTGAATCCGTGGTGCCGAAGCAATAGCGGCACCAGAGCGCCGATTCCAGCGCCAGGCCGGCGACGCCCTTGCCGGCCTTCAGCCGGTCGGCGATGGTCGGGATGATGAATTTCGGCTGCCGGTTGGAGCCGTCGAGGCAAAGCCTGCGGATGGTGTCGCCGATCTTCGGGTTGGAGAAGCGGTGCTCGATGAGTTGGTAATAGTCCTCCAGCACCGTGTCCGGGACCGGCGGCACCGTCGGGATGATCTCGTCGTGCTCCAGCCTGTCGAGAAAACCTCGCACCAGCGGCTCCTGCATCGCCTCGTGGACGAAATGAATGTCCATCAGCCCGGCCGGATAGGCGATGGTCGCATGGCCGCCATTAAGGATGCGGATCTTCATCAGCTCATAGGGCGCAACATCGCTGACGAACTGCACGCCGACCTTTTCCAGCGCCGGGCGACCGTCGGTGAATTGGTCCTCCAGCACCCACTGCCTGAACGGCTCGCAAAACACCGGCCAGTTGTCGTCGAGGCCGAACTCGCTCGACAGAATGCCGCGCTCGCGATCGGTTGTGGCCGGCGTGATGCGGTCGACCATGCTGTTGGGAAAGGCGACGTTCTCGCTCACCCAGGTCGCCAGTTTCTCATCGATCAGCCGCGCGAGACCAATGACGCCATCGGCGGTGACATGACCGTTGTGGGGGATGTTGTCGCAGGACATGATCGTGAACGGTACGATGCCGTCGTCGCGGCGGCGCAACAGCCCGGCCAGAATGATGCCGAAGACAGTCTTCGGCGTTGCTCCCGGCTGCGCGTCGGCGACGATGTCGGGATGGGTCGGGTTGAACACGCCCGATGCCGGGTCGATGAAGTAGCCGCCCTCGGTGATGGTCAGCGAAACGATCTTGATCGCCGGATCGGCAAGCCGTTCGATGATCGCGGCGGCGTCGCCCGGCATCAGGAAGTCGATCATGGCTCCGGTGACACGGGCGCTCATGTGGCCAGAATCCTGCTCGACCACGGTGGTCAGCCAGTCCTGTTCCTGCAACATGCCGCGGCCGACCTTCTCGCCGTTGAAGACGCCGGCGCCGACCAGTGCCCAGTCGTGGCCGACGCCCGCATTGAACAGATCGTCGAGGTAAACGGCCTGATGCGAGCGATGGAAGTTGCCGACACCGAAATGGACGATGCCGGCCTTGAGCGCCGCGCGATCATACTTCGGGCCGGCGACCTCAGGCGGAAGCTTGGCGAGGATGGAAGAAGAGAGTTTCACGGTCATCTGCTTTACCCTTTAGCGGGACGGCTCTTCCCCCCGTGGAGGAGACGGGGAGAAGAGCGCCTTCGCCCCCTCAACTCATCCACTGGCCGCCATCGACATTGTAGGTCTGGGCGACGATGTATTCGGCGTCGTCGCTGGCCAGGAACACCGCCATGCCGGTGAGGTCTTGCGCCGTGCCCATGCGGCCGTAAGGCACGGCCTCGCCGACCAGTCGCTTCTTTTCGCCCTTTGGCCGGTTTTCGTATTTGGCGAACAGGGCATCGACATGGTCCCAGTGCTCGCCGTCGACGACGCCGGGCGCGATGGCGTTGACGTTGATGCGATGCTTGATCAGGTCGAGCCCGGCCGACTGGGTGAGTGAGATAACGGCTGCCTTGCTGGCGCAATAGACGGCAACCAGGGCCTCGCCGCGGCGTCCGGCCTGGCTCGCCATGTTGATGATCTTGCCGCCCCGGCCAGCCGCGATCATCGAGCGGGCGGCTGCCTGCAGCATGAACAGCGTGCCGGCGACGTTGACGGAAAACAGCCTGTCGTAGCTTGCCTTCGATATCTCGACGATCGGCGCCAGGTCGAACAAAGCGGCGTTGTTGATCAGAATGTCCAGTCCGCCAGCCCTTGTCTCAACCGCTTTCACCGCTGCCTCGATCGAAGCGAGGTCGGTGACGTCCAGTCTCACGGCGTAAGCATTGCCGCCGATCTCCGAAGCGGTCTTTTCCGCAGCTTCGAGATTGATGTCGCCGATGGCGACCGTGGCGCCCTCGCGGACATAGGCTTCGGCGAACGCCCTGCCGATGCCGCGCGCCGACCCGGTGATCAGCGCCGATTTACCCTCGAGCCTCATTGCATCATCGCCTTTCCGTCGGCGCCGAAGCGGTGCAGCTTGGCCTTGTCCGGCGTCAGATAGATCGTGTCGCCGTGATGGGCGGCCAGTTCGCCGTCGGCGCGCACCGTCAGCGGTCCGACACCGTCGGCTTGAACGTGCAGGAACGTGTCGGAGCCGAGATGCTCGGCGACGCCGACCGTGGCTTTCCATTCGCCTGAAGTCGTCGAGATGTTCATATGTTCGGGACGGATGCCGACGGTCTTGGCGCCATGTTTGGCCGCCGGCGCGCCTTCGATCAGGTTCATCCTGGGCGAACCGATGAAGCCGGCGACGAACAGGTTCTTCGGCGTCTTGTAGAGCTCCATCGGCGAGCCGACCTGCTCGATGTTGCCGGCGTTGAGCACGACGATCTTGTCGGCCATGGTCATCGCCTCGACCTGGTCGTGGGTGACGTAGATCATCGTCGTCTTGAGCTGATGATGCAGTTCACTGATCTCCAGCCGCATGGTGCCGCGCAGTGCTGCGTCGAGGTTGGACAAGGGTTCGTCGAACAGGAAGGCCGATGGCTGGCGCACGATGGCGCGGCCGATGGCGACGCGCTGGCGCTGACCGCCGGAGAGCTGGCCGGGACGGCGATCGAGATAGTTGGTGAGGTTCAGGATGCGCGCCGCGTCCTTGACCTTCCTGTCGATGGTCGCCTGGTCCTCGCCCGCCATCTTCAGCGGGAAGGCAATGTTCTTGGCCACGGTCATGTGCGGGTAGAGCGCATAGGACTGGAACACCATGGCCAGCTTGCGCTTGGCCGGCGCCTCGCCGGTGACGTCGCGGCCGTCGATGTTGATGGTGCCGGCGGTAGTGTCCTCCAGCCCGGCGATCAGCCGCAGCAGCGTGGACTTGCCGCAGCCCGACGGGCCGACGAAGACGACGAACTCGCCGTTCTCGATCACCAGGTCGATGCCCGGAATGATGACCGTCGACCCGAACGACTTGGAGACGTGCTTGAGCGTGATGTTTCCCATGGTTTCCTCCCCGAGGGGTTATTGTCCGTCGTTCATCGCTTGCGGCGGTGTTACTTCACGGCGCCAAAGGTCAGGCCGCGCACCAGCTGCTTCTGGCTGAACCAGCCCATGATCAGGATCGGCGCGATCGCCAGTGTCGAGGCCGCCGAAAGCTTGGCCCAGAACAACCCTTGCGGGCTGGAAAAGGAACTGATGAAGGCGGTGAGCGGCGCGGCCTCGGTGGTGGTCAGCCGGATCGTCCAGAACGCCTCGTTCCATGCCAGGATGATGTTGAGCAGCATCGTCGAGGCGATGCCCGGCACCGCCATCGGCGTCAGCACATAGACGATCTCGTTCCAGAGCGATGCGCCATCCATGCGCGCCGCTTCCAGGATCTCGCCGGGGATCTCGCGAAAATAGGTGTAGAGCATCCACACCACGATCGGCAGGTTGATCAGCATCAGCATGACCATCAGGCCGATGCGGCTGTCGAGCAATCCGGTATCGCGGAAGATCAGGTAGATCGGGAACAGCACGGCAACCGCCGGCATCATCTTGGTGGACAGCATCCACATCAGGATGTCCTTGGTCCATTTGCCCGGCGAGAACGCCATCGACCAGGCCGCCGGTATGGCGACGAGCAAAGCCAGGATGGTCGAGCCGACCGACAGGAACACCGAGTTGAGGAAGAACTTGAAGTAGCCGCTCTGCGCCTCGACTGCGGTATAGCTCTCGGTGGTTCCCGACGGAAACAGGTTGAAGCCCTGGATGGCCTCCTGCTCCGACTTGAACGAGGTGATGATCGTATAGAGGATCGGGAAGAAGATCAGCAGGGCGACGATCCAGGCGGCCGCGGTCGCGATCGTCTTGTGCTGGGTGCTGACTGCACGTGCCATCGTTTCCTCCCTTATTTGTCCAGGTTCTTGCCGACCGCGCGCATGGCGAAGAAGGCGACGATGTTGGCTAAAATGACGGCAAGGATACCGCCGGCGGATGCCTGGCCGATTTTGAACTCCAGCAACGCCTTCTGGTAGACGAGGAAGGGCAGGTTGGTGGAGGCGTAACCCGGGCCGCCATTGGTGGTGACGAGGATCTCGGCATAGACCGACAGAAGGAAGATCGTCTGGATCAGGAGGACGACGGTGATGGCGCGCGACATGTGCGGCAGCGTCAGATAGATGAAGCGGCTGATGAAGCCGGCGCCGTCCATCTCGGCGGCTTCCTTCTGCTCGCCGTCGAGCGACTGCAGAGAGGTCAACAGGATCAGCGTCGCAAACGGCAGCCACTGCCAGGCAACGATGATGATGATCGCCAGCATCGGATATTGGCCAAACCAGTCGATCGGCTGCCCGCCGAAGAAGCGCGCAATGTCGGCAAAGACGCCGTATTGCGGATGCATGATCATGTTCTTCCACACCAGCGCGGCGACCGGTGGCATGACGAAGAACGGCGAGATGACGAGGATGCGGACGATGCCCTGTCCCCACATCGGCTGATCGATCAGCAGCGCCAGCAGGATGCCACCGATCACCGTGATCAGAAGTACGCTGCCAACCAGGATAAGCGTGTTGAGGATCGACTGCAGGAAGGCCGGGTTGGAATAGAATAGCGCGTAGTTCGAGAAGCCGACAAAGCCGTCGCGGATCGGGTTGAGCGGATTGTACTGCTGGAAGGAGAACCACAGGGTGAATGCCAGCGGCACGATCATCCAGACGAACAGCAGCACCACGGATGGCGCCATCATGAAGCGGGCAAGCGAACGGGTCTGTTGAGTAGCCATGACGGTCACCCTTCAAAGGTCAGCCAAATTTTTCAGTGTTGTGAAGGTGGCCGCCCGAACTGGGATTCGGGCGGCCCCTGCCGGTCAAGATGGGCAACCGGCTTTCGGCACCGGGAGGAGCCTACTGGATGTAACCGCCCTCGGTCATCGTTGCTGTGGCGGCGTCCTGGGCCTGCTTCAGAGCGTCGTCGACGCTGGTCTGGCCGGCGAGTGCTGCCGAGAACAGCTGGCCGACGGTGGTGCCAAGGCCCTGGAACTCAGGGATGGCAACGAACTGGACACCGACATAGGGCACCGGCTTGACGGTCGGATGCGTCGGATCGGCGGCGTTGATCGAGTCCAGCGTCATTTTGGCGAAGGGCGCCGCCTTCTGGTATTCGGGGTTGGCGTAGAGCGAGGTGCGCGTTCCGGGCGGAACATTGGCCCAGCCTTCCTTCGATGCGACGAGCTCGGCATACTCCTTGCTGGTTGCCCAGGCTACGAACTTCTGAGCAGCGTCAGCCTTCTGCGTGCCGGCGGGAATGGCCAGCGACCACGCCCACAGCCAGTTGCCGCGCTTGCCCAAGCCATTGTCGGGCGCCAGCGCATAACCGACCTTGTCGGCGACCGTTGAGTTCTTCGGGTCTGAGACGAAGGAGGCAGCGACGGTGGCGTCGATCCACATGCCGCACTTGCCCTGCTGGAACAGCGCCAGGTTTTCGTTGAAGCCGTTCGAAGATGCGCCCTCCGGGCCATTGGCCTTCATCAGGTCGACATAGAACTGCAGCGTGTTCTTCCACTCGGGTTGGTCGAACTGCGGCTTCCAGTTCTCATCGAACCAGCGTGCGCCGAAGGAGTTCGACATCGCGGTCAGGAAAGCCATGTTCTCGCCCCAGCCAGCCTTGCCGCGCAGGCAGACGCCGTTCACGCCATTGGCGCGATCGGTCATCTTCTCGGCGGCCTGCTTGACGAAGTCCCAGGTCGGCGCGTCCGGCATGGTCAGCCCGGCCTTCTCCATAAGGTCCTTGCGGTACATGACGAAGGAGCTTTCGCCATAGAACGGTGCTGCATAAAGCTTGCCGTCGACCGTCAGGCCGTTGGCGATGGCCGGGATGATGTCCTTGACGTCATAGTCGTCGCCGAGCTTGTCGAGCGGCAGCAGCCAGCTCTGCTTGGCCCAGATCGGGACCTCGTAAGTGCCGATGGTCATCACGTCGTACTGGCCGCCCTTGGTGGCGATGTCGGTGGTGACGCGCTCGCGCAGCACGTTCTCCTCGAGCGTGACCCACTGGAGCTGGATATCGGGATTTTTTGCGGTGAAATCGTCGGTCAGCGTCTGCATGCGGACCATATCGCCATTGTTGACGGTGGCGATGGTGATGGATTCGGCATGCGCGGCGAACGCGAGGGTGCTGGCCGACAACAGACCCAGGGTGAGCGTGCGAAGTTTCATCAAAATTCCTCCCATGGACCAAGCGAGCATTTGCTTTGGCTGTGAGCAATTACTCACCTCGCGTGATTTATGTCAAGCCGGATTCGTTGCTGCAGCGCAGCACGCAGCCTCGTGCGGCATCCGGTTCCAGACGCTCTTCAAGCCGGCTAGGATGAGTCTCGACGTGCGAAATGTTGGATTTCGGATAGATAAATTGCCGACCTATTGGCCGGCAATCTCTGCCAGGATCCATTCGCGGAAAGCGCGGATCTTCGGCACGTTGCGGCGCGCCTGGGGATAGACCAGCCAATAGGCATGGCCGTCATCGCCGACCAGGTTGAAAGGCTGGATCAGGCGGCCGTCGGCAAGCTCGGCCTTGAAGAGAGCGGCCGTCACGATCGCCACGCCCTGCCCGGCAATCGCGGCGTTGGCCTCGTAGGCCTGCGCCCCCATGCTGGTGCCGGGGCGCTTGGCCAATTCCTCGACCGGCAGGCCGGCGGCGATAAACCAGTCCCGCCACCAGATGTCGCCGGGGTCGAGGATCGGCAGGCGCAACAGATCGGCAGGCTGCTTCACCCCGCCGATGCTTGCCGCGAGTTTCGGGCTCAGCATCGGCGTGAAGTCCGCATTGAAAAGCTTGTGCACCTCCACGCCCGGCCAGTTTCCGCCACCCGAGCGGATGGCGATATCGATATCCTCGCGGGCGAAATCGACAAGGCGGTTCGACGTGTCGAGGCGCACCGCCAGCGATGGATGCGCGACCTGGAACGAGCCGAGATGCTGCGCCAGCCAGTTCGAGGCAAAAGTCAGCAGCGTCGAGACACAAAGCACGCCGTCGGCGCCGCTGCGCGCCGCGGCATAGGCTCCGCCCAACAGGGCGAACGCCTCGCTGACCGCAGGCGCCATGCGTTGCCCCGCCTCGGTCAGCACGATCTGCCTTGGCCGGCGCAGGAACAGAGGCGCGCCGACGCGCTCCTCCAGAAGCTTGATCTGATAGCTTGCCGCTGCCTGCGTCATGCCGAGCTCGCCGGCGGCCTTGGTGAAGGAAAGATGCCGCGCCACCGCCTCGAACACCCGGATCGCCTGAAGCGGAGGAAGCTGGGAGACCTGCCGTGACTTGAGTTCAGGCATAAGCCCTCCTTATGGGCCGTGATCGACGTTTGATTGGCAGCAGCGGCCGATCCGCCCGATATCAGACACCGACGATCACTCTCGTCTAGACATAGCGGAGGCCTACGATCATGACCATTGTGCAGGAAAAGCTATTTTTGACGCCAGGCCAAGGCTGGTTTTTGCGTCTGGCGTGTGGATTGGCACGGCACGGAGCCAGGAAGCGGGCCTATCTCGACATCAGGGAATTGCCGCCGCATCTGCAGCGCGACATGGGTTTTCTCGACGGCAACGATCCTTTCGGCCGGCACAAATAGCCTTGCTGGACTTATCCCTGATCAGCTGGCCGCCAGCAGGGCGGCGGCGGTCCGCTCGTCGGTGATGAGGCCGTTGACCAGCCGCCGATTGACCGCCGCAAGGATGCCCGGCAGCTTCCGCTCGCCCATGGCGAGCGCGATCACCAGCGATTTTTCGCGCGACGGCAACGATGCCGACGACACCCGGTCATTGGTGATGCCCTCGATCATCCGGCCTTCGCGATCGAACACCCAGCCGACGATCTCGGCGACGCCGCCGGCCTTTTGCAGCGCTTTCAATTCGCTCTCCGAAATGAAGCCGTCCTCGTAAAGCGGCGCCTTGGGGCCGAGATCGCCGATACCGACGAAGGTGACGTCGGCTTCCGCGGCAAGCGCCAGCGTCGGCTGGATCATCGGCTGGCTGAGCAGCATCTCGCGCTCTTGCGGCGAGGAGGCGATGACCGGCAGCGGCATCGGGAAGGACCGCGCCTTGACCCTGTCGGCCATGGTGAAGATGACGTTGTAGAAGGCGGCCGACCCGTCGGGCGAGATGTTGCCGGTCAGCGACACCACCTTGTGCTGCGGGCACTCCATCGGCGGCAGCTGCTCGATTGCCGCCTTGAGCGTGCGGCCGGTGCCGATCGCCATGACCATCGGCGTCGGCGAGCGCAGCCGCCGCTCGATCTCGGCGGCCGCCGCGACGGCGACGCCGATGGTGGAGGAGGAAGCGGGATCGCTCGGCACCACCTCGACCAGATCGAGGGCGAAGCGCGATTTCAGCCGGGCCGCGAGGTCGAGGCAATTGGCGATCGGGTGGTCGACACGCACCTTGATCAGCCCTTCAGACACCGCCAGCGACACCAGCCGCTGCGCCGTCTGCCGTGAGATGCCGAGCGTCGAGGCGATCTGGTCCTGCGTGTTGCCGGCGACATAATAGAGCCAGCCGGCGCGCGCCGCGTCGTCCAGCCTGCTGCTGCCGCTGTCCTGCCGGGAATTCACCTTGCTGCCTCCCTGCCCCAAGCACCGAGCACTAGCACCGAGCGGGAGCGCCTTAGTTCTACCGGGGAATGCGTTTGTAAGCAATTGCCTGTAGCCAGAGCAATTGCCTGGGTAAGCTCCCGAGGTGCCCGCAGTGTTTCGAGTGGCCGATTATAGCCCGCAATGTCGGTGCAGCCAGGCGCGACGGTTTATCTCCCGAGGCAAACCCTTTAAGGGATTCGGACAAAGGAGCTCGCATGACGCCGAAAGCGGTTTTCTGGGACATGGACGGCACGCTGGTCGACAGCGAGCCGTTGCACGAGGCGGCGCTGATAGCGGCGCTGCACAGCGTCGGCATCGCGGCGCCAACCAACCTGCATGAGCGGGTGCTCGGCATTGCCGCATGGCCGGTCTATGAGATGCTGCGCGACGAGTTCGGCCTCGACCTGGCCTTCGACGACTGGATCGTGCGTAAATACGACCACTATCTGCCAATGGCCGAGACGCTGAAGCCGCGCCCCGGCGCCATCGAGATCTACAACGAGCTGCGCGCGCTTGGCGTGGCGCAAGCGGTGGTGTCCAATTCCGACCGGCTGGTCGTCAACGCCAATCTGCTCATGGTCGGTCTTTTCTATCCCGGCATGAAGACGGTCAGCCGCAACGACGTGCGCGAAGGCAAGCCGCACGCCGAACCGTTTCTGCGCGCCGCATGGCTGACCGGTGTCGATCCAGCCGATGCCGTGGCCGTCGAGGACAGCGTGACCGGCGCCACGGCAGGGCTGGCGGCGGGGATGAAGACGATCTTCTGGCCGGAAGCGCCCATGGCAGGGCAGCCCGGCGCGATCATTATCAACAGTGCCGACGAATTGCGGGCTGAACTCGGGCTTTAAGATTGGCGAAACCGGCGATCAGAGCGCCCTTCTCCCCGTCACGATACCTATCATGTTCACACATCTCTGCCGCCATTGATCGATCACCAGGAAACGTGCTGGAAAAAGCGAGTCGTTTCAACGTCGGCGATTGAGCGCTGCATCCGGCGCTTCCAACACCAATGGTCATCTAAGTTATTGATCCTGACTCGATTTCTGCGATGTGTGAATCCGATAGGTCACGATACGGGGAGAAGTGCCCGGCAGGGCGATGAGGGGCGGCGCCGAGATTGACAATGAAGGTGCTTTTGCAGGCGTGTTGAGATCACGATCAGGCCGAGCACAGTTTCGGGCGCTTGCGCTGCCCCTTGTATCTGCACGGAAGGTTTTTTGTGCGATGTAAGCGACTGAGCCTCGAACCAGATGGCCATCCGGTTCGAG
>NZ_JBVVPX010000020.1:0-118978 GCF_055811375.1 Mesorhizobium sp. WSM4848
GCAACGAAGGCAAGAAAGCAGGAGGCGAACAGGTCCGGTCCGATCCGGTTCATCACCACCCGCAGCCAATCGGCGCAGGGAATGCCGAAATGGTAGGGCTGCAGACGCCGCAGGAAGTCGAGATGCCGGCTCCCCCACAGAACGATGTCGTCATAGTCGTCGCAGGCCGCCATCGTGCCACAGACCACCAAAAGCAGCACCTCGCTGAGCGGATACATCACCTTGCACGGCTGGCAGGTATCCTTGATGGCCGAAAAATGCTCCAAAAGGCCCTTGCGGCGCGCGGCTACGTCTTGGCTCATGGCTTCCTCTCGAATCATGGAAGCCTCTTGAATCACGCTAACCTGCGACAGACCACAAATTACAACTCGCCGTTAACCTGAACTCGTTGCCCTGGAAGGCGTCTCTGTCACTCCGTTTCCGCGTCATGCGATGGTCCAAACTGCAGCGCACCGGAGCCGATCGCCTGTTCCAGCCGCGTCACCGCATCCGCCAGCTTCTCGTCGATGACATGGAGATACTCCTTCCAGTCGTCGACATGCCTGAGATCGGCAGCCCCGTCGGAAATACCGCGCAGGCCGACGAGCGGCACACCGAACAATTGGCAGGCTCGCAGGCAGGCGAAAGTCTCCATGTCGACCATGTCCTCGCCAATCGCATCATAGCCGGTGCCGGAAATGATCGCCGCGCCGGTCGACAGCGTCGCCTCGCTTATGCCGGGAACCCTGAACGGCAGCGGCACGGTTACCGGCAGGTCGAGAAACGGCGTCGCGCCCTTCTCGAAGCCCAGAGGCGAGGCGTCGATGTCGCGGTAGGCGACCGAAACGGCCTGGTAGATTTGCGCCTGTTCCAGCGTCCGGCTGCCAGCCGAGCCGAGCGACACGACGAGATCCGGCAGCACCTTTTCAGACTTGAGCCATGACAGTTCCGCGCCCAGCCTGACGCCGGCCTCGACCGGCCCGACGCCGGTCATGACAGGCGTGAACAGCCGCTGCAGATGCGGGCCGTACTCGGCCTGCGCCGCCATCACGAAGAGGACGTCCCTGCCGGCAATTCTGATGGCCTTGCGCATCGGATCAGCCTTCGATGCCATCGCGACCAACCACCGTCATCATGGTTCCGGTCATGGTGGCGATCAGCTTGGCCTCGCCGTCGACGGCGAAGGCATAGGCCTGGCCGTCGGCGACGATGATGGTGCGGCCGGGCTTGGTCACCGAGCCGCGGAACAGAAAACGCTCGCCCCGGCCCGGCGCCAGCAGATTGACCTTGAACTCGATGGTCAGCACACTGGAGCTTTCCGGCATCAGCGAGAACGCCGCATAGCCGCAGGCCGAGTCCAGCGCCGTCGAAATGACGCCGGCATGAAGAAAGCCATGCTGCTGGGTCAGCGCTGCCGAATAGGGCATCTCGATCTCGATAATGCCGGGCGTCACCAGCGTCAGTTCGGCGCCGATCGTCATCATGGCGTTCTGGCGCGCGAAGGACGTCCTGACACGATCCTCATAATTGGGGGCGGGTACGATCTCTGCTGCCATAGCTTGTCACGCTCCTGTCAGAAAGCTTATTGCAGAGGTATGAGCGGCAGGCAATCGCTATTGCTGCACTGCAGCAATCAGGCTCGCCGGCAAGGTTCAGCCATTTTTGCGCAGCGCACAGACATAAAACCCATCGGTACCGCTCAGCGCCGGCGACAGCGAAATGCCGCCCGAGGTGCCGATACGGGCGGCCGTCTCGTGGCCCGGAAAGCGGCTGTCCCAGAGTTGGCGATGATCGACCGGGACAAAGCCACCGTTGCGATCCAGGAAGGCAGCGACCTGCTCGCCATTCTCTTCGTCGAACACCGAGCAGGTGATGTAGACCAGCAGCCCGCCCGGTTTGACGAAGGTTTTGGCGACATCGAGGATCGCCGATTGCTCGCCCTTGCGCGCATCGAGCTGCTTCTGCGTCAGCCGCCATTTGGCATCGGGCCGGCGCCGCCAGGTGCCGCTGCCGGTGCACGGCGCGTCGACCACGACGATGTCCATGTGGCCCGCGAGGGTACTGAGTTCCGTCGGCTTGGTGACAATTTGCACGTTGCGGTTTTCCGAGCGGCGGATGCGGTCGAAGATCGGCGCCAGCCGCGCCTTTTCGGAATCATGGGCAAACACCTGGCCGCGATTGTCCATCGCCGCCGACAGGGCCAGCGTCTTGCCGCCGGCTCCGGCGCAAAAGTCGAGGACCTGCATCCCGGCCTCGGCGCCAGCCAGCGTGGCGGCGATCTGCGAGCCTTCGTCCTGAACCTCGAACCAGCCTTTCTGGAAGGCCGGTTCGGCCTGCACGTTCGGGTGCCTGCCGTCGCCCGCAATCGGCGGGATGCGGATGCCGTGCGGCGCAATTCGTGCAGCCCTGGCGCCGGTATCGGCCAGTTCGGCGAGCACCTTGTTGCGATCGGCCTTCAGCGTGTTGGCCCTGAGGTCGAGCGGCGGGCGGGTCGCCAGCGCCGCACCTTCATCGACCCAGCTGGCGCCGAAGGCCTGCTCGAAAAGCGGTTCGCACCAATCCGGAATATCGGCGCGCACCGCTGGCGGCGCATCGTCGAGCCGGCGGTCAGCGATGGCTTTCAGTTCATCGTCGTTCAACAGCGGCGGCGCAAACCTGTCACCGTCGACCGCTTCGTTCAACGACTGCGCCGTCTGGTTCCATTCAAGCAGCAGCGCGCCAAAACCGATGGCGCGCGGCGTATCTTCGCCCAACAGCCAGCCGGCCGAGCGCTTTCGCCGCAGCGCGTCGTAGACGATGTTGCCGATCGCGGCGCGATCGCCGCCGCCGGCGAAGCGGTGCGACAGGCCCCAATCCTTCAGCGCATCGGCGACCGGCCGGTGCCGCCGGCCGATATCCTCCAGCACTTCGATGGCCGCCGCCAGCCGTCCGCCCAGTCGCATCTTGTTATTCCGTTACTCAGCAAATCAATTCCGGGGTCCTGCTCTAAAGCGCGCGACTGGCGCAGACAAGCGGGGAGAGTCTTGGAGGCAGAGGGCAATCGCTTCAGATTTGCGCTGCCCCTCACCCTTACCCTCTCCCCGTGAACAACGGGGAGAGGGGGGGCCGCATGGTTGCCAAGACACGCATTTTCGAGAAGGACTGACGGCCGAAGGAAACCCCAATACAAAAAGGCACGGGGCCAAGCCCGCGCCTTTTGTTGCCAGAGCGCCTTGGCGCTAGAGTCCCATCCCGATGGAACCGGGATGGGACTCTGTCTTTTTATTGAGCATGATCTTTTCCGAAAACCGGATTCCACTTTTCGGGATCATCCTCCTGGATCAGGCGAGTTCGAAGCGATCGGCGTTCATTACCTTGTTCCACGCTGCCACGAAGTCGTTGGCAAATTTCTCCTGCGCGTCCGCGGTCGCATAGACTTCCGCCAGCGCGCGCAGCTGGGAATGCGAACCGAAGATGAGGTCGACGCGGGTGCCGCTCCACTTGAGCTCGCCTGTCGTCCGGTCGCGTCCTTCGAACAATTCCTTGCCCTCCGATGTCGCCTTCCACACCGTGCCCATGTCGAGCAGGTTGACGAAGAAGTCGTTGGTCAGCGTCTCGGGCCGCTTGGTGAAGACGCCGTGCGTTGACTGTTCGGCATTTGCGCCGAGCACGCGCAGGCCACCGACCAGGACTGTCATCTCCGGCGCCGTCAGTGTCAGCAATTGCGCCCGGTCGACCAGCGCCTCCTCTGGCGACAAACGCTGCGGGCCGCTGAGATAGTTGCGGAAACCGTCGGCGGTCGGTTCGAGCGGGGCGAAGGAGTCGACGTCGGTCTGCTCCTGCGAGGCATCCATGCGTCCCGGCGTGAACGGAACCTTCACGTCGTTGCCGGCGTCCTTCGCGGCCTTTTCGATTGCGGCGCCGCCGCCAATGACGATCAGGTCGGCAAGCGAGACTTTCTTGTCGCCCGACTGCGAAGCATTGAACTCCTTGCGGATCGCTTCGAGCTTCTCCAGCACCTTCGCCAGCTGAGCCGGCTGGTTGACGTCCCAGTCCTTCTGCGGCGCGAGGCGAATGCGCGCGCCGTTGGCGCCACCGCGCTTGTCGGAGCCACGGAAGGTCGAGGCCGACGCCCAGGCCGTCGAGACCAGCTGCGGCACCGAAAGGCCGGAGGCGAGGATCTTCGCCTTCAGGGCGGCCACGTCCAGCTTATCGACCAGCACATGGTCGACCGCCGGGATAGGATCCTGCCACGGCAGCTCTTCCTTGGGAACGAGCGGGCCGAGATAGCGCACGAGCGGGCCCATGTCGCGGTGGGTCAGTTTGTACCACGCGCGGGCGAAGGCATCGGCGAACTGGTCCGGATTCTGATGGAAGCGTCGCGAGATCTTTTCGTAGGCAGGATCGAACCGCAGAGCGAGATCGGTGGTCAGCATCGACGGCGCGTGACGCTTTGCCGGGTTGTGGGCATCCGGCACGGTGCCGGCGCCGGCGCCGCCCTTCGGCGTCCACTGGTGCGCGCCGGCCGGGCTCTTGGTCAGCTCCCATTCGAAGCCGAACAAATTGTCGAAGAAGTTGTTGCCCCATTTCGTCGGCGTCGTCGTCCACGTCACTTCCAGGCCGCTGCCGATCGCGTCACCGCCTTTGCCGGTGCCAAAAGTGCTCGCCCAGCCGAGGCCCTGCTCTTCGATGCCGGCGGCTTCCGGCTCCGCGCCCACCAGCGTCGCATCGCCGGCGCCGTGGGTCTTGCCGAAGGTGTGGCCGCCGGCGATGAGCGCGACGGTCTCCTCGTCGTTCATGGCCATGCGTACGAAGGTCTCGCGGATGTCGCGCGCCGCGGCGAGCGGATCCGGGTTGCCGTTCGGCCCTTCCGGATTGACGTAGATCAAGCCCATCTGCACTGCGGCGAGAGGGTTCTGGAGATCGCGTTCGCCACCGTAGCGCTCGTCGGCCAGCCATTTGCCTTCGGGGCCCCAGTAGATGTCCTGTTCGGGCTCCCAGACATCGGCGCGACCGCCGGCGAAACCGAAGGTCTTGAAGCCCATCGATTCCAGGGCGACGTTGCCGGTGAGAATCATCAGGTCGGCCCAGGAGATCTTGCGGCCGTATTTCTGCTTGATCGGCCACAGCAGCCGGCGAGCCTTGTCGAGGTTGACGTTGTCCGGCCAGCTGTTGAGCGGCGCGAAGCGCTGCTGGCCGGCTCCGGCGCCGCCGCGGCCGTCGCCGATGCGGTAGGTGCCGGCGCTGTGCCAGGCCATGCGGATGAACAGCGGCCCATAATGACCAAAGTCGGCCGGCCACCACTCCTGCGAGTCCGTCATCAGCGCATGCAGGTCCTTGATCACGGCGTTCAGGTCGAGCCTTTTGAACTCCTTGGCGTAATCGAATGCCTCGCCCATTGGATCGGATAGTGCGGATTGCTGGTGGAGTACCTGCACATTCAGCTGGTTCGGCCACCAGTCACGGTTGGCCCGGGCAATGGTTGTGTGCACGACCGGGCATTTTCCCGCGCTGGTGTCATCGGTCTTTGCGTCCATCGTTCTCTCCGACTTGTTGATTTCCGGGATTTGCTGATTTCCGGGATTTGTTGATTTTCCCAACGGGCCCTGAGCCACGCCATTCTGGAATGGTTCCAGACTAGGCCGCCTTGCCGATAAAAACAAATTGCCTTTCCTGTTTATTGCGATAGGTTTTGCTTATGATAGGTCTAACCGTCCGGCAGATGCAATATTTCGAGGCTCTGGCACAGACGCTGCATTTCGGCCGCGCCGCGAAGCTGGCTGGCGTCAGCCAGCCGGCACTGTCCTCGCAGATCGCCGAGATGGAGTTGCGGCTCAGCTGCCGGCTGTTCGAGCGCGGCGGCAAATCGGTGCGGATGACCGACGAGGCAATGGCCATGCTGCCGCGTATCGAGCGCATTCTTGCCGACATCCGCGAAATCGAGACCACGGCCCGGCGCGGCCGCCCCGCTATGGAGGGACGCTTCCGGCTCGGCATCATCCCGACGGTGGCGCCCTATCTGCTGCCGCATGTGCTGCCGGAGCTGAAACGGCATTTCCCGGCCTTGCAGCTCGAATTGCGTGAAGCGGTGACCGCCTCGCTGGTCGAGGACACCGCCCTGGGAAAGCTCGACGCCTTCATCGCTGCCCTTCCCCTCGATCAGCCCGGGCTGATCACCGAGCCGCTTTTCTGCGACCGGTTCTTCCTTGCCGTGCCGGCCGGCGATCCCGCCTTCGCCTCGCCGCCGGTGCCGCCGGAAAGCCCGGCATTGGAAAGGCTGATGCTGCTGGAGGAAGGCCATTGCCTACGCGAACAGGCGCTTGCCGTCTGCGGCAGCGTGCGGCCGGTGGCAATGGCGAGCTATGGCGCGACCAGCCTGACGACGCTGCTGCAGATGGTGGCGCATGGGCTCGGCGTCACGCTTATCCCGGAAATGGCGGCAGGTCCGGCCAGCGCCATGCGCGATTTGAAGATCGTGCCGTTCCAGGAGCCGATGCCGCAGCGCACGATCTGCCTCGCCTGGCGGCGCAACAAGGTCCGGCATGACGAATGCGTCGAACTGGCCAAGATCATCCGCGGGCTGGACGAGGCGGTGCTGGCGGCGTGAGGGTGGGGATGTCGGCCAGCGGGTCCGACCGCGCCTTGGCATGCCGCGCAGCAGTCCTACATTCGTTATGGAGGCCAGAATAAGGATAAGCCCCGACTACAAAAAATCGTCGAATGCGGAAACATATTGGCGCCTGTGCCAGACCGAGCGCCCGATGCCCGATGTCACCGGCAGCGAAACTGGTTGCGCAAGGGGCGAGTTCGCATATTCTGGTTGTGGCAGAAGCGTTTACAACAAATGGGAGGAGTAAATGTCCGACAAGAAGATCTCGCGCCGCGGGTTCCTGGAAAAGTCCACCGCCATCACCGCCGGTGCGGCTGCAGCGACGACTCTCTCGGCCCCGGCCGTACTGGCGCAGGCGCCGGTCACCATCAAGATGCAGACCTCCTGGCCTGCCTCGGACATCTGGATGGATTTCGCGCGGCAATACATAGAGCGTGTCGAAAAGATGTCAGGTGGCCGGCTGAAGTTCGAGCTCCTGCCCGCTGGTGCGGTCGTCGGCGCGTTCCAGGTACTGGATGGCGTCAATGACGGCGTCATCGACGCCGCACATACGGTCCCCGTCTACTGGTACGGCAAGCACAAGGCCGCGTCGCTTTTCGGCACTGGACCTGTGTTTGGCGGCAGCGCCACCACCATGCTCGCCTGGTTCCACCAGGGCGGCGGCAAGGATCTCTACCGCGAGCTGACGCAGGAGATCATGGGCCTCAACGTCGTCGGCTTCTATGGCTTCCCGATGCCGGCGCAGCCGTTCGGCTGGTTCAAGAATCCTATCACGGCAACGGCTGAACTGCAGGGATTCAAGTACCGGACGGTGGGTCTTGCCGCCGATCTCATGCAGAACCTTGGGCTCAGCGTGGCGCAACTGCCCGGCGGTGAAATCGTGCCGGCCATGGAACGCGGGGTCATCGACGCCTTCGAATTCAACAATCCGTCGTCCGACCTTCGTTTCGGATCGCAGGACGTCGCCAAGCACTACATCCTGTCGTCCTACCATCAGGCGAGCGAGTCGTTCGAATTCCTGTTCAACAAGGACGTGTTCGACGACCTCGACGACGATTTGAAGGCCATTCTCGAATATGGCGTCGAGGCGGCCAGCACCGCGAACACCGCGCTCGCCCTCGACAACTATTCGGCCGACCTGCAGAAGCTGCAGACCGAGCACGGTGTCACCGTGCACCGCACCTCGAAGGAGATTCTCGACGCACAACTCGAGGCCTGGGACAAGATCATCCCGACGCTGGAGGCGGATGCGTTCATGAAGCGGGTGCTCGACAGCCAGCGTCAATGGGTCGAACGCGTCGTCTACTACGAGCTGATGAATTCAGCCGACCTGACACTGGCATACGAACATCATTTCCCCGGCAAGCTGAAGCTCTAAATCGCGCCTCCGCTTTGGCAAATCCGGCGGTCTTGCGGGCCGCCGGGTTGCACCTGACGGGAATCCTGCACATGCTCCGTTACATTGCATTCGCCGATGAACTTTCGGCATGGTTTGGGAAGGTGTTCGCCTGGAGCGTCGTCGTCATGACGCTCGGCGTGAGCTATGAAGTTGTCGTGCGATACCTGTTCAGCGCGCCAACCGCGTGGGCATTCGACCTCAGCTACATGCTCTACGGCACCATGTTCATGATGGCCGGCGCCTACACCTTGTCGCGGGACGGCCATGTGCGCGGCGATTTCATCTACCGTCTGTGGAGGCCGCGCGTGCAGGCGGCGGTCGAACTTGTCCTCTACATCATCTTCTTCTTCCCAGGCGTCACGGCGCTGATTCTGGCCGGCTGGAAGTATGCCGCGCGCAGCTTCCGCTATCTCGAGGTAAGCTCGAACAGTCCGGCCGGGATTCCGATCTTCCAGTTCAAGGCCGTCATCGTGGCGGCAGGCATCCTGCTGTTCGTGCAGGGGATTGCTCAAGTGTTCCGCTGCGTCGTCTGTCTGCAAACCGGAACATGGCCGCGCGCGGCTGAAGACGTGGAAGAGACCGAGAAGGTGCTGATGGAAGCCAAGACGCTCGATGTTCTGCATCACGGTTCGGAAGCAGTCGACCTCCCATTCCTCCACCCCGACAATCAACCCGACCGCGACGGAGAAGACAGATGAGCGATCCTCAGGTCGCCGTCGCGATGCTGCTCATTCTGCTTCTGGCGATCTTCCTCGGCTTCCCGGTTGCGTTCACTTTGATGGCGCTCGGGGTCGCCTTTGGCTACTACGCCTATTTAAATCCGGGACGGATGTGGCGCGCCTACGAACGCGCGGTTGAGGATGGCGCTGACGGCTGGACGCTTGCGGAGCATTGGATCGGCGGCTTCTTCAACAACCGCATTTTCGATCTGTTCGTGAATCAGACCTATTCCGTGATCTCGAACGACGTGCTGACCGCCATCCCGCTGTTCCTGTTCATGGGCTACATCGTCGAGCGGGCCAACATCATCGAGCGCCTTTTCGGCACCCTCTATATCGCCACCCGGCACATTCCTGGCTCCATGGCGGTCGCCGCCCTCATCACCTGCACCCTTTTCGCTACCGCCACAGGCATTGTCGGCGCGGTCGTGACACTGATGGGCCTGCTGGCGTTTCCCGCCATGCTGAAGGCGCGTTACGACGTCAGCTATGCCTCGGGAGTGATCTGCGCCGGCGGAACCCTCGGCATCCTCATTCCGCCGTCGATTCTGCTCATCGTCTATGGCGCGACGGCGGGGGTGTCGGTGGTCCGCATGTATGCGGCAGCCCTGCTTCCAGGACTGCTGCTTGCCGGCCTCTATCTGATCTATGTGGTGGCGATGGCGGTGCTGCAGCCGCAGGTGGCGCCGAAGCCGACTCGAGACGAGGTGGGGCACTATTCGGTCCTGCAAATCAGCTGGATGCTGCTGACCTCCTTCGTCCCTCTGGCGGCCCTGATCCTCGCGGTGCTCGGCGCTATCCTGTTCGGCCTCGCCACGCCCTCGGAGGCTGCCGCCATCGGCGCGCTCGGCGGCGTCGTGCTGGCCGCCGCCTATCGGGCACTGACTTGGCAACGCCTGAAGGAGTCGGTCTATTTGACGGCGCGCACGACCGCCATGGTGTGCTGGCTGTTCGTCGGCTCCGCGACCTTCGCCTCGGTCTTTGCCTATCTGGGAGGCCAGCAACTGATCAGCGATTTCGTCACCGGCCTCGACATGTCGCCGCTGATGTTTCTGATCGTCGCCCAGATCATCATCTTCATCCTGGGCTGGCCGCTGGAATGGACGGAGATTATCGTGATCTTCGTTCCGATCTTCCTGCCGCTGTTGGCGCATTTCGAGATCGATCCGCTGTTTTTCGGCGTGCTCGTCGCGGTCAACCTTCAGACGGCCTTTCTGTCGCCGCCCATGGCGATGTCGGCCTACTACCTCAAGGGCATTTCGCCGCCGCATGTTCAGCTTTCGGATATTTTCCGCGGAATGATGCCTTACATGCTGATCGTCATCCTGTGCATGGTCATCATCTACATCTTCCCGCAGATCGTATACGGGCTGCCCAACCTGATCTACGGGGGCTGAGGACGGGGATGCCGCGGCGAATGGAGGACAACAGATGAATTTGAGCCGCTTGCTGGCCATATTGGCGTTTGCTGCCTTTCTGGCGTTTTTCGGCGTCGTAATCCGGTTCGTCCCGCATCCCGATCTAGGCGTTGCGGTCAGCATCGGCGTCCTCCTTGCGGGCTATGATCTATGGAGCCAGTTGAGGTCTCGCGCGAGATAACAGCCGGCTTGGGGCGGTCGTCGGAAGCTGCATGGCGCAGCGTCGAACAACCTCTGTGTGACAACGCCGAGAGTTCTGGAAGCTGAAGCGGGAACTCGAACCGCGGTGGTCGGCTTCCGCTTCTGGGCACCGGAATACACTTTGCTACCGTAGCCAAACGAGACGACAACTCGCCTGGACGGCCGCATTTGTGTAGCGAGTTGACACGCTCTGGCAGCAATTTGGCCGCAACACGCGATGGAGGGTTAACCGCGTCGCGCCGCCTCGATCGCGGCGACGTCGATTTTCACCATGGTCATCATGGCATCAAACGCGCGCTTTGCCTCGTCGCCGCCAGCCGCCATCGCGTCAGTCAGCACGCGCGGAATGATTTGCCAGGAAATCCCCCATCTGTCTTTGCACCAGCCGCACACGCTCTCCTGGCCGCCGTTGCCGACGATGGCATTCCAGTAGCGGTCGGTCTCCTCCTGATCGTCGGTGGCGATCTGGAACGAGAACGCTTCGTTGTGCTTGAACTCAGGGCCCCCGTTGAGGCCGATACAAGGAAGGCCCGCAACTGTGAATTCGACCGTCAACACGTCGCCTTCTTTGCCGGCCGGGTAGTCACTGGGTGCACGGTGCACGGCACCCACCACGCTGTCAGGAAAGATCTCGGAGTAGAAGCGGGCGGCGGCCTCTGCATCCTTATCGTACCAGAGGCAAATCGTATTCTTTGCCATTTTGCGGGTTCCTTTCGCTTTAAGGCCAGGCTTTCGGCCCATCCGCCCTCTTCCGAAATAGGTGGCCAACCGCTTTTCTCCACCCCGGAAGCGTCAGGGCCACGATCCGGCGCCCGCAGACCTCGCCCACCGGCGCTCCAGTCCGACACGTCATGTTCACCTGCGGCTCGGAAAGGCACAGTGGTGCTATCCAGGCGTGTTCGCCTTGACGACCTTTTGGCATTCGGGCTTCAGATCGCTCATGTGATCGGCCAGGCATTTGATGACGTGGCCGCCGCCCGGCAACACGCCCTTGCAGAACTTCTGGTAATCTGCCTGGCAGGCCTCATGCTCGGCCGCCGTCTGCGCCAGCGCCACGGTGGTTGCCATCTGAGTTGCCAAGAAAAGCACGCTCAACGCAATCCGCATGACAAACTCCCCTCAAACATGTATATTAGATCACTTTTATATAATGCGATATACATCGGGAAGTATATAGAGGGGGGAAATGCTTTTCCTATCGGGTAGAATCGCGCAGGCGGCAGGCTTGTTCGCCGTTACATTACTATTGTCCGCTTGTAGCGAGGAAAACACGTACGTACCGCCCCCTCCGCCCAAGGTCGACGTGGCGCTTCCATTGAAGCAGAGCGTGACCCCCTATCTCGAGGCTACCGGCAGTGCCGCGGCGGTGAACACGACGCCCCTGGTTGCGCGCGTCTCAGGCTTCATCCAGGAAATCGATTACAAGGACGGCGACGAGGTCAAGGCCGGCGCCCAGCTGTTCCTGATCGAGCCCGATTCCTACCAGCTGGCGCTCGAGCAAGCCGAGGCCGGGCAGGGTTCATCTGATGCCGCCGCCAAGCAGTCCGGTGCTGACCTAAAGCGGCAGCAGGAGCTGTTGTCCCAGAAAATCATCTCGCAATCGACCGCCGACCAGGCCGCCGCGGCAGCAGACGTCGACATCGCCAAGCAGAAGCAGAGCGCGGTCGACGTCAAACAGGCTCAACTCAATCTGAGCTATACGGAGGTCAAAGCGCCGTTCGCGGGCATCGTCACCTCACGCCAGGTGTCGACGGGGCAGCTCGTCGGCGCCGGCAGCGTCACCACGCTGGCGACCATCGTTCAGACCGCCCCCATCTACGTCAATTTCAACATCTCGGAGCAGGATGTGCTGCGCATTCGCGCCGCCATGGCCAAGCGTGGAATGACCGCGCAGGATCTCAAGAAAATACCGGTTGAGGTTGGCTTGCAGAGCGAGACGGGTTATCCCCACGCGGGAACGCTGGACTACGCCGCGCCAGAGGTTACCGCTGCCACCGGCACGCTAGCGGTCCGCGCAGTGCTCCCCAATGAAGGCCGAGAACTGCTGCCTGGCTATTTCGTGCGTGTGCGCGTGCCGTTGGGCGTAGAGCCGGACATGCTGCTCGTTCCCGACCGGGCGATCGGTAGCGACCAGAAGGGTCGCTACGTGCTCGTCGCCGGAAAGGACGACGTGGTCGAACAGCGTCCGGTTGAGATCGGCCAACTGGTCGGAGCGTTGCGTGTGATCACCAAGGGTATCGCGGCGGAAGACCGCGTCCTGGTCTCCGGCCTGTTGACGGCAGTGCCTGGCCAGAAGATCGAACCGCAAGAGAAGAAACTGGAAGCAGTCGCCACGGACGGCGCAGCGCAATGATCTCCAAATTCTTCATCGAGCGGCCTGTCCTGGCCAACGCAATCGCCATCCTCATGGTCGTCATCGGCATCATCTCGCTGTTTGCCCTGCCGGTGGCGCAGTATCCCGACGTGGTGCCGCCTACCGTTTCGGTGACGACGCGCTATCCGGGAGCGAGCGCGCGTGCGGTGATCGACACGGTGGCGTTGCCGATCGAGCAGCAGGTTAACGGCGTCGAGGGCATGATCTACATGCAGTCCTATGCTGCATCGGATGGCACCTATAACCTGACCGTCACGTTCGCGATCGGCACCGATCTCGACCAGGCGCAAGTGCGTGTGCAGAACCGTGTGTCCTCTGCGCTCGCGGGGCTACCGCAAGCGGTTCAAGTGCAAGGCGTCACCGTTCAGAAGAAGTCGACCTCGATCCTCGAAATCGTCACGCTGACTTCGCCGGAAGGGCAGTATGACAGCCTTTATCTCGCCAATTACGCGACCATCCAGCTGAAGGATGAGCTCTCCCGGATACCGGGGGTCGGCAATGTCAATGTGTTCGGCGCCGGCCAGTATTCCATCCGCGTCTGGCTCGATCCCGAGAAGATGCAGGCGCGCGGCCTTACCACGCAGGACGTCGTCCAGGCGCTGGGGCAGCAGAGCGAGCAGGTCACCGCGGGCCAGATGGGCGCGCCGCCGGCGCCTTACGGCCAGTCCTTCCAATACACGGTCGAGGTGTCCAGCCGCCTTGACGATCCCGATCAGTTCGGCGCCGTGATCGTCAAGACCGGCGCCAATGGCGATATGACGCGCGTGCGCGACGTCGGCCGGGTCGAGCTCGGCGCCCAGACCTATGGGCAGTTCTTCAATCTCGACGGCCAGCCGGCTGCGGGCATGGCCGTTTTCCTGTCGCCGGGCGCCAATGCGCTCGATGTGGCCGGCAAGGTCGAGGCCAGGATGAAGGAACTGTCAGGCGAGTTTCCGCAAGACCTGGCATACTCGATCCCCTTCAACACCACGATTTTCGTCAGCCAGGCGATCCACGAGGTCTACAAGACGCTGATCGAAGCCGCCGTCCTGGTGCTCATCGTCATCCTGCTTTTCCTGCAGGACTGGCGGGCGATGCTGGTGCCGGCAACGACCGTTCCGGTGACGATCATCGGGGCATTTGCGGCGATGGCCGCGCTCGGCTTTTCGGTCAACCTGTCGACCCTGTTCGCCATCGTGCTTGCCATCGGCATCGTCGTCGACGACGCCATCGTCGTGGTCGAGGGAGCCGCTCACAACATGGAGCGCGGCATGTCGGGCCACGACGCGGCGATTGCCGCCATGAACGCGCTGTTCGGACCGATCGTCGGCATCACCTTGGTGCTGATGGCGGTGTTCCTCCCGGCTGCGTTCCTGCCCGGGCTCACGGGGCAAATGTACGCGCAATTCGCACTTGTGATTGCGGCAACTGCCATAATCAGCGCCATCAACGCGGCAACGCTCAAGCCAACGCAGTGTGCGACCTGGCTGAGGCGCCCGGTGCCGCCAGACCAGCGCAATGTCTTCTTCCGCGGCTTCAACACGATCTACCAGCGCATCGAGAACCGTTATGCCGGCCTGATCGGCTCCATGGTGCGTCACAGTGCGGTGATGGTCATCATTGCGCTGCTGATCATCGGTGCGGCGGGCTACGGCATATCGCGCGTGGCTACCGGCTTCATTCCGATCGAGGACCAGGGCTACCTGCTCGCTTCGGTTCAACTGCCCGACGGCGCCGCACTTGGCCGTACACAGGAGACGCTGCAACAGGTTTCGAAGCTCGCCAAGGCCACGCCGGGCGTCGATCAGGTCGTGACCATCGCGGGCATCTCGGCACTCGACAATAACTCGACGCTGGCAAACGCCGGCGTTGCCTACATCATCCTCAAGGACTGGAGCTTGCGCGGCAAGGGCGAGGATCTTGCCTCGCTCTACGCAACGCTCAACAAGAATCTGTCCGACATGGGTGACGGAACTGTACTGGTGCTGCCGCCACCGCCGATCCAGGGCATCGGCAACGCTGCCGGCTTCACCATGCAGGTCGAGTTGCGTGACGGCAGCTTCGACCTTGCCAAGCTGCAAGGCGCAGTAGCGGCGGTGACCAGAGCTGCTCAGACGCAGTCAGGTATCCAGCGCGTATCGGCGCCGTTCCGGGCCAACGTCCCGCAATACACGGTCGAGATCGACCGCGAGAAGGTGCAAACCCTGGGGCTGACCACGGACCAGGCCTTCCAGACGCTCGCCGGTTATCTAGGCTCGACTTATGTCAGTCAATTCAACAAGTTCGGGCGGGTGTTCCAGATCTATGTGCAGGGCGATGCGCAATTCCGCCTGACACCCGAGAATATCGCCCGCCTGAGCGTGCGCAACCAGAACGGCGACATGATTCCGCTCGGAACGCTGCTGACGGTCACACCAAGCGTCGGCCCGTCGCTGATCAGTCTCTACAACCTTTATCCCTCGGCATCGATCATCGGTGTGCAGGCGCAAGGTTTCTCGTCGGGCGACGCGATCAAGCTGATGGAGGAGATCGCGGCCGACACATTGCCGCCCGGCACCGGCTTCGACTGGACGGCGCTGTCCTTCCAGGAAAAGCTCGTCGGCAGCCAGATCTATCTGGTGTTCGGGCTGGCGCTGCTCTTGGTCTATCTGGTGCTGGCGGGCCAATATGAGAGCTGGCTTGCCCCGATCTCGATCTTGCTGGCCGCGCCGCTGTCGCTGGTGGGTCCGGTCCTGGTTCTCAACGGCCTTGGCATCGACAATAATCTCTACGTGCAGATCGGCCTGATCCTGCTGATTGCGCTATCGGCCAAGAATGCCATCCTGATCGTCGAGGTCGCGCGCGAATTGCGCGCCGCCGGCAGACCGATCGTAGAAGCGGCGATCGAGGCAGCAAGAGCGCGCTTCCGCCCCATCCTGATGACCTCCTTCGCGTTTATCCTTGGTGTCGCACCGCTGGTGGTGGCGACAGGCGCCGGGGCCAGCGCGCGCAAGTCGATCGGCATCACGGTCTTTTCCGGCATGATCGCCTCGACCTGCCTCGCCATTCTCTTCGTGCCTTCCTTCTTCGTCATTCTGCAGCGATTCGAAGAGTGGCGCGGCGCGCGAAAGACGAGGCGTGAGTACACACCTACACTTCCCGGGTAGCAGTACGACATTATCGCTGCCTGTCACTCGTGCTGGCTCGGGGGTCCGTCGTCGCAGATCTCAGCGGGGACGCCGCGTTCGACCGGGTCATTGTCGCCCGACATTGAGACAACGCCCCTGTTCTTGAAATGCGTAAGTACGAATAGGAGCCCGTTGCCCGCTCAGGCGGTCTTCGGCGTCACCAGTCCCAGTTCGTCAACCATCGCCTGGCGCATGAGAAACTTCTGCGGCTTGCCGGTCACCGTCATCGGCAATTCGCTGCGGAAGCGGATGTGGCGCGGGATCTTGTAATGAGCGATCTGGCCGGCGCAGAAGGCCTTGATCTCCTGCTCGGTGGCGGTCTCGCCCGGCTTGAGCACGATCCAGGCACAAAGCTCCTCGCCAAATTTCGGATCGGGGATGCCGAACACCTGCACTTCCCTGACCTTGGGGTGGCGGTAGAGAAATTCCTCGACCTCGCGCGGATAGACGTTCTCGCCGCCGCGGATGACCATATCCTTGACCCGGCCGACGATGTTGCAATAACCCTCGGCGTCGATGGTGGCGAGGTCGCCGGTGTGCATCCAGCCGTCGGGATCGATCGCCTCGCGGGTTTTTTCCTCGTCGTCCCAATAGCCCTTCATCACCGAATAGCCGCGCGTGCAAAGCTCGCCCGGCGCGCCGACCGCAACGGTCGCGCCATCGGCATCGATCGCCTTGACCTCGACATGCGGGTGGACGCGGCCGACGGTCGAGACGCGCTTTTCCAGCGGGTCATCGACACTGCTCTGGAACGACACCGGGCTGGTCTCGGTCATGCCATAGGCGATTGTCACCTGCGCCATATGCATCAGCGACACCACCTTCTTCATCACCTCGATCGGGCACGGCGAGCCGGCCATGATGCCGGTGCGCAGGCTGGTGAGATCGAAGGTGTCAAAATCCGGATGGTCGAGCATGCCGACAAACATGGTCGGCACGCCGTAGAGGCCGGTGCAGCGCTCGCCCGCCACCGCCTTCAGGGTGGCGCCGGCATCGAACCCCTCGCCCGGGAAAACCATCGTCGCGCCCTTGGTGACGCAGCCGATCGTGCCCATCGACATGCCGAAGCAGTGATAGAGCGGCACCGGGATGCACAGCCGGTCCTCGACGGTCAGCCTGATCGCCGAGGTGACGAAATTGCCGTTGTTGACGATGTTGTTGTGGGTCAGCGTCGCGCCCTTGGGCGCGCCTGTTGTGCCTGAGGTGAACTGGATGTTGATGGCATCGCCGGGCTTCAGCCCCTCGGAGATCCGGTCGAGGCTGTCATGCTCGTCGCGCCCGGCCATCGCCAGCACGTCGGTGAAATTGAGCATGCCGGGCGAATGCTCCTCGCCCATGCGGATGACGATTTTTAGCGCCGGCAATTTTTTCGCATCGAGCTCGCCCGGCGTCGCCGTCGCGATCTCCGGCGCCAGCGTCTCGATCATGCCGAGATAGTCGGAGCTCTTGAATTTGACGGCTGTGACCAGCGCTCGGCAAGCGACCTTGTTAAGCGCGTAGTCCAGTTCGGTCAGCCGGTAAGCCGGGTTGATGTTGACCAGGATCAGGCCGATGCGGGCGGTGGCGAATTGCGTCACCAGCCATTCCCAGCGGTTCGGCGACCAGATGCCGACGCGGTCGCCCTTTGCCAGGCCGAGCGCCAGGAAGCCTGCGGCCAGCGCATCCACCGTGTCTGAAAGTTCGCTCCAGGTGAAGCGCTTGTCCTGGTCGACGAAGACGGCGGCATCGAGCGTGCCATATTTGCTGACGGTGTCCGAAAGCAGCGCTGGGATCGTTTGCTGCAGCAGCGGCACGGTGCGCTCGCCCGACACATGCGCCCTGCCGTCGACTGGCGCGACAAACGTGGCCCCATTGCTCGGGCGGCGGCCGCGCAGGTTGGTGGCATTCTTCAACTCGTCGAGATTGATCGGCATCGCCGTCTCCTCCGCAGGCGGCCGAGTCTATCAGCCTGCCGGGGTGGTGGAAATCCCGTCGATGGTACTGGAGCGCAATCCCTCCCCCTTGAGGGGAGGGTGGACAGCCGCCGAAGGCGGATGGACGGGTGGGGTCGTTGCGGCAGTGCTCGACGTGAGACGACCCCACCCGCCTCGCTCCGCGAGGCACCCTCCCCTCAAGGGGGAGGGAAGGCACCCATCTTCGCCGCGATGTCGCGCAGAACAGCCTCGTCGGCCGTCGCGCGCGGCTTGCGCGATGCAACTAGGCAGGCCTGCGAGCGCAGAATGACGCCGTCGGCCAAAACCTTCAGATGATTGGCGCGCAGCGTCGAGCCCGACGTGGTGATGTCGACGACGACATCGGCCAATCCCGCCGCCGGCGCGCCTTCGGTGGCGCCGAGGCTCTCGACGATGCGATAGACCTGGATGCCGTGCTTTTGCGAAAAGAACTGCTGCGTCAGCCGCCAGTATTTTGTGGCTATCCTGAGCCGCCTGCCGTGGCGCTGGCGGAAATCGGCGGCGACATCGTCGAGGTCGGCCATCGTATCGACGTCGAGCCAGATCTCGGGCACCGCCACCACGACATCGGCATTGCCGAAACCGAGGCGGGCGACGATCTCCGCGCGCGCCTCCCAGTCGGCGAGGCTTTCGCGCAACAGATCCTCGCCGGTGATGCCGAGGTCGACCGAGCCCTGGCCGATTTCGCCTGCGATTTCTGACGCCGACAGGAACGCCACCTCGACCGCTTTCACGCCTTCGATGCGGGCGCGGTATTTGCGCTCGTCACCGGGCAGGCTGACGGCAAGCCCGGCCTTGGCCAGCACCTCCAGCGCCTGCTGCTTGAGCCGGCCCTTCGATGGAATCGCCAGCGTGATCATTGCGCCTTCTCCCGCAACGTTTCGATGCGGTCGAGCCAGACGGAAAAGCCGACGCCGGGGATCGGCGTTTTCGCGCCGAGCAACGTCAGCAGCCGGTCATAGCGGCCGCCGCCGGCCAGCGGCCGCTCACCGTTTTCCGCCGCGATCTCGAAGACCAGTCCGGTGTAGTAATCGAGCGGACGGCCGAAGGCGCCGTCGTAGCGGATTTTTGCCGAGGGCAGGCCAAGCCCCTCGATCGCCTTGGCGCGCGCGGAAAAATTGTCCAGCGCCGCGCCCAGCGAAAGGCCGGCGCCGGCTGCGAAGGTTTCGAGCGCTTTTGCCGCGCCGTCGAGCGTCACATCGATCGCCAGAAAATCCTTCAGCGCCGAAAACGCCTCGTTCGACAGCCGCACGCTGCGCAGTTCGGCCTTCTCGATCAGACGCCGCGCAATGTCGGCCGGCGACCGTCCGGCCGACGCCGACAGCCCCGCCTGCTCCATGCCGCCGGCGATGTGCGAGGAAAGCGCTTCCAGATTGCCGTCGAGGACAAGGGCTGCGACCGCGCCGGCGAGCTGGCCGTTGCGCGGCGGGTTGGCGAGGTCGGCAAGCGCTGCCTCCAGCATCGCCGCGGAACCGAAGGCGCGGGCCAGCCGCATGCGCCAGCCGCGCGGCAGGCCGAGCGCGGCGAGCACCGCCTCGAAAACAGTCTGGTCGCCGAGCGTGATCGTTAGTTCCTGGCCCGGCAGCACCAGCGAAAGCAGCGCATGCGCATCGGCCAGCGATCGGGCATCGGCCTGTGCGATGTCGCCGTCGCCGAGATCCTCGATGCCGGCCTGGAAAAACTCGTTTCCGCCCTCGCGGCGCTGGCGAAACACCTCGCCGAGATAGGAATAGCGGCGCGGCGTGCCGGCTTGGCTGGCAATGTGGTCGAGGCAGACCGGGATGGTGAACTCCGGCCGCAGGCAAAGCGTCTGTCCGGTCTCGCTTTCGGTGAGGAAAATACGCCGGCGCAGATCCTCGCCGGCCATATCGAGGAACGGGTCGGCCGGCTGCAGCACCGCCACCTCGACCGCACGCGTGTTTCGCGCGGCGAAGAGTTTTGTGATGTCTGATGCGATGGCGGGGTAGCGGGAGGTCATGAAACGCCACCTTCCCTTCTCCCCTTGTGGGAGAAGGTGGATTGGCGCGCAGCGCCGAGACGGATGAGGGGTGCTGGAAGAAATGAGGCGTCGGCGCTCCCTGGAACACCCCTCATCCGACCGAGCTTCGCTCGGCCACCTTCTCCCACAAGGGGAGAAGGGAGCGGCGCTCTACTTGCCACGCGCCCGCTCCTCCGCCTGCGCCGCCAGTATCTTCCTCACCTCGCCAACCAGCTCGCTTTCCGCCACGGTCACCTGAGCCGGCCGCGCCGCGCGCCATTCGGCGTTGTCCACAATCTCCGCCGACATCCGGGCGCCCTCGATCAGGTCCTTGATCTGCACCTCGCCTTTCGCCCGCTCGTCGCCGCCCTGGATGATGGCGACCGGGCTGCCGCGGCGGTCGGCATATTTGAGCTGCGCCTTCATGCCGGCGCCGCCGAGATACATTTCCGAGCGGATGCCGGCGGCGCGCAGCGAGGCCACCATTTTCTGGTAGCGGCCGAGACTTTCCGGGTCCTTGTCCATGGTGAGCACGACGACCGGCGCGATCACGTCTGATGTATCGAGCTTGCCGAGGTTCTTCAGCGCGGTCATCAGCCTGGACACGCCGATGGAAAAACCGGTCGCCGGCACCGGCTCGCCACGAAAGCGCGAGACCAGCCCGTCATAGCGCCCGCCACCGCCGACCGAGCCGAAGCGCACGATTTTTCCCTCTTCGTTGGGAATTTCGGCCAGCAGTTCGGCTTCGTAGACCGGGCCGGTGTAATATTCGAGGCCGCGGACGACGGAAGGGTCGATGCGGATGCGGTCCGGACCATAGCCGGCAGCTAGGACAAGCGCTTCAATCTCTTTGAGTTCAGCAAATCCTGCTTCGGCGGTGGGGTTGGCCCCAAGTGCCCTGTTCCATTTTCCTACATCGTTTTTGAGCCCAGCCTCGACGTGCTGGTTGTGAAGAACGACGGCGACAACGAACGCTGCTTGAACTTCGTCTAGCCCAGCCCCCTTTGTAAAATCCCCCTCGCCCTCTTTACCGCCGTCCCAGCGACCTTTGCCCAGCAAAAGCTTGACGCCTTCCGGTCCAAACTTGTCCAGCTTGTCGATTGCCCGCAGCACCGTCAGCCGGCGGCCGATATTCTCGTCGCCGCCAAGGCCGATCGCCTCCAACACGCCGTCGAGCACCTTGCGATTGTTGACCCTAATGACGTAGTGGCCGCGCTTGATGCCGAGCGCTTCCATCACGTCGGCCATCATCATCGCCATCTCGGCGTCCGCGGCAACGCCCGGCGTTCCAACCGTGTCGGCGTCGAACTGCATGAACTGGCGGAAGCGGCCAGGGCCGGGCTTCTCGTTGCGGAACACCCAACCGGAGCGGTAGCTGCGATAGGGTTTTGGCAGGCGCTCAAAGTTTTCAGCGACAAAACGGGCCATCGGCGCGGTCAAATCGTAGCGTAGCGACAGCCACTGGTCGTCATCGTCCTGGAAGGAGAACACGCCCTCGTTCGGCCGATCCTGATCGGGCAGGAATTTGCCCAGCGCGTCGGTGTATTCGATCAGCGGCTGGTCGACCGGCTCGAAGCCGTACAGCTCATAGACCGAGCGGATCGTCGCCATCATCTTCTCGACTGCACGGATATCTTCGGCGCCGCGGTCGACAAGCCCGCGCGGCAGCCGCGCTTTCATCTTTTCCGATTTGTCGGCCATGGCACGGGTCTTTTCGCTAGGTAAAAGCTGACTTGTTTCGAGTTGGCGTGTCCTAACCGATGGGACTTGGCGCGGCAAGGGTTTGCTCCCTGCCTTCTCCCCGTGTGGGAGAAGGCAGGAAGCTGAAACAAATCCGCCATAAGCGCGGCATCGTGCCGACACAATCGCAGCCGATAAAGCGCGCCGAAACAAGGGGTTCGGGCCATGACCTTGGCGCAGAAATTCGACATTACCGACAGCCGCACCCGCGATCTACCCGCCCAGTTGCGGCCGGCCGATCATCATGCACCGGGATCTACAGCCCAAATGGCGGGACCGTTCGAGGTTGCCTCAGACAAGCGTACAGGGCCGACCATGCGCGATGCGTTGCTGACCAGCCTGCTCGTGATCTATCCGGCTTTTGCCACGATAGCGGCTATCGTGGCCGGCCTCTTTTTGGCGGGCGCCGGCGGCGCTTGAGACTGAGGGACAGTACGAGCTTTCACACGTTCGCGCTGCCCTTCATCCGCCTGCCGGCACCTTCTCCCTGTAAACGGGGAGAAGGAGCTCACTTCGGCCTTTTGAACGCCTTGCGCTCCGCCTCGACCTGCTCGCGGCAGACGCAGCCCTCGAGGTGGTCGTTGACCAGCCCCATCGCCTGCATGAAGGCGTAGACGGTGGTCGGGCCGACAAAGCTCCAGCCGCGTTTCTTCAGCTCCTTCGAAATCCGCACCGAGACCGACGTGGTCGGATTGGCGCGCAGATGGGCGAGATCGACGATTTCGGGCCGTTCGTCCGGGCCGGGTTCGAACTTCCAGAACCAGGCCGCCAGCGAGCCGGCCTCGTCGGCCAATTCACGCGCGCGCCTGGCGTTGTTGATGGTCGAGACGATCTTGCCGCGGTGGCGAATGATGCCGGCGTTGCCGAGCAGGCGCTCGACATCCTGTTCGGTGAAGGCGGCGATCTTGTCGATATCGAAACCGCCGAACGCCTCGCGAAAATTCTCGCGCTTGCGCAATATGGTCAGCCAGGACAGGCCCGACTGAAAGCCTTCGAGGCAGATCCTTTCGAACAGCCTGCGGTCGTCGGCGACCGGCCGGCCCCATTCGTGATCGTGGTAGTGCAGATAATCCGGCAGATTGCCGTGCCAGAAGCAGCGCGCGATACCATCGGGTCCGGCGAGCAGGCCTGTCTTCTCATCCATGGCGGAATTCCATTGGTTAATGCGCCTCAGCGCTGCCTTTACCGCGGCTTTACCAGATTCCTGAACCGGCCGGTAACCACACCGAAAGCTTTACTGACAATGCGGCATTTTACGCATTCCGATTCATGTTTCGGTTGCTGCTCCGCGCCCAATGTTCGCGACATCGGGGACGCTTTTCTCGCCCCGGCATGTTCGACGATCAGGATGCGTTCCGATGAAGATATTTTTGTTCCCGCTGCTCGGCGCCGTAGCCGTGCTGGCCGCTGCCGCTACGTCCTCCAGCGCCAATGACCGTTATGCCGACAGGCCGCCGGTGATGGTGAGCCCCGACCTTTCAGCGCCCTGGGTGCTGCAGCTTGGCCGCGCGCCGGGCATCGTCCGCCAGAACCGGCAAGAGATGCAAAGGCCGCAGCGCCGTTCTCAACGGCAGGCGCAACCGGCTCAGCTGCATACGGCGGCGATGCAGGCGCCGTCCAAGAAGCGCATTATCGCGCGCCCGCAGATCAACCCGATCTACCTGCCGCAGGAAGTCGCCTATGACGGCCCGGAGAAGCCGGGCACGATCGTTATCGATACGCGGGAGAATTTCCTCTATCTGGTCGAGAACAACGGCAAGGCGCGGCGCTTTGGCGTCGGCACCGGCAAGCCGGGCTTCGAATGGGCCGGCAAACACAAGATCTCGCAGAAGAAGGTCTGGCCCGAATGGCGACCGCCGGCAGTGATGATTTCGCGTGAGGCCGCCAAAGGCCGTTATCTGCCGACCTATCTCGCCGGCGGCGTCGAGAACCCGCTCGGCGCGCGCGCGCTTTATCTCGGCTCGACGCTCTACCGCATCCACGGCACCAACCAGCCATGGACGATCGGCGGCGCCGTGTCGTCGGGCTGCATTCGCATGCGCAACGAGGACGTCGTCGACCTCTATGAGCGCGTCGATGTTGGCACAACGGTTGTGGTGATGTAATCTGCGGTTGATTTTGTTGCCGAGTCTGTCCAGAAGACTCTGGATTATCGGAATACGGGGGACGGGCCGTGTGGGGATACGGTCAGTCACGAAAGGGCCGCGCGGCAATCCGCGCTGCCCTTTCTGTTTCCGGGACGCCATAGGATGGTTTGGCAGGGTGGTACGTCGCGCCCGCAGCATGGCGGTTCGCATTCTCGCTGCCATTCTCCTTGGTAGTTTGCTATGTCGGCTGCAACGCTTCCAGACAAAGGCCCAGCTCAATGTCCCTCTCCGATGACAGCCGCTATCTCCGGGGCGGTCCGGTCGCCCAACGCATCATCGCCTCGGTGCGCGAGGATGCGGCGATCGCCACCGCCGAAGGTTTTGCGCCCAAACTGATATCGATCACCGTCGGCGACACGGCTGCAGTCGATGTGTATGTGCGCAACCAGCGCGCCAAGGCGGCATTGGCCGGTATCGGCTTCGAAGAAAGGCGATTTTCCGCCGACATCACCGCCGGCGAACTCGAAGCGGCGATCCACGGCCTGAACGCCGATCCGCGCGTCACCGGCATCATCATCCAGCGGCCGGTGCCGGTGCATATCCCGATCAAGACGCTTCAGGCGGCGGTGCATCCGCTCAAGGACGTCGAGGGCATGCACCCAGCCTCGATCGGCAACATCGTCTACAACCAGCTCGACCTCGCACCGTGCACGGCCGCCGCTTCGGTCGAACTGCTCAAGGAAACCGGTCTCGATCTCAAGGGGCTCGAGGTCGTCATCGTCGGCCACTCCGAGATCGTCGGCAAGCCGATCGCTTTCCTGCTGATGAGCGAAGGCGCGACGGTGACGGTGTGCCATCACATGACGCGCTCGGTGGCAGCGCATGCGCGCCGCGCCGATGCGCTGTTCGTCGCCGTCGGCAAGCCGCGGCTGATCAAAGCCGACATGGTCAAGCCCGGTGCGGCCGTCATCGACATCGGCATCAATGCCGAGATCGGACCGGACGGGGAGAGCCGCATCGTCGGCGACGTCGACGCCGAGAGCGTCAGGCATGTGGCGTCCTGGATCACGCCCGTGCCGGGTGGCGTCGGCCCGATCACCGTGGCGATTCTTTTGCGCAACACGATGGTGGCGCTCAGCCGCCAGCGGGCGCTTTACCAGGCGACCTATGGCGTGGTGGACAAGTTGGCGGCGGAATAGGCAGGTAGCGCCTCACTCCGCTGCCACAACTGCCCTGCTGTCCGGAACGCCCTCCGGCTGCGGCCCGCCATAAGCCCAGTCGAGCAGCTTTATCGTATGCACCACCGGCAGCTTCGCGCCAGACGCGATCTGGGTGATGCAGCCGATGTTGCCGGTGGCGACGATTTCAGCACCGGTTGCCTCGATATTCCTGACCTTGCGGTCGCGCAGCTGAGCTGAAATCTCGGATTGCAAAATGTTGTAGGTTCCGGCCGAGCCGCAGCACAGATGCCCCTCGCGCGGCTCGCGCACGACGAAGCCGGCTTTGGCCAGAAGCTCCTTCGGCTGGCGGGTGATTTTTTGGCCATGCTGCATCGAGCAGGCCGAGTGATAGGCGACGATCATGCCGGGCTGGCGCACCGGCTCGGGCAGATCAAGACTCACCAGATATTCGGTGATGTCCCTGGCCAGCGCCGACACCCGCGCCGCCTTTTCGGCATAGGCGGGATCGAGGCGCAGCATGAAACCGTAGTCCTTGATCGTGGTGCCGCAGCCGGACGCGGTGATGACGATGGCGTCCAGCCCACCCTGGTCGATAGCGCGCGTCCAGGCGTCGACATTCTGCCTGGCCGAGGCAAGGGCTGCCTCCTCGCGGCCCATATGATGGACCAGCGCGCCGCAGCAGCCTTCACGCTCAGGCACCACAACCTCGACGCCGAGCCGCGTCAGCAGCGCGATTGTCGTGTCGTTGATGGCGGGATCGAGCACGGATTGCGCGCAGCCGGTGAGGATGGCGACGCGGCCATTTTTGCTTGTGCCCTGCCCGGCATGGATGCCCGGCGAAGCCATTGGCGAGGCCGCCGGAACCGATGCCGGGGCGAGCTTGAGCATCGCACCCAGCGGCTTCAGCGCCCGGACCTTTTCGAACAGTCCGGCGAATGGCTGCGCGAGCCTCGCCAGCTTGAGCGCAGTGCGGAACCGCGAGGGATAAGGCAGGACAAAGGCCAGCATGGCGCGCGTCAGCCGATCGGGCAGCGGGCGCTTATAGGTCTCCTCGATATGGGCGCGGGCATGGTCGACCAGATGCATGTAGTTGACGCCCGACGGGCAGGTTGTCATGCAGGCGAGGCAGGATAGGCAACGGTCGATATGGGTGACGATCTGCTTGTCGGCCGGACGGCCGTTCTCCAGCATGTCCTTGATCAGGTAGATCCGCCCGCGCGGCGAATCCAACTCGTTGCCAAGCGTCACATAGGTCGGACAGGTGGCCGTGCAGAAGCCGCAATGCACGCATTTGCGCAGGATCTTTTCCGATTCCGCGACATGCGGATCGGCAAGCTGGGCAGCTGAGAAATTGGTCTGCATCTCGTACCTCCTAAGCCATGCGGCCGGGGTTGAGGATCGCCTTCGGATCGAATTCGGTTTTGAGCCGTGCCGACAATGCTGCCAGTTGCGGCGCCTGCGGCTCGAACACCGGCACAGCGGCGCGATGCGAAGGGGCGGCGCGCACCAGCGTCGCATGGCCGCCGCCATACTGTCTCAACAGTGCGCGCAGAATATCTGCTTCGGGATCGCCATGCTCCGTGCACAGCCAGATCAGTCCGCCCTGCCAGTCATAAAAGGCATCGACGGCCGCCTGCCTGCGCAGCGCCAGCACCATCTGGTGGCCTTGCGCCGGCGCCATCGACACGCGCCACACTGGCTTTTCCAGGCCGTCGGCAAACGGCGCGCAATCGCGGATATCGCGCCAGAGGGAATGCGAGATCTCGCCCGAAATTTCATCGAGCGGCCCCGCATTTCCGAGCAGATCTTTCAGCGCCGTAATGCGGTAGGCGACCGACGGCCCGAAACCTTCAACGCGCAGCAATGTCGCGGCGGTGCTGCCGAGACTGCCGCCGGCGACCCGAGCGGCAACGCGTTCGGGAAGATGGGCAGCACTCGACACTTCGGCGCTGGAGCCGAGCGCCAGCGCCATAGCGGCCGCGGCATGATCGTCGAGCAGGCCGCGCACAGCCAGCGTGACTTCGGTCTCGGCAACGGGCAGCACCTTGAAAGTGACGTCTGTAACGACGGCAAGCGTGCCCCAGCTGTTGGCCATGAGCTTGGACAGGTCATAGCCGGTGACGTTCTTGACCACGCGGCCGCCCGACTTGAACGCCTCGCCACGCCCGGAAACCGCTGCTATGCCAAGAATATGGTCGCGCGCCGCCCCGGCCTTCAGCCGGCGCGGGCCGCAAAGGTTCGCGGCCAGCACGCCGCCGATCGTGCCTTTTCCCTTCTCGCCGCCGAGCAGCGAGCCATAATCCAGCGGTTCGAAGGCTAGCTGCTGGCCGTTTTCGGCAAGTAATTTTTCGATCTCGGCCAGCGGCGTGCCTGCCTTTGCCGACAGCACCAGTTCGGCCGGCTCGTAGAGCGTCACGCCTAACAGGTTCGACAGGTCGAGCGTGTGCTCGGTCTGCAGCGGACGGCCGATGCCGCGCTTGGAGCCATGGCCGAGGATTTCGAGCGGCGTTTCTTCCGCCGCCGCCCATTGGACGGTGGCGAGGGTTTCGGCGGCGGTGGCGGGGGTGAAGGTGGTCATGGCTGTCCTGGGCGCACATCGGCCGCAGACCCCCTCTCCGTCTCGGGCTTTGCCCGAGCCACCTCTCCCCCGCCTTGCGGGGGCGAGGAACCCTGATCCCGGAACGCCATTGTTAGAAAAACTTGGGTTCCTCGCCCCCACAGAGTGGGGGAGAGGTGGTTTGCGAAGCAAACCGGAGAGGGGGCGATCATAGAGCGCCACCTCCAACCTTCTTGGCCGCAAAAACGAACCTCAGGTCCGAGGCGATTACGTCTTCGGCCAATCGCCCTTCCAGTGCCGCTAGAATGGTCTCGCAAACGCTCCTCGGTTTTTTCAGAACGTCGACGTTCCAGGACCGCATCACCGAGAACCCTTCACCACGCATGAATTCGTCGCGTCGTCTGTCATAGGAACTCTCGGCATGCTGACTTCCGTCCAGCTCCACGACCAGCCGTTCGCTTCGACAGGTAAAGTCTGCGAAATACGGTCCAATCGGCATCTGCCGCACGAATTTGTACCCGCCTAGCCTTTTGGCCTTCAGTTCGTTCCAGAGGGTCGCTTCCGCCTGATTATCGCCGCGCCGAAGTGCGCGGGCGCGGGCGATCTTTTCAGGTGAACGCCGGCTCGGCGCATCGGTCGCCCCCCTCTCCGTCTCGGGCTTCGCCCGAGCCACCTCTCCCCCGCTTTGCGGGGGCGAGGAGCCGCCATTCTGCGACGCTACCATCAAAACCTCGGAATATCCGGAAACGCCATCTGGTCGCGATGCACGTGCATGCGTCCGAGCTCGGCGCAACGGCGCAGCTGCGGAAACACCTTGCCCGGGTTGAGCAGATGGTTGGGGTCGAAAGCGCATTTGACCCGCATCTGCTGGTCGAGGTCGATCTGGTTGAACATCTCCGGCATCAGGTCGCGCTTCTCGACGCCGACGCCGTGCTCGCCGGTCAGCACGCCGCCGACCTTGACGCAAAGCCGCAGGATGTCGGCGCCGAAACTTTCCGCCTTGTCGAGCTCGCCCGGCACGTTGGCGTCATAGAGGATCAGCGGATGCAGATTGCCGTCGCCGGCATGGAAGACGTTGGCGACGCCGAGCCCGTATTTTTCGGAGAGTTCGCGCATGCCGTGCAGGACGCGCGGCAGTTCCTTGCGCGGGATGGTGCCGTCCATGCAGTAATAGTCGGGCGAGATGCGGCCGACCGCCGGAAAGGCCGCCTTGCGGCCGGCCCAAAAACTCAGCCGCTCCTGCTCCGATTGCGATATGCGGCATGTGGTCGAGCCGTTCCTATAGGCGATTGCCTCAACCAGGCCGATCAAATGATCGACCTCGACGCCCGGCCCGTCGAGCTCGACGATCAGCAGCGCCTCGACATCTAGGGGATAGCCGGCATGGACGAAATCCTCGGCCGCATGGATCGCCGGACGATCCATCATCTCCATGCCGCCCGGGATGATGCCGGCGCCGATGATGTCGGCGACGCATTGGCCGCCCTGCTCGCTGGCCGGGAAGCCGATCAGCAGCGCGCGCGCCGTCTCCGGCTTCTTCAGGATGCGCACGGTGACCTCGGTGACGACGCCGAGCAGGCCTTCGGAACCGGTCATCACCCCGAGCAGGTCGTAGCCTTCGGCGTCGAGATGCTTGCCGCCGAGCCGCACCACCTCGCCGTTCATCAGCACCATCTGGATGCCGAGCACATTGTTGGCGGTGAGGCCGTATTTCAGGCAATGCACGCCACCGGAATTCTCCGCGACATTGCCGCCGATCGAGCAGGCGATCTGGGAGGATGGATCGGGGGCGTAATAAAAGCCCTCCTGCTCGACGGCGGTGGTGATGCCGAGATTGGTGACGCCCGGCTGGGCGACGACGATGCGGTTGGGGAAATCGATCTCGAGAATGCGGTTGAACCTGCTCATCACCAGCAGCACGGCGTCTTCCAGCGGCAGCGCGCCGCCTGACAGCGAGGTGCCGGAACCGCGCGGCACGACTCGGATGTTGCGGTCGTTGCAATATTTCAGCACGCGCGAGACCTGCGCCACCGTTTCGGGCAGCACCACGACCAGCGGCAATTGCCGATAGGCGGTGAGGCCGTCGCTCTCGAAGGCGCGCATCGAATTGGCCGCGTCGACGACGCCCTCGCCAGGCACGATGATGCGCATATCGGCGACGATCTCGTCGCGCCGGCGCATCGTTGCGTCGTCTGGCTTCGGCATCAGCAGGCCGGACATCAACAGTCTCCTTCGATCGACTGGTAAAAATCTTTTACCAGCAGCAGGCGCTTGTTGCAAATCCTGCTTTGGCCGCGAAACGGAAGCCGACATCGGCACGGTCTTGCGCGGGTCGGCGAGAGGGAAGCGCTTTATGAGCACCCCCACCCCGTCTCACGATCTTCGCTTCGCTGCGATCATGAGCCGACCCTCCCCACATGGGGGAGGGTGAGGTTTACTCGCCTGCCGGCTTGGCGGGTTCGGAGTGCAGGCGGCGCACTCGGCGCACGCCCCACCAGACCAGCAGGATGGCGAGCGGCACTGACGCGGCGGTGACGACCTCGGGCGCGACGGCACGCCCGAAGATCGAGGCGCCCTTGGCGACGTAGCCGATGAGGCCGACGACGTAGTAGGAGACGGCGGCGACCGAGAGCCCTTCCACCGTCTGCTGCAGCCGCAATTGCAGGCGGGCGCGGTTGTTCATCGACGCCAGCAGATCGCGATTCTGCTTCTCGACCTCGACGTCGACCCAGGTGCGCAGCAGCGTGGTGGCACGGGTGAGCTTGGTCGACAAATTGGCCTGACGCTCCTCGACCGAACGGCAGGTGCGCATGGCGGGGGCGACGCGGCGCTGCAGGAAGCCGCCCCAGGTGTCGTAGCCGGGCACCGCCTCTTCCTCCAGCGCCTCCAGCCGTTCGCGGACGATGCCGTCATAGGCTCGGCTGGCGCCGAAGCGATAGAGGCTGGAGGCTGCATCAGCCTCCAGTTCGGCGGCAAGCTCGGTCAGGTCGGCAAGCAGCGTCTGGTTGTCGCGGGTTTCGGCGACCTTCATTTCCAGTGTGGTCTGCGCCAGCCGGTCTTCGATGCGGCGGGCGCGACTGGACAGCATCAGCGCCAGCGGCAGGCCAAGCATGGCCAGCGTGCGGTAGGTTTCGATATCGATCAGCCGTTGCGCCAGCGCGCCGGTGCGTGCCGGCGTCAGGCCGCGGTCGAGCACCAGCATGCGGGTCATGCCGTCACCATCCTGGCGGAAATCGGTGACGATGGCGGCGTTGCCGCGCTCGACCAGCGAATAGCACAGGCTGGTCGGGTCGAAGCCGGCGATCAGCCTTTCGCTCGCTTGCGTCCATTTGCGGATTTCGAGCCTGATGCCGGAAATCACCGTTCCCGGCGGCGAAAAGCCGTTGCCGAAAGGCGAACCTTCCTGGCGCTGGCCGCTCTCGGAGAGCGGTCCTTCCCACAGATAGGTCGAGAATTCCGTATGCCGTTCCCAGCGCAGCGAGCCCTTGCCCCACTTCATCGCGTGGTGGCGGGCATGAGGGTCAGGCGCGGCGATGCCGAGGCGCCGCGACAGTTCGGAAAGCACCGCCTGGTCGACGCCGGATCCGGCTTCGGTCATGAACGAAAGCTGCACCAGAACGCGCGGCTGCTCGACCAGCGGATGTGGACGGGCGTGAACCTCGCCGAGCGCGCCAGGCCGTCCCTCATGCGCGGGAAAGCCCATGACGCTGCCCTCGACACGCGGCTGGAATTTTGGATTGGACGGGTCATCTGCCACGGCTGGTCCCCCGGGCCTGGTGCAATCCGTGTCCCTCTAGAGCCAATTGCCGGGGCACGCAAACGACAAATTTGCCGAAAGCGATATGCCGGGACGACGTCGGACCCGGCCAAGCGGAACGAACTGGATAAATAATTTGACCAGTTGCCGACACTGGCTTTATCCTGCGCGACACCGGTTCAATCCTCAGGCATCCCCGTTGAGCGACATCTTCTCCAGGATCGAGCATTCCCGCACCGCCGACGAGGTGGTGCAGCAGATCGAGAGCCTGATCCTCGAAGGCGTTCTGCGCACCGGCGACAGGCTGCCGGGCGAGCGCGAGCTGGCGCGCCGGTTCGAGGTGTCGCGGCCGATCCTGCGCGACGCGCTGAAGACCCTGGAGGGGCGCGGGCTTTTGACGACCCGGCCAGGCGGCGGCACCCATGTCGCCGATGTCATCGGCCAGCTGTTCACCAAGCCGGTGACGGACCTGATCTCGATGCACCGCAAGGCGGCGACCGACTATCTGGAATACCGCCGCGAGATCGAGGCGGTGGCGGCCGAGTATGCGGCGCGGCGCGCCACATCAGACGATCTGGCGCTGCTCGACCGCATCATGGCGCGCATGGACGAGGCGCACCGGACCGGCAGCTTCGATGACGAGGCGGAAATCGACGTCGAGTTCCACCACGCGATCTGCGAATGCGCGCACAACATCATCCTGTTGCACACGCTGCGCTCGTGCTACCGGCTGCTGTCGGAGGGCGTGTTCCAGAACCGGCTCCTGGTGTTCAACGTGCCGGGCGCGCGCGAGGCGCTGCTTTCGCAGCACCGGACGATCTACGCAGCGATCAAGGCCGGCGATCCGGCGGCCGCACGGCAGGCGGCGATGGACCACATCACCCATGTCGAACGCACCATGGCCGAGGCCGAGCGCAGCGGCGACTGGCAACGCGTGTCGCGGCTGAGGCTGATGCAGCGCTCAGAAGCCGGCGACGGCGAGCCGGCGAGAAGACGCTCGTGAGAGACTGTTTGGAAACTCTACTCCGGCGGCCATCTGATGGCATTTTCTGCGCTTCCGGTGCTCACGGACCAGTGCATGACCCCGGAAACCGATTTCGGTTTCCGGAAAAGGATCATGCACAGATGCAAAGTGTTAGAGCGTCCTTGCGCGTCCAATTGGACGCACAGCGCTCTAATGTCCGCTCCGCTCCGGTTCTCGAAACTACCCCCATATGACTCGCCGGAGCGACTTTCGAAACAGCCTCTGAGAGCCGGCCAAGAATTACGACGAATTAGCGAACAATCAGCGGGAAGCCCATGAGCATGATCCTCACCATCGCCGATCTCAAGGACCTGGCGCGCCGCCGCGTGCCGAAGATGTTCTTCGACTATGCCGATTCCGGTGGATGGACCGAAAGCACCTACCGGGCCAACGAAGAGGACTTCCAAAAGATCAAGTTCCGCCAGCGCGTGATGGTCGACATGAGCAACCGCTCGCTGGAATCGACCATGATCGGCGAGAAGGTGGCGATGCCGGTGGCGCTGGCGCCGACCGGCATGACCGGCATGCAGCATGCCGACGGCGAGATGCTGGCGGCGCAGGCGGCGGAGGAATTCGGCGTGCCGTTCACGCTGTCGACGATGAGCATCTGTTCGATCGAGGACGTCGCCTCGGTGACCAAGAAGCCGTTCTGGTTCCAGCTCTATGTGCTGCGCGACAAGGATTTCGTCCTCAGTCTCATCGACAGGGCGAAGGCGGCGAAATGCTCGGCGCTGGTGCTGACGCTCGACCTGCAGATCCTCGGCCAGCGCCATAAGGACATCCGCAACGGGCTGTCGGCGCCGCCACGCTTCACGCCGAAGCATGTCTGGCAGGTGGCGAGCAGGCCGGGCTGGTGCCTTAGCATGGCCGGCACCAAGCGCCGGACCTTCCGCAACATCGTCGGCCACGCCAAGGGCGTCGGCGACCTCACCTCGCTGTCGTCGTGGACGACGGAGCAATTCGATCCGCATCTGTCGTGGAAGGACGTCGCCTGGATCAAGGAGCGCTGGGGCGGCAAGCTGATCCTGAAGGGCATCCTGGACAAGGAAGACGCGCTGATGGCGGCCAAGACCGGCGCCGACGCGATCATCGTCTCCAATCATGGCGGACGCCAGCTCGACGGCGCGCCGTCGTCGATCTCGGTGCTGGAAGAGATCGCCGACGCGGTCGGCGACACGATCGAAGTGCATATGGATGGCGGCATCCGCTCTGGCCAGGACGTGCTGAAGGCGCTGTGCCTCGGCGCCAGGGGCACCTATATCGGCCGGCCTTTCCTCTACGGCCTCGGCGCGCTCGGCAAGGAAGGGGTTACCAAAGCCTTGGAAATCATTCGCAAAGAGATGGACATAACGCTGGCACTGTGCGGAAAGCGTCTGGTGACCGACATGGGCAAGGATCAGCTTCGGCGTTAGACTCCCGTGACGGCATGATCACGGAGATGGACGCATTGACTGCCCCGGGCATCCACTTTCTCGACGCGCGCGGACCGGAAGGCATGCGCATCTACGCGGTCGGCGACGTGCATGGCCGGCTCGACCTGCTCGCCGCCATGTACCGCCGGATTGCGGCCGAGATCGGCCAGGCGCGGCCGGCCGACTGGCGTGTCGTCCATCTCGGCGACTATGTCGACCGCGGCCCGGACTCCAAGGGAGTCCTCGATTTCCTGATCGAAGTGCGAAAACGCGACCCGCGCCACCTGATGCTCGCCGGCAACCACGACATCGGCTTCCTCGACTTCCTCGATGCCCCCGATGCGGACGGGCTTTTCATGCGCTATGGCGGCATCCAGACCGCGCAATCCTATGGCGTGGCGCTCAATGAAGGCGGCGGCGCGTGGTTTGGCAGGTCCGAGGCGGCACTGCGGCAAGGCCATGCCGCACTTGTCGAGGCCGTGCCGAAAAGCCACGTCGAGTTCCTGCAGTCGCTGCCGTTTTCACTGACCTTCGGCGACTTCTTCTTCTGCCACGCCGGCATCCGGCCAGGCATTGCGCTGGAAAGTCAGAGCACGCAGGACCTGATCTGGATTCGCGATGTCTTCCACAACCATTCCGGCCTGCATCCAAAAATCGTGGTGCATGGCCACACGCCGGTGCCGGAGGCCGAAGTGATGGTCAACCGCGTCAATATCGACACGCTCGCCTACCAGACGGGAAACCTCAGCGCGCTCGTCGTCGAGGGTGCCGACAAGCGTATCCTGGTGGTGTCAGGCGAGAGGGGTTAAGCGCTTAGCGAAGCGCGGCGGTAACGCCGTAGCCGTCGACGGCGTTGTGGTTGTTGGCTGCGTCGCCGGCATAGGTGCCGAGGCCGCACAAGACGATGGCCGACAACATGACAAAGGACAGAAGCGCTGCTTTCACGGACGTCATCTCTTGTTGAGCTTCCTGCATCTGTGCACGGGGCGGGTTACGAATGGGTTGAAACGGAAAATGCGTCTCAACGTTTCGATGATTTCGCTGCTTTTAGGCATGTTCTGTATCGGCGATGTGTCGCGCGAGTGACCCAAAAGGTTCATCACGTTGCACGGACGATGCAGAGCGGCTGCCTTCTAGGGCGGCGGGCGGCCACAAGCCAAGGACGAAACATGCTGTCCACAGCGGATTTTTGCCGGCGTGCCAAATATGCAACGTCGGTACCGACTGATCAGATCGTCGCCACCCAGGCGCGGGCGATGGCCAGCCCGGCGGCATCGGCAGCCGCTCCGTGGCGGGCCATTTCGTCGTCGAGCCGATCGCTCCAGTCCGGGTGCCGTTCGGCAATGAGCGATGCGAAGGATGCGCTCCAGTCGCGGACCATCGGCCGGTCCGCCTCGAAATGGAACTGAAAGCCATAGACGGCACGGCCGATACGAAACGCCTGATTCTCAGCGACCTCGTTGCCGGCGAGCCGCACGACGCTTTCGGGCAAGACAAAAGTGTCGTCATGCCATTCGAAGATCGGGAAATGTTCGGGCAGCGCGCCGAGGACCGGATCGGCCGTCGCCGCCGGCGTGAGCGAGACCTGGTGCCAGCCGAATTCAGAGGCGGCCCCGATCCGGTTCTCGCCGCCGAAGGCGCGCGCGACCAACTGACTGCCAAGGCAGATACCGAGCACGGCGCGATCCTTGCCGGCGAAATCGCGCGTCAGGTCGAGCAGTTCAGGAAAATACGGACAAATTTCGTCGTCCAGCGCATTCTGGGCGCCGCCGAGCACGACCATGGCGTCGTGCGCAGCGCTGTCCTGCGGCAGCATCTCGCCACAATAGGGCCGGCGCAGGTCGATATCGGCGCCTGCCTCGACAAGCGCTGCGCCGATCTGGCCAAGGCCCTCGCTGTCGAAATTCTGGACCACCAGCACCCGCATCGAAAAACCTGCTGACATGAAAACGATGCGACGAGCGATATCATGCCGCCGTCATTCCGGCCAAGATACGTATTCGGGGAGAAAGCCATGCCACTGCAGAAACCTATGCCGCTGCAGAATCGGGTCGACCCGTTCGGCGTCATCCACGCCGTGCCGGAACGCGGCCTGTTTATGGGCAATCGCGGCATCATCCATGACCCCGAAACGAAGACGCTGCTGAAAAAGCGCTGGGCGCTGCAGGCCTGGATTATCTGCGTCTGCGAATTCCGCGATGTGCGGCGCGAGCCGATGGGCCGCAACAGGCAAAGCGACGACCATTCGGGCGGCAAGCAGTCGGGTGGCAAGGCGGGCTGGACCGAATTGTTTTTCCTCGACGAGGTGACCGCGCTCTCGGCCGGGCATCGGCCCTGCTTCTTCTGCCGGCGCGAGCGGGCCAAGGATTTCGTCCGGCGCTTCGGCATGGCCTTCGGCATTGCCGAGCCGCGCGCACCGCAGGTCGACAAGCGGCTGCATAGGGAGCGGCCGGCGTCGGGTGGACAGGCACCGATCGTATCCGCGGAAGAGCTTGCCGGGTTGCCGGACGGCGCCATGGTTGCGGACGGCGGCAATGCCTATGCGATGCGTGGCGGCAAGGCACTGCGCTGGTCGTTCGCAGGTTACGGCGGTGGTGTGGGGGTCGATCCGGTCAGGTTCGGCGGTTTTGCCGACGGTCCAATCCGCCTGCTCACGCCGACGACCACCGTTGCTGTGCTGAGGCAAGGCTACGAACCGGTCTGGCATCCCTCGGCCAAGACTTGACGTCAAGAGCCGGCTCGCCCATTCCTCGGCGATGCGCGCCAATTACAAGATGCAGCGGCTGTTCGTGCCGGACGACCTCGGACCTGACATCGAGTTCGAGGCGAGTCCGCAGCAGGGCCATTACCTCTTGCATGTGCTGCGGCTCGGCGAAGGCGCCGAAATCCTGTTGTTCAACGGCCGCGACGGCGAATGGTCGGCGGCAATCGCCGCCAAATCAAAAAAGGCGGTGCGGCTGAAGGTGCTGACCTTGCAGCGGCCGCAGCCGCGGCTGCCCGATTTCGTCTACTGCTTTGCGCCGCTAAAGCAGGGTCGGCTCGACTATCTGGTGCAGAAGGCGGTCGAGATGGGCGCCGGCGTCCTGCAGCCGGTCATTACCCAGCACACGCAAGTCGCAAAGCCCGGCATCGAACGGCTGCGCGCCAATGTCGTCGAGGCCGCCGAACAATGCGGCATCCTGGCGGTGCCTGAGGTGTGCGAAACGGAAAAATTCGAACGCCTGCTGGCCGGCTGGGACAAGGAGCGGCGGTTGATCTTCTGCGACGAGGATGCCGGGACCAACAGTCCCCTGCCAGCGCTGCAAGCGGTGCGGGAGAAGAAGCTCGGGCTGCTGGTCGGGCCCGAGGGCGGGTTTTCCGACGAGGAACGAAGGATGCTGAGGGCGCTGCCTTTCGTAACCGCGATTCCACTCGGCCCGCGTATCCTGCGCGCCGATACGGCTGCGGTGGCGGCACTGGCGGTGATACAGGCGACAATCGGGGATTGGTGATCAATCCGGTTGACCAGTGGCTCAGGATTTTTCGCTTGATCGCCTACTGACATTTCGTCCATCTAGCGCCGGCGGTCGTCCGGCCGCCTACAGCGCCGCGCGTCCTTTCGGACGCGCATAGGAAGTTGTAGCACTTTGGTTTGGCGCATGATCCCCAGCGAAAATCGATGCCGATTTTCGGGTCATGCGTCGGAGGGCTGTTCATGGCGCGCGACACAACCGATTTCCGGCCGATTGAAAGCGTCGACGAGCTTGTCGAGCACCTGGCTGAAGGCAACAAGCCGCGCGACAAATGGCGCATCGGCACCGAACACGAGAAATTCCCGTTCTATGTCGACGGCAATGCGCCGGTGCCCTATGGCGGCGAGCACGGCATCCGCGCCATTCTCGAAGGCATGCAGGAAAAACTCGGCTGGGATCCGATCATGGATGCTGGCCGCATCATCGGCCTGGTCGAGCCGACCGGCCGGGGCGCGATTTCGCTGGAACCCGGCGGCCAGTTCGAACTGTCCGGCGCGCCGCTGGAGACGATCCATCAGACCTGCCGCGAGGGCAATGCGCATCTGGCGCAGGTGCGCGAGATCGCCGAGCCGATGGGCATCCGTTTCCTCGGCCTCGGCGGCAGCCCGAAATGGTCGCTGGCAGAGACGCCAAAAATGCCGAAATCGCGCTATGAGATCATGACGCGCTATATGCCCAAGGTCGGCACCAAGGGCCTCGACATGATGTACCGCACCTGCACCATCCAGGTGAATCTCGACTTCGAGAGCGAGGCCGACATGCGCCGCAAGATGCAGGTGTCGCTGAAGCTGCAGCCGCTGTCGACGGCGCTGTTCGCCAACTCGCCGTTCACCGAGGGCCGGCCCAACGGATTTCAGAGCTGGCGCGGCGACATCTGGCGCGACACCGACAACCAGCGCTCGGGCCTGCTCGACTTCTGCTTCTCGCCCGATTTCGGCTTCGCCGACTATGTCGAATGGGCGCTCGACGTGCCGATGTACTTCGTCATCCGCGACGGCCACTACCACGACATGACGCACGTCACCTTCCGCCAGTTCATGGCGGGTGCGGCCCGCAACGAGATTTCTGACGGGCTGCCGACGATGGGTGATTGGGCGAACCATTTGTCGACGCTGTTTCCCGACGTGCGACTGAAGCGTTTCCTTGAAATGCGCGGCGCCGATGGCGGGCCGTGGCGGCGCATCTGCGCGCTGCCGGCCTTCTGGGTCGGGCTGCTCTATGACGCGGCGGCGCTCGACGCGGCCGAGTCGCTGACCTCGAGCTGGAGCTATGAAGAAGTGCTGGCGATGCGCAACGCCGTGCCGGAACAGGGCATTTCGGCGCCGTTCCGCAACACGACACTGCGCGAGATCGCCCGCGACGTGCTCGTCATCTCGCGCATGGGGCTGAAGAACCGCGGCCGCAAGAACCGCGACGGCTACGACGAAACCTCGTTCCTCAGCACGCTGGACGAAGTCGTCGCGCGCGGCACCACCAGCGCCGAGGAATTGCTCTCCGCCTATCATACGCGCTGGGGCGGCTCGATCGAGCCGGTGTTCATGGAGTATGCGTATTAGCCGTTTGCACTCGGCTTGGCCGACAGCTCAGGAAAAAAGCGCTTTCCGAAAATCGATTCCGATTTTTGGGCCGATGCGATAGGCTCTCTCCTACGAGGATTTCCCGGAGGAGAAAACCAATGCCTTCTTTGTTCGACATTCTGGCGCAGGCGCAGAACGGCAACGGCATGCAGGCCCTGGCCCAACAGTTCGGGCTTTCTCAGCAGCAAGCGCAATCGGCGGTCGAGGCGCTGCTGCCGGCCTTTTCACAGGGGCTGAAGCGCAGCACCTCCGACCCTTACGGGCTCGGCGCGTTCATGACGGCAATGGCCAGCGGCCAGCACGCCAAATATTTCGAGGACGCAGGTCGGGCCTTTTCGCCGCAGGGCGTCGATGAAGGCAACGGCATTCTTGGCCATCTGTTCGGCTCAAAAGACCTGTCGCGCGCCGTTGCCAGCCAGGCAGCGCAGGCGAGCGGCGTCAGCCAGCAGATCTTGCAGCAGATGCTGCCGGTCGTGGCTTCGATGATGATGGGCGGCCTGTTCAAGCAGACCACAAATCAGATGCAGGCAGCAGGCGGATTCGGCGGCGGCAGCAATCCGCTCGGCGAGATCATCGAGCAGATGATGCGGCAGGCTGGCGGCGCACAGGCGCCGGCACCACAGCCCGGCCCGATGGACAATCCGTTCGGCAAGATGCTGCAGGACATGTTCGGCGGCGCGCAGCAGCCGCAGGGTCAGCCGCAGCAGGCGCCCAATCCCTACGGCGACAATCCGCTCGGCAAGGTGCTGCAGGACATGTTCGGCGGCGGCGCGCAACAGCAGCAGCGCGAAGCGCCGCAGCAACGCGAAGCGCCGCAGCCGCAGACCAATCCGAGCGGCAGGCCACGCAATCCGTTCGACGATTTGTTCGGCAAGATGTTCGAGGCGGGCGCGCAGCAGCGCGACGATTACCAGAAGGGCATGGAATCGATCTTCGATCAGTTCAAGCGAGGCATGGATCGGCGCTAAACCGACGAGGCGGCCGCAACCTGATCTTGAGCGCCGCTCAAAGAAAAAATGCCCGGTCCTTGGGAGGATCGGGCAGTGTGCAGGCGGGCCGGCGGGGAAACCGGCAGGGAGTGGGGTGCCTGCGAAATCCTTTAGCGCCGTGCCGCAAAGGGCACGGAACCAACGCGATCAGGCCACCTTGCGGCAGACGTCCTCGACTGTTTCCGTGCGATCGGCCGCGATGGCGCGAAGCCTCTCGGTTGGATCGCGGCCGAATGGTACGTCGATGGCGACGTGGAGATCGGCGCGCGTCAAGCCGATGTCGGCAAGTTCGGCATCCGACATCTCGCCGAGGCGATAGAAGGCGCGACGGTTTTTCCAGGCGCGATAGATGTTGGAGATGGTGTTGACCACGCGCGTCGCAATAGCCGGACGCGACGTGATGCGCGAAGTCTCGGTGGCGAAATCAAACGTAGCCATGGCAGTCTCCTTCTTTCAACGGGCGAATACGGGTGATCGGCGCTGGAAACAGCGGCCGTTCTGGTCCTGATTCATGTGCCGTCATGTGGACAGTCGTAAATTTGCCACCGTTCGATTGATTAATCCAACGAATGTTTTTAATCTTTAGCATCAACGTCAGTGATGGATAGAACGATGAAAGCACCACTCGATCTCGATCAGTTGCAGACCTTCGTCTCGATCGTCGACACCGGCAGCTTCACCCGCGCGGCGGAAGCGGTGCATCGAACCCAGTCGGCGGTGTCCATGCAGATGCGCCGGCTTGAGGAACGGATCGGCAAGCCGCTGTTCGAAAAGGACGGGCGCACCAACAGGCTGTCCGAGGAAGGCGACAGGCTGCTCTCCTACGCAAGACGGTTGCTGTTCCTCAATCGGGAAACGCTGGCCGCCTTCGACGACCGGCGGCTCGAAGGCACGATCCGCATCGGCACGCCGGACGACTATGCCGATCGCTTCCTGCCCGAGATCATGGCCCGTTTCGCCCGTTCCAACCCACGTGTCGAACTGACCGTCATCTGCGAGCCGACGCCGGGGCTGGTCGAGCATATCAAGCGCGGCAATCTCGATCTGGCGCTGGTGACGCATAGTGACGCGCACGGCCAATCGGAAGTGGTGCGGCGCGAACCGCTGCTGTGGGTGACTTCGGCCAACCATGCGACGCATGAACAGGACATTCTGCCGATGGCCTTCGGCCGGCCGAACTGCATCTGGCGGCGGGCCGCCGTCGACGTGCTCGACCGGCAGAACCGCGACTACCGCATCCTGTTCACCAGCTTCTCGGCAACGGTCATTACCGCCGCGGTGCTTTCCGGCCTGGCGATCTCGGTGCTGCCGGAATGCGCGCTGCGGCCCGGCATGCGGGTGCTGGGCGACGCCGACGGGTTCGGTGCCCTGCCCGATTGCCGCATCGGCATCATGCGCGGCCAGACGTCGCGGCCGGAGATCGTCGAGGCGCTGGCCCGCCACATTTCGGAAAGCCTCGACAATATTTCCGTGCCGCTTGGCGAAGAGGCGGGAAGCTTCGACTTCCCGGCATTTGCCTTCTCTAAGACGAAGCGGACCAAGCCGAACCAGATCTCGCCGGGCTGGTGAAAAACCCCCGCAATTGGCCGGCACCGGACACACCCGTCTTGACGCCGGCCAACAACCGCCCCCCAATCGGCCAATGAGCGACGCAGCATCCGAATCACGTACCAACGCCACCGAATACACGGTGGGCGAGATTTCCGGCGCGCTGAAGCGCACGGTCGAGGACGTCTTCGGCAATGTGCGGGTGCGCGGCGAAATATCAGGCTATCGCGGGCCGCATTCCTCCGGCCATGCCTATTTCTGCCTCAAGGACGACCGCGCACGGCTCGACGCCGTGGTCTGGAAGACCACGATGAGCCGGCTGAAGTTCCGCCCCGAAGAAGGCATGGAGGTGATCGCCACCGGCCGGCTCACCACCTATCCCGGAAAGTCCACCTACCAGATCGTCATCGACAATCTGGAGCCGGCCGGCGCCGGGGCGCTGATGGCACTGCTGGAAGAGCGCAAGCGCCGGCTGCAGGCCGAAGGCCTGTTCGATGCCGGCCGCAAGCGCTTGCTGCCGTTCATGCCGTGCGTCATCGGCGTCGTCACCTCGCCGACAGGCTCTGTCATCCGCGACATCATCCACCGGATCAAGGACCGGTTTCCGCTGCATGTGCTGGTCTGGCCGGTGCGGGTGCAGGGCGAAACGGCAGGCGCCGAAGTGACCGCCGCCGTCAACGGCTTCAACGCACTGGCGCAGGATGGCGCCATCGCGCAGCCTGACCTTTTGATCGTGGCGCGCGGCGGCGGCAGCCTCGAGGATCTTTGGGGGTTCAATGACGAGGCGCTGGCCCGCGCCGTCGCCGCCTCGCGCATTCCGGTGATTTCCGCCGTCGGCCATGAAACGGACTGGACGCTGATCGACCTGGCGGCGGATGTGCGGGCGCCGACACCGACGGGTGCCGCCGAAATCGCCGTGCCCGTGCGCGCCGACCTCGAAGTAACGCTTGTCGGCCTTGGTGCGCGGCTCAAGGCCGCGGTATCGCGCAATTTCGAGCGCAAGCGCCAGGCGGCGCGTGCCGCCGCCCGGGCGCTGCCTTCGCCCGACCAGTTGCTGGCATTGCCGCGCCGGCGTTTCGACGAGGCGACGACCCGGCTTGGCCGGGCGCTGTCCGTCAGCGTCCAGCGCAAGCGAGCCAGGCTTCAGGCGCAGCGGCTGACGCCGGCCACCCTCTCGCGACGCATGAACGAGGCACGCACACTGGCCGGCCGCGACCTTGGCCGCGCGCAAGCGGCGTTCTTCGCCATCGTGCGCGAGCGGCGAACGCGGTTTTCGCGCACTGCGGCGCGGCTGTCGCCGGCGCCACTCGCAAGGCGGCAGAAATTGCAGGCAGATGTTTTGGCGGCGCTGTCGCGGCGGCAGGACCGGGTGATTTCGGTGCGGCTCGAGCGCTTGCGCGGGAAACTGACCCAGGCCGACCGGCTGCTGGCGACGCTGTCGCACAAGGCGGTGCTGGCGCGCGGCTTCGCCCTGGTGAAGGACGCCGACGGCGCGGTGATCAAGCAAGCGGCGGAAGTGACGCCGGGGCTGGCACTTTCGCTGGAGTTCGCCGACGGGACCGCCGATGCGATTGCGACCAGCGGCGCCGCACGGCCGAAAACAACTGCAAAGCCGGCCACCAAAGCCAGGGAGCCTGGCAACCAAGGCTCACTGTTCTGAGTGCCGATGATCTCCGGCAATCCACATCACCAGACGACGCCTTCCGGCAAGCCGCGCGCGCGAGCCTTCGGCATTTGTTTTGACGGCACGCCCGGACCGTTCAACGCCATCACCGATGTGGCTGGCGTTGCGGTCGGTTATTCGACGCTGATTTCGGGCGAAGGTGCGCTGGTGGTCGGCAAGGGGCCGGTGCGCACCGGCGTGACCGCCATCCTGCCCAGACCGCGCGCCGAGCTGGCCACGCCGGTGTTTGCCGGGATTTTCGGCCAGAACGGCAATGGCGAATTGACCGGTTCGCACATCATCGAGGAAACCGGTGCCTTCAATTTTCCGATCACCATCACCAACACGCATTCCTGCGGCGTTTCACGCGACGCAACGCTGCGCTGGATGCAGCGCGTGCTGCCGGCCGCGCTCGACAGCGGCTGGGGCCTGCCGGTGGCGGCGGAAACCTACGACGGCTTCCTGAACGACATCAATGGCCACCATCTCAGGTTTGAGCACGTCGCCGCGGCCCTCGATGGCGCGACCAGCGGATCGATCGAGGAAGGCAGCGTCGGCGGCGGCACCGGCATGATCGCCTTCGGTTTCAAGGCAGGCTCCGGCACGGCATCGCGAAACGTGGAATCGCACGGCCGGCGCTACACGGTCGGCGCCTTCGTGCAGGCGAATTTCGGCAAGCGGAGCAATTTTACCATTCGCGGCCTGCGCGCCGGGCCCGATCTCGTGGAACCGGCGATCCGCGAAAGCACGCCGCGTGCCGAAAAGGGCTCGATCATCGGGATCGTCGCCACCGATGCGCCGCTGCTGCCGCATCAGATGAAGCGCCTGGCTCGCCGGGCGCCGCTCGGCGTCGCCATGACCGGCGGCTTCGGCTATCATAGCTCGGGCGATATTTTCCTGGCCTTTTCGACCGCCAACCGCGAGGCGGCACTGGCGCCGTCAGGCCGCATCGCCAGCGCCGATTTTATCCCGGATACCGACATCGACCCGTTCTTCGACGCCGTGATCGGGGGTGTGGAGGAAGCGATCCTCAATGCGCTGGTCGCCAATGACGACATGACCGGGCGCGACGGCAATTTCGTGCCGGCGCTGCCGAAGGCATGGCTCAAGGGCAAATTCGGCGCGAGTCAGGGAAAGTAGGACTGTGGCGTGTCACGCGTCGCACAGGTCTTGGAAACGGTTGAGCCTGGTAAATAGATGCCTTTCGCCGGGTCGGCATGTCACTCGGCAGGCTTGTCCGAATTCTTTTGGTCCTGGTCGGCCTCAGCCGCCTCTTCCAGCCTCGACGCGATAAGTTCCTGAATGTCGCCGACCTCTTCCTGGATATCCTCCAGCGGTATGCCGGCCTCAGCCGCCTTCGCCGCGCATTCCCTGGCGAGGGTCTCGGCCTGCTCCTCGATCCTGTCCAGCGAGGACTGGCAGTGGACCTTTTCGCCGATCCACTCCTGCAAGAACTCGATCGCGTGTTCGCTCATGCTGCTGTTCCCTGGCGGCTGCGCCGGTTGGTAATCATAAACGCCGGCATCCCCGAAAAGATGCACGCTCCTATTCCAACCGAGTCGTCGTCACCCGGCAAGCCGATCTCGCCCAAGCTCCACAGGGCTGACTGACATCGAAGGTTCAAGGAGCACATTCTAATTGTGAAGGAGATTCTATTTTCCTGAGGAGACTGGCACCGTTGGCTGGGATAATGTCTCGGATCGCGCCATTGTTTCTACTTGTTATTTTCCGGCAATCCAGTCAATTTGTATGACAATAGGTGTCACACACGCGGCACATCTGCGGCGCCATTCGCTGCGCAACCCTAGGGTACTCGGCCAAAGCCGCCGCTATATAGTGACATCCTCAGGCAATGTCGACTCTGCTGGCCGTCCTGCTTCTTTCCGCCGCGCCGGGCGTATCTGGACGGCATTTTGTCATCGTCGGGGCGAGCATTTTCGCCGGAATCGGGCGGGCGCATTGAGACTGCTGAGCGGCTAGGCGCGGTAGCTTTGCCGGCGATCCTGCCGCAGTGCATTCTCGCCGGAGAATTGCCCACTTTGCCGGCTCGCCACCCGGGAAGCTCATTGCCTCGGGACGTGCGTTGCTTCAGAAATCGAAAGTACCGGCCTAGCCGCCAACCATGAGCTTGACGACTTCGTCATGATTGGTTTCCGAGATCTTGCGCTCGCCGGCCTGGATGCCGCGGCGCAGCACGACGATGCGGTCGGAAACGGCGAAAATATCCTGCAGATTGTGCGAGATGAAGATCACGCCCCGGCCTTGCGCCTTGAGTTGGTGGATAAGCGAGATGACCTTGCGCTGCTCCGGCACGCCGAGGGCCGCGGTCGGTTCGTCCATGATCAGGATCTGCGCATCCCAATAGACGGCCCGGCCGATGGCAACGGCCTGCCGTTGCCCGCCGGAGAAATTGCTGACCGGGGCGTCGAGCCGGCTGACATGGAAATCCAGCCGTCCCATGGTCTGCTTGGCGGCGACGGCCATCGCCTTGCGATCGAGCACCGGCAAGAAACCAAAAACCTTGCGCATGGGTTCACGGCCGAGGAAGATATTGGCGCCGATGGACAGATTGTCGGCGAGAGCGAGATCCTGGTAAATGGTCTCGATGCCTTTTTCGCGCGCCTCCTGCGGCGTCGCGAAGGTGACTGGCTGCCCCCGCAGCAGAATTTCACCGCCGGTCGGCTGAAAGACGCCCGATATCGCCTTGATCAGCGTCGTCTTGCCGGCGCCGTTGTCGCCGGCCAGCGCCACCACTTCGCCCGGCCGCACGGCCATGGAGAAATCATTCAGCGCCTGCACCGCGCCGAAATGCTTGGAAAGGTGTCGGACTTCGAGAAGCGGGGCGGTTTGTTCGGAACTATTCATCCTGACGAGCTCCACTGAACCGGCGCTGCGCCTGGTCGATAAGAACGGAGATGATGATGACGAGGCCGACGGCGATGAACTGCCAGAACGGCTCGACATTAACGAAGACCAGCCCGTATTGAATGACCGCGATGACCAAGGCGCCAGCGACCGTCCCAAAAATGGTGCCGGAGCCACCGAACAGGCTGGCGCCGCCGATCACCACGGCTGCGACGCTGTCGAGCAGCAAGGGTTCGCCGGCTTGGGCGGCGCCCGCGGTGAACCGCGCGGCATAGAGCGCGCCACCGAGGCCGGCACACATCGCCGAAAGCACGTAGAGGCGCAGGATGTGGCCCTTGATGTCGATGCCGGCGCGACTCGCCGCCTGCACATTGGCGCCGATGGCGTAGTTGTGCTGGCCGAATCGAGTCTGGCTCAGGATGTAGTGCATCACCACGACAAAGACGGCGGCAATGATGACGAGATAAGGCACACCGTAGAACCTGCCGTTGCCAAGCAGCGCGAACCAGGAATTCTGGACCGGCACCGTCGTGCCGCCGGCCAGCAGGAACGCAGCGCCGCGCGCCACGCCAAACATGCCAAGCGTGCCGATGAAGGGTGGAATTCTGAGGCGCGAGATCAGCAGGCCATTGATGACGCCAGGCACGCCGGCGACGATCACCGCCGCCAGAATGCCCAGCATCATGGCCAGAGGCACCGGCATGACGACGCCAGCCATATTCGTGGCGTGGGCCGCGACGACGGCCGCCAGACCCATGATGAAGCCCAGCGAGAGGTCGATGCCTCCCGAAATGATGACGAAGGTCTGCCCGGTCGCCAGCAGCAGCGGCGCCACGGCAAATATCGCAATGGACTGCACGTTGAACGGGTTGAGCACGAAGGTTGCGCCGAAGGAGAGCCTCGACCAGACCTCGAAACAGATGATCAGGCCGGCGAGGAACAGCCAGGCGCGTCCTTCGGCGACGCGTGCGAGCCAGCTCCTCGCCGGATCACCGTGATCCGCCTGGGGAGCGACATGCGTTTCGGTTGGCGATGTTGAAGTCATGAATGGTTCCGATCCGCAGAGCGGCCTCCGACAGACAGGGTCAAAGAGACCCGGCGCAGGGCTCCTTCCGGCAGGCCGGAAGGAGACTGGCTGGACTTATTCGGAATAGAGGTACTTCGAGATGTTCGGGTCGGCGATGTTGGCCTTGTCCATGATCGTGAAGCCGGTGCCGATCGCAACCGGGATCGACTGGCCGGTCAGATGGGCATAGGCCGACACGACGCCGAAATAGCCGATTTCCGCGGGATGCTGGGCAATCGCCACGTCGACAAGTCCAGTGTTGATGTTGTCGGCAATGCTGGTCGGCGCGTCGAACGCCACGACCTTGACGGTGCCGGTCTGCCCGGCCTGCTGGACGCCATTGGCCGCGCCAAGTGCCGAGAACAGGTTTGCGCCGAACACCCCAACGAGATCGGGATTGCGCGCGAACACAGCCTGCAATTGCGAGGCGGCCTTGTTGGCGTCGTTGTCGTTGAACTGGGTCTCGAGAACGGTGATGTCGGGATGGTTGGCCGCCATCTCCTTCTTAAAACCCTCTTCACGCTGGTCGGTGGTCGAAATGCCAGGCTTGACGTTGGAAACGTAGACCTTGCCCTTGTCGCTAATCGCCTTGGCCAATGCCCGCGCGGCGATCTCGCCGCCCAGAATGTTGTCCGAGGCAATATAGGACAGTGGGAAATCCGCCTCGCCGGCGCCGGTCTGGTAGACGCCGCTACCGATGAAGGTGTCGACGGTGATCACCGGAATGCCGGCGTCATGGGCCTTGCGCAGGGGTTCGACCAATTGAACCTTGTCGGTCGGCGCGATCAGGATGGCGTCCGGCTTCTTGGCGATGACCGCGTCAAGCACGGGGACCTGTGTTACCGGATTGAAATCCGGGGCGCCCTGGAAAACCAGGGTCACGCCAAGGGCATCGGCTGCTGCCTGGGCTCCCTTGCGCATGGTGATGTAAAAGCCGTCGGTGGTGAGACCCGGAATGAGCGCAATGGTGAATTTTTTGTCCTGCGCCAAAGCGGGCGTGACCAGCGCCGCGGCGCAGATGGCGAGAGCCGCCAGGGCGGCAACAATCTTCTTCATAACATCCTCCTCCTAATGTTGGCAGATTTTGCCGTTGCGAGTTTTCCCGGCTCTGTGAAGTGCTGGCGGCGAGAAGCGGATTTCGCCTGCTTGCTGTTATTGGCAGCCTCCTCCCGAGCGCCCCCCAATTCGTTAGATCAAGTCGTTAGAGCGGCCGTCGAGACCGACCAGCCTGATGCGAAGTCCCGTTACTAGCCTCCGCAGGAACAGCGCCGCTCGGCGCGTATGACGTACCTAGCCGCAAGGTTGTAACACTTTGCTGAAAGAAATTGCAACCTGGTATTTCGGGTTCGAAACGCTTTCACATCGGACACCATCTGCCCGCTCCGCAGAGCCCCTCACGCAGACTATTGCCCCAACGCTTTGACGACACAACTGATGATTTCGCGGCGGCGGACTCGCGAGCCGGGTTTGGTGTCGATCAGGTCGGGATCGATCAGCTGCGCCAATGTCACGCATCGGCGTGCCCACCATTATCGGGACAAGAGAGCCTCGAGAATGGCCTGAGCCGTCTTCGTGTCCGTTACCAGAGCATTGATAAGCCTGGCGCGGACGGCACCAATGATTGCCATTGCCTTCTCCGGCGAGGCGGCAACGCCGATCACCAGGGGGACGGCTCGAAGCTGGGCCGGCGACATTGCGATCATCCGGCCCTCCCCCTCCCACGGGATGAGCGTGCCTTCGGCGTCAAAATAATGGCGGATGACGTCTCCCGCCGCATGAAACAGGGCCTGTTCGCTCAGCGTTGCCGCGCTCGCTTCGGGCGGATTGATGGCATGGGGCAGGCCGATGCCGACGATCGCAACGTCGGTCCGGTCCCACAGCGCGACGCTGTCGCGGATGGCTGAATCGCCGAGGAAGACCTCACGCAATTCGGAGGACGGCAGATAGGGCGCATGGATGAAATGCGGCGTCCCGCCCAACTGTTCGGCGGCCAGCCGCACAAACTCGTTGATCTGAAAATGCGCCGCCTGCTGCTGCATGCCGCCGGTGGCAGCGACGGTAAGAACGCCGGGAATGCGCGGCAGGCCTGCCTGGATCACCTCGCGAATGGCTCGCCCCCAGCCAATGGCGACGACCGAGCCGGCCGTCAGTCCGGCTTGCTTGAGCAAGGCGCCGAGCGGCGCAGCGAGCGCCGTCAGCGCACCGGCTGCCGGCGTTTCGATGACCGCCGCGTCACGAAGTCCGAGTGCCTCGACCAGTTGCGTGGTGATGCCTTCGGGGGTTGCAAGATCGAGAACCTCGATCCGCACGATGCCCTCCGCTCTCGCCCGCTGCAGCAGGCGCGATATGGTCGCGGTAGAGACGCCAAGCCGCCGCGCGATATCGACCTGCGACATGTCCGCCTCATAGTGCAGTTTGGCGACCGTATGCAGCATCGTCCGCGATGCGGCCGCATCTTGTGCGGGAGGGACAGTCAGCTTGCAATTCCTTTCAGCAATGTGTTACAGACCTCGACCGATGGCAGTTATCGCGCAAATTCGGCTGACTCGCAACGTGGGCTGGTTCCACGGCAGATTGCGGGCCAGGGCCAAATTTCTCGGATCGATAGCGCATCAAAGCGGCAAATTCTCCTGCTGAGAGGCAGGTAAGAACTAAACCTTTCTTGTTCCACGGATCTGCGCCCTGGTGCATGGGCGCCAACATCGGACAAAAGACAATGACAAACATGACGACCGCAGAGTTGCGCGGCTACCAGCAGATATGCGGCCAAGACGGGGCCATCATGGCCATCGCCTGTGACCAGCGCGGCGGCATGCGAAGCTTGCTTGCTGCGGACCCTGCAGAACAGGCCAGGATCACCAACGACATGCTGGGCGACACCAAGTCGGACATCACGCGATACCTCGCCAGCCAGGCATCCTGCGTGCTGCTCGACCCGCTCTGCGCGGTGCCGCGGGTTGTCGATGAAGGGGTGCTGAGCCGAGATACGGCTCTGCTCATCGGCCTCGACGCTTCGGGCTTCGACGTCTCGCCTGCCGGCTACCGCCTGTCGCGCCTCGTTCCCGGCATCGGCGCGCGCCGCGTGCGCGAACTCGGCGGCACCGGCGGCAAGATCATGGTCTATCTCAGGGCCGACAGGCCTGAGGCGAACGAGCATAATGTCGCCATTCTGCGCCAATGCATCGCCGATTTCGCTCAAGAGGACCTCCTGCTCGTCGTCGAGTTCCTGACCTATCAGCTCGAATCGGAAAGCCTTGAAGAGTATGCGGCCAAGATCCCCTGGCTTGTCGAAGAGGGTACCCGGATTTCGCTGGAATGCGGGGCAAAGGTGCTCAAGCTTCCTTATCCCGGAACGCCGGAAGCCTGCGCCAGGATCAGCAGCATGGCTGGCGAGGTGCCATGGGCGGTCCTCTCCGCCGGCGTCAACCACGCAACCTTCCTGGGCCAGGTCGAGATTGCGATGCGGAACGGCGCGTCGGGCGTCATCGCCGGCCGGTCGCTGTGGAAGGACTGCATCTCGCTCGACCGTGACATTCAGCGGGAAAGGCTTAAGACCATCGCAGTGTCGAGGTTGCGCGAGCTTCAGGCGGTGATCGGAAACTACCGGCAGAAAGCCGCTTAGTCCATGACAGGACGTCATGCCTCTGACCATGATCCCGAAAAGTGGGGACCGGTTTTCGGAGAAGATCATGGTCAAACAGCAAGATAGAGTCCCATTTCGAATTGGTCGAAATGGAACAGGCTCTAGTTCGATGGCCATAGGAATCGATATCGGCGGCACCAATTTGCGCGCCGCCCGTGTTTCCTGCACGGGCGAAATCCTCGACCGCATTTCCGAGAAAAGCGCGCCGGATCCCGAGCTCGTGCTCTCCCGGATCGCCGACATGGTGCGCCGGCTCGATTCCCCCGAAGTCGCCGCCATCGGCATCGGCGTCCCCGGCCGCGTCGATGCGCGGCTTGGCGCGGTCTTGTCCGGAGGCTATGTCAACCTCGCCTCGGTCTCCCCCGCGCAACGACTGGAAAGCCTGGCGGGCAAGCCCGTGGTGATCGACAATGACTGCAACATGGCACTGGTCGCGGAAATGGCTCTCGGCGCCGCCAGGGGCCATGAAAGCATCGTCATGTTCACGATCGGGACCGGCATTGGCGGTGCCGTGGTCCAGGACCGGCGGATCGTCCGCGGCAAGGGGACGGCAGGGCAGCTCGGCCATATCACCGTCGACATATCAGGCGAAGCGTGCGTCTGCGGCCGGCGCGGCTGCGTTGAAACCACCAGCTCAGGCACCGCACTTGGCCGTCACATCGCGCGGGCAGGCCTCGGTCCGGACGTTTCGGTCGATCAGCTTTTTGCCCGGGATGCGGGCGGCGATCCCTTGGCGCGCGGTATACTGGAAGCCTGGGCCGGGCCGCTGCGTGCGGCAATCGATACGACTGTGGCCATGTTCGACCCCGACCTGGTGCTGCTCGGCGGCGGACTTGGCCTGGCGGCCCATCGGGCGCTTGCCAGGGCGCCTGCCCTGGCTCCCTGGTACCAATGCCCGGTGGAAGCGGCGCAACTGGGCGACGACGCCGGCGTCATCGGCGCCGGTCTGCAGGCACTCGCCACGCACGCGGAAGTTGCACAAGCAGCAGTTGCACAAGCTTCGCCAGTGTCTTTGCCGACCGCCCGGCTCGATCGCAGCGGGCGCGCCGTGCCCAGCCGGCGCGCCGTGCTCGTCAACGGCATCCCCGCCAGCGGCAAAAGCACGGTCTCGCGCGGCATCGCCGAGCGCATGGGTTGGCCATTGCTCGCGCTCGATACGATCAAGAACCCGTTCCTCGAAGTGCTCGGCGGCGGCGATCGCGAATTCAACCGCATACTCGGCCGCGCCAGTTACCAAGCCATCTGGTCGGTCGTCGGCGAGGCCCCGGCGGGCACCATATTTGTCGTCGACGCCTGGTTCGGCTTTCAGCCGCGCCAGGTGCTCGAGGATCACCTGCGCAGCGCAGGCGTCGAGCAGACCGCCGAGATCTGGTGCCACGCGCCCGGCGAGGTTCTGGCCGAGCGTTATCGCGCACGGCTTGATCAGCGTCCCGCCGGCCATCCCGGTGCGGCCTACATCCCCGAACTGATCGAACTGGCCAAGCGCGCCGAGCCGCTGCGGCGCGGACCGCTGTTTGACGTCGACACGACCAGACCGATCGCTTTCGACGCCATCACCCAATGGCTGCAGGCGACGATTGCGGCCGACAGATAGGCAGCGCACCGCCGATCCATGTTCTCGATCATCACACAAAATGAAGAGGATCCATACAAAGGCCTCGCGGAAGGCTGATACAAGCCGAGTAGTTAACCCGTCCTTCAGTGGGCTTGTATAAGCTTACGTTGCGAAGCGGCATGGGAAAGCGAACTGACTGGTCTATGGCCCTAAAGAAAGAACACGCGCTGGAGGCCAGAATCCTTGGAGATCAGCTTGCCGATCTGAGGGCCGGTCTCTTCGTCTCAATGCCGATAAGCGCCATCCTGTCAGGCCTGATTTTGACGGTGCAGGCCCTTTCTGGCGGCGGCTTTGCCTCCGCAATCTGGTTCCTGGTCGTCAATGCAATAAATGCCGCCCGCCTCGGACTCGCCCGATATCAGCTAAAGCAGGCGGGGCACCAACACGATTTAACAGGGATTTCGCAGCGGCTTCGCTGGTTTGGCATCCTTGCTCTCCTGGCAGGGTTTGCCTGGTCGTTTCTTGCCGTCCTTACTGCTGGCTACACAACCCCGCAAGCGCCGCTGCATCTGATTATTCTGGCGGGGATTTCAGCTGGTGCGGTTACATATGGCAGTTCATACGCCGCGGCAGCGATAAACTTCATCACGCCCCCGCTGCTCATCACAGCGGCGTGCTTGCTGGCGAAAGGCAACTTTGAAGCCTATGTTCTTGCTTTCGCCGTTCTGCTCTTCTTGGGCGGTCTGGTTCGAGCCGTGTTTGTTGGACAAGCCCGCTTCCGCGAAGCGAGCCGCCTGACACATGAGGCGGAGCGGCTTGCGGCGGAAATGGAACGCAATTCCAGAGAGGACCACCTGACGGCGCTTCTCAACAGACGCGGCCTCGAACACGCGATCAGTCAGTTCGATAATAAAGACGGCCCCTTCGTTGCAATGCTGATCGATCTGGACGGCTTCAAATCTGTCAACGATACCTACGGTCACAGGACCGGTGATGAACTGCTCGTCAGGATCGCCCGCCGGATAGAGCAGGAAGCACCGGCAGGCTCAACGCTCGCCCGCATCGGCGGCGATGAGTTCGTGCTGTTCTTTCCCTCACTCAGGAGTTCGCTTTCTCCCAGCAGCCTCGCATCCAATATCATAGCCAAAGTCGCCAGCCCCTATCCTGAGGTCGCGTCCGTCCGGATTGGTGCATCCATTGGAATATACTTGGCTGAAAGGCCGAAGCTGACGGAAATGTTGCTGCGGGCCGATGTCGCCCTTTACACGGCCAAGCGTCGTGGCAGGAACGAATTTCGCCTGTTCGATGCCGAACTCGACAGGGAATTGCACCGTCGCCAGTCCATCGAACGCGACCTTCATTCGGCTATAGAGGCGAGAAGGCTGTCACCTTGGTTCCAGTCAATCGTAAGACTCGACACCGAGGCCGTGATCGGTTTTGAAGCCTTGCTAAGGTGGTCCCATCCGATCCATGGTTCTATCTCTCCACCCGAAATCATGGCAGCCGCACGCGAAACCGGAATGCTTCAACTGCTAACTCAAACGGTATTCTCCGACTGTTGTGCTCTTATCGACGGCTTGGTGAAAGCTGACCGCCGAGATGTTCGTGTGGCAATGAATGTTTCACCGCGCGAATTGGAAGCCGGCGATATCGACGACATGGTTCTGAATGGTCTGGCGGCAAAAGACCTCCCTGCAACGATGTTCGAAATCGAGATTACCGAAGAATCTCCCGTGGACCCGGAAAGACTAGATGAAAAGCTCGGACGGCTTTCACATGCCGGCATTTCCATCGCGCTCGATGACTTCGGCACCGGCTTTTCCACGTTGGCATCGCTCAAGGACAGTCGGATACGCAAGGTGAAGATAGACCAAGGCTTCATCCGCGGCTTGGCCAAGTCGCGGGAGGACCGGCTGCTTGTGAAAACGGTGATCGATCTTGGTCGGGCGCTCGGGATCGATGTCATGGCCGAGGGCGTCGAAACAGAGGCGGACCGGCAAATTCTGTACAAGCTTGGCTGCAGAACTGCTCAGGGCTTCCTGTTCTCCAAGGCGGTGCCTCTAAGCCAGGCGCTTGAGATGGCACTAAAAGAGCACGCTACGGAGTTGTGAGGGCACCCGCCATCAATGAAACCACTGCGTGATCTCTGATTATTGTCGAGCGGCTCGGGACGCCGGCAGCACTGACTTGCGGTGCTCAGTTCGCAGGCGGCTCGAACGGGTAGTCAGGGGCGAGCGGTACGCTGGCTGTGCCGTCGCTCGCCGAACACGGCCTTGGTGATCGTGGCATGCACGCCGAAATTTCCATCGGCGACTTGGGTGATGCCGAAGTCGGCAGCAAGCGACATGATGCTCAGCACCTCGTCCTCCGTGAGATCATATGTCTGCATGATGAATCGGCGCGTCTGGCGGAAGGCGTTGCGCAGCGCCAAATCGATGGTGGATGTCTTGTAAACGTCCGACTGCGCGTTGCTGCCCAGGTCCCTGAGATAGTTGGGGTGGCTGAAGCTCTGTATCACCCAGCTGTGCTGGGTCTCTATGAGCGGCGAGTTAAGACCGCGCAGGAAAGCCGGACACGCGTCGCCAGCCTTATGCAGCTTGATAATGATGTCGCCGGTCAGCGAACACTCAAGACCCGTGCCGTTGATCTCGCCGTCCGCCTGCGCGAAATGTCCATCGCCGAGCGAGAGCAGTGCGCCCTGAACCGCAACGGGCAAATAAAGCTTCGCGCCGGCTCCGATCCTCCAATTGTCGACATTGCCGCCGAAATAGCCCGGCGGAATGGAATCGACCAGGCCGGCCTCGCGCGGAGCCACCGCGATGCACCCGAAATGCATGCGCGCCGGTATGCGCACGCCGCTACCACTCAAGTCGCGATGCGAAACCTTGCTGTGGTCGACGGGCACCCCAGGATAATCGATCGTAGCATGGACAACGCCGAAGGGGTCGGTCTGCGGCTGCCATTCGTAGCTGTATAGCGGCCGGGCGGCGGCCGGGCATTGCATGTCGATCTCGAAGACAGTCACCGTTTCGCGTTTGGCATCCCGGTCCAGAAGGTCGTGATACTGAAACCCCCACCATGCCGAGACGTTGGATGCGAAGGCCTTGCCGGGGAAGGCAGCGCTCGGCCGTGGCCGAATTTCGACGAACTCGATCTCGAGGACGTCGCCGGGCTCGGCGCCGCGCACATAGATCGGGCCAGTCATGATGTGAACGCCGAACCCCTCGCCGGCGCCGCGCCCGAAGATGGAAGCGTTGGCCGGACCGGCCCCGCGACGGTCGACGCGCTTGTGTTCGGGTGACCAATCGAACACGCTTTCAGCCCCGCTGTCGCCCGCCACCATCCGCTGCCAGTCGTCGCCCGCGTGCTGAGTGAGTGTCTCAACGGTGACTGAGTCGCCCGGATCGACGCGCAACACCGGCGGCAGCGAGCGGCTGAAAAAGCCCCAATGCACGGTTTCCGCTGTTGCTGGCAAATGCCAATGGTCCGTGCGTTCGCGCGCTCTTGCGGTTGGCGGGCGATCCACAGGGGCCTGCAGCATCGGCGCCGGCCGCGCCGCCGCCGTCTTGCGGCCGCCCGGTTTGCCGCGCAGCGGATAAGCCTCCTCCGTCTGCGACCTGGCGCGCCTCACCTGCCTGGGACTCATTCCAAACGTCGCGCCGAAACTGCGGCTGAAATGCGATTGATCGCGAAAGCCCCAGCGCTGTCCGATCGCGGCCACGCTTTCATGTGCATGGTTGGGATCCGCCAGGTCCATGCGGCAATGTTCGAGGCGCTGCTGGCGCACATATTCGGAGAAGCTTTCGCCACGCCCCTCGAACAGTTTTTGTGCGTAGCGCACGGAAAGCCCTTCCAGTCTCGCGATCAGGGCCAAGGCAAGATCCGGATCCGACAGCCGGGCGTCAATGGTCGCCGCGACGCGCCTGAAATGCGCCGTTTGCACCCCGGTCAGGCTGCCAGCGGGCTCACGTACCTCGCCAAGCAGGGCGCTTGCCACGAGTTCCGTCAAAGCCACTTCGGCGGCTGTCAGATCGGCCGCACCGGAAGTCTCGAGATTGGAGCCCAGCGTTCGCAATCCGGATTTCGCGACCGCAGCGACGACGGTGCTGCCTAGCACCTTCGGCAAGCGGATGCCGCTGCGGCCCAGCCGTGCTTCCAGCGGACCGGCGGCCACCTGAAGCAGGAACGCGCGGAAGTCACTGCGAAAGGTCAAAGACCAGTCGTCGGCCGTGCCCAGCACCATCATGTCGCCGTCCGCGAGATCGAACGCCTGGTGCGGGGCGACAAGACGCCCCCGCCCAGCAACGATGAGAGCGAAGAGAATCCCGTGGCTCCGGCGCATCGGCACGATGCGCTGCGGCGTGCCAGAGATGTCGGCGAGGCGCGTGGCGGCGCTCGCTGCCCGCAGGTGGATGGTGCCTCTCGGGATCGGCTGGTCGTCGACAGACGCGGAAAGGGAAAGCTCCTCACACCAGTCGAGCCACGCCTTTTCGCGGTGTTCGAGGGGCAGGTGGTCGATCGATCGCAGAGCCGCAACCATAAGAGAAGAGGGTCCTTGTTGGCCATACTGCATGCGGTCTTTCCGGGACGCGTTACGTCCATCAGGCGACCCGCCCGCCGAATTCACTTTAGCGGGGCGCCGGCCACAATCTTTGTGCGCATGCGAACAATCTCTTGACTTTACCCTGTCACCAGGTGGAGCTCAAGCTCGTCGATTTTGCCCACGCAAGCGTAAGCCATTGAATTAACTTTCTGTTTTTTAGGGCCTCAGCGCGATGCATCGAATTTCGCGGCCGGTTGGCTGGATTGCCGACGGCGAGCCTGGTGCATAAAATCGCGCACATTCCTTCCAACAAAAACAAGGGGACTGTTCATGTGCAAAGGCGATGATGTCAGCTGTCCGCATTTCGAGCTTCACTACAAGAAGTTGAAGCAAGATCTAAATGCCGAGCGACGCGGCTTTCTGAAGGGGGGCCTGTTCGCAGCCAGCGGTCTGGCCACGCTGGGCGCCGGTGGCATCTCGCTGGTCACACCCGCACTGGCGCAGGCCACGACGTCGAAGCTGCCTGCACAACGCGCCTATCATTATTTGCCGGCCAACGCCGAGACCGTGCATTGGGGCTACTTCAGCAAATCGCTGAAGCCGCGCATCGAGGTCAATTCCGGCGACATCGTCACGATCGAGTCGCTCACCCACCATGCGGGCGATGATTTGGAGCGCATGGTCGACGGCGACGAGGGTGCAGAGAGCGTCTATCTCTGGACGAAAGAGAAGAAGGGCGTCGACCGCCGCGGTGCCGGCCCTACCGACCCGGCCAAGTACAAGAAAGGCTCTGGTGAGGGGCAGGGCGTGCACATCATGACCGGCCCGGTCTATGTCCGCGACGCGGAGCCGGGCGACATATTGGAGGTGCGGATTCTCGATTGCGGGCCGCGTCCGTCCGGCAATCCCAAGTTCAGCGGCAAGTCATATGGCTCCAACGCGGCGGCCAATTGGGGCTTCCACTACAATGACCTGCTTGGCGGCACCAAGCGCGAGGTCGTCACCATCTACGAGGTCGACATTGCCGGCGGCAAAAGCTGGGCCGAAGCGGTGTACAATTTCCAATGGGTGCCGCAGACCGATCCGTTCGGCGTCAGGCATGACACGATCGACTATCCCGGGGTCCCGGTCGACCACAGCCTGACCAAACGAAACTACGGTGTCCTGAAGGGTGTCAGACTGCCTATTCGCCCGCATTTCGGTACGATCGGACTGGCACCGAAAGAGGCGGACGTCGTAGACACCATCCCGCCGAGCTACACCGGCGGCAACATCGATAACTGGCGCATCGGCAAGGGCGCCACGATGTATTATCCGGTCTCCGTCGACGGCGCGCTGCTCTCGGTCGGTGATCCCCATGCCAGCCAGGGCGATAGCGAATTATGCGGCACGGCGATTGAGTGCTCGCTCACCGGCACGTTCCAGCTCATCTTGCACAAGAATGCGGACCTTGCCGGCACACCACTCGAGGAGCTCAACTACCCCATGCTCGAGACGCAAACCGACTGGCTGGTGCATGGGTTTTCCTACGCCAACTATCTTGAGGAACTGGGACCGGGCGCTCAGAGCGACATCTATTCCAAGTCGTCTGTCGACAGAGCGCTGCGCGATGCGTTCCGCAAGATGCGCCACTTCCTCATGACAACCAAAGGACTAACAGAGGACGAGGCGATTTCCCTGATGTCGATCGGCGTGGACTTCGGCATCACCCAGGTCGTCGATGGCAACTGGGGGGTACATGCGGTGGTGAAGAAGGACATCTTCGCCGCACGTGTCGCGTGAGATGGTTGGTAACCAAATCTCGCATCACATTGCCGTTACTCAGAAGCTTGACTAAGGCTAAAGCGCGTCGCGTTTGAAGGATTCATCCGACGCGCTTTTTTGTTTATGCATGTCACTATCGCAAAACCGCTTTCGCACCCTCGGGTCAGGCCCGAGGCCAAGCTTTTGCGCGACATGCATCATGAGTCCGAACCAAGCGAGGCACCGACCGAGGTGCCTCCGAAAGAACGGAACCGTAGCCAAGAGAAGCGGCCGAAACCGAAGAAGGCAGCCCGCACCAGAAACCGCCAATGGTACCGTTGGCTGGGATCGAACCAGCGACCTCCGGATCCACAATCCGGCGCTCTAACCATCTGAGCTACAACGGCACGCTCGCCTGAGCGGGGTGGGAACGTTCATTCTCCGCGACCCGCTCTGTCGTTCGGCGATGCGTCCATACGGGCTATCGGAGTTTAATTCAAGGCTTTTGGCCGCGCATGACCGCGAAAATCAGAATCGATTTCGCTGGGAATCATGCGCAAAATCCCAGGCTCCACCGGGTCCTTTGCGCGCCAAGAAGGCGCGCGGCGCTGTAGGCAAAGAGCGCTCCGGCATCGACATTATATTTCGCCGGGCAAAGAAAAAGGCCGGCGGGAGGAGGTGCCGGCCTTTTCCTGTTCCGAGCCAGCGGGAGGAGGTGCTGGCTGGTCATCCCGGAGAGCAGAGGGAGGAGGTTCCACTCGCCGGGTATTCGCTTGGACCACTATATCTCACATAATCCTGTTCCAAGAAATGCGACCTTTTGTTGCATCTTCAAATTATGCGCAAATATTAGGCGGCCTTAACTTCCTTCATGGCCTTCTCGAAGGCGGTCTTGATCGGCTTGGAGACGTCCTCGGCCGCCTTGGAGGCGACGGTCTGGAAATCCTTTGCCTGCTCGACAGTCATCTCGACCTGCTTGCGCAGGAATGCGGTCTGCAGTTCGACGACTTCCGACAGCGACTTGGCGCCGATCAGAGCTTCGAAATGCGACAAGCCGGCTTCGGTGTTGGCGCGCAGAGCGGCAATGGTCTTGAGCGACAGGTCGCTGGAAACGGTCTTGGCGGTCTCAAACGTCGACTCAAGAGCCTTCTGGGTCTCTTCGGCGCCGGTCTTCAGCTTGGCATAGGCCTCTTTCGACTGCTCGACGCCCTTTTCGGCGAAAGCACGGATCTGGTCGGTGGCCTTGGAAGCGTCGAAGCTCGGGAATTCAATGGTATCAGCGGTCTTGGTCCTGGACAATTTTCCATCCTTTGCAGTGGCAGCGGCTTCGACAGGAAAGCCGTCTCGTTCATGTATGGTGGCAATATAAAGGCAAATCTTGTGCATTGCAATATCTTTGTTGCAGCGCACCATAAATTTCCCAGCGTTAACCACGAGCCCAGAGATTCCGGCGGTTGCACGCTATGGCTTGTGGACCTTCGCGCCGTCGGCTTTTATTAACAAAGTGTTAACTGCAAACTGCCCGCTTCGTAAGGGTTCCCAAAGCGCATGCCGTCTGAAAACTACTCCTTCCTCGACGTCGCCGTGCTCGACACGGTCCGCCAGCGCTTTGCCGCCGGCGACGCGATGGCCCTTCTGTCGGCAGACCTCGAACAGGTGATCTGGGCCAACGGACCAGGGGCAGCGGTGTTCGGCTATCCCGACATCGAGGCGATCATCGGCGCCTCTGCCGGCTTGCCGCTGATCGCCAGGCGCCAGATCATGGCGACAAGCGGTTTTCCACAGATCGGCCGCGACCGCGCCATCACGGTGCGGCTGGCAACCGGCCTGACCAGCCGCGCGGTTGGCTTTCTGGCCAGCGCGGTGACCATGCCTGATGGCGACAACGCCATCATGCTGGCGGTGCCGGCGACGCAGACCGACTCGCGCAGCGCCGCCGAGATCGCCGCTCGGGCCATCAGCGGCTTTACCGAAGACGGTCATTTCATCGCCTTCGTCGATGCCAACGGCAACATCGAGGCCGCTTCCGATGGTTTTTCGGCACTCGGCATCTTGCCCGAAACGCTGGCAGCGCTTGTCGCCGATGTTGCCAACGAAAGCGGTCGCATCGTCAAACGCCTTGTTCCAGGCGGCACCGCTTCCTACCCGGCCGGCCTCGCCCGGCTGACGGATGAGCGGCACCTGCTGGTGGTGATCGACGAGAACCAGCTGGACTCCGAAGCAGCCCCTGCTGGCGAGCCCAGCGCGGGGGCGGTGGCCGATGCCGCAGTCCAGCCAAAAGCAGAACAGGACAACGCGCCGGCAACAATCGCGAAAACGGATGCGGCAGCGCAGACAGTTGCGGCAGCCGACGAAGACACTTCGCTGTCGGCGGAGCATGACGTTCCCGATTCCACCGGGCCCGATTCCAATGGGCTCGATTCCACTGGGCTCGATTCGACCGGATCTGACTCAACTGCGCCTGATTCAACCGAGCAGGGTCCGAAAGCGGCCGGCGGAATACAGCATGACCAGTGGTATTTCAGTGCCAGCGAGGACGAGGCGCAAAAGCCGGGTCCGGAAGCGGCCGGTCCTGTCGAGGCTGATGCTTCGGCGGAAAGCTCCGCACAAGATGCCGTCAGGGCCGCCTCCCCGGTCACAAATGCCACCCCCTCGATCGATCGCGCGGCGGCGCCCCTGCGTTTCGTCTGGCGCACCGACGCCGAGGGCAGGTTCAGTGCGCTGTCGCCGGAATTCGCGGAACTCGTCGGCGAGCCTGCGGCCGATGTGATCGGCCGGCGCTTCAGGGACGTCGCGGCCACCTTCGACCTCGATGCGACCGGCGAGATCGCCGGCCTGCTCGAGCGACGCGATACCTGGTCCGGCCGCTCGGTGCTGTGGCCGGTTGCCGGCACCGATTTCAAGATACCCGTCGACCTGGCGGCGCTGCCCGTCTACGGCCGCAGCCGTGCCTTCGAAGGCTTTCGCGGTTTCGGCGTTGCCCGCACCGGCGATGCGGTGGTCGATCCGGAAGCGATCGGTATGGCGCTTGTCGCCAATGCCGACGTCCCCGTGGTCGTCGAGCCGGAAGTCGCCAAAACGCCTGACGAACCCGACCCGTTCCAGGGCGAGGTGCCGGCGCTGACCATCGTGCCGAAGCCGGAGCGGCGCTTTGCCGACAAGGTGATCCGGTTGGCGGAACACAGACAGCCGGCCAACGACAAAGGCCTGTCGACGCTGGAACGCAGTGCATTCCGTGAGATCGGCGAGCGGCTCAAGAAGGACAATCCCCCGACCGAACAGCCCGATGCCGCAATTGCGGCAGAGCCGGCTGCAGCGGAACCGACCGAAACCGATGTCGACGACGAGAAGGATGTCGCAAGGCTCGACGGTGAGCAGCCGCAAGCAACTGTGTCCGACATCTCAGGCTCGCTGCTCGACTACGCCGACCGGGACTACGTCGCCGACGATAGCGACGGTGCGCGGGTCTCCGAGCCGGACAAAACGGCGCAGGAGATCGCTGAGCCGACCGACGCCGCCAGTCGATCGATCGCCGAAGACTCCGACAGCATGACGGCCGCCGATTTCCGCGATGCAGAAGACAGCGAGGACTGGGCGCGGCCTGATGTCGACGAAACCCGTTCGTCAACCGATGACAACGGCGATCCCGGCGACGTCGAGCCGGCGACGGTCGAGCGGCCGCGCCTGCCGGTGCCGCCGCTCAAGCTCGAAGGGTTCGTGCCGTCGGCTTTCTCGACTGCAGACGACAACAAGGCTCCGGACATTTCGATCCTCGGCAAGCTGCCGGTGCCGCTGCTCATCCATTCCGGCGACGATCTTCACTATGCGAACGAGGAATTCCTCAGCCTGACCGGCTATGACACGCTCGACAAGCTGGAGGATGCCGGTGGCCTCGACGCGCTGTTTGCCGATCCTTACGACGGCAGCGCCTCGGATGGAACCGATCATGCGCTGCGGTTGAAGACGCGTGACGGTCAGGAGTTCCCGATCGAGGCCATTTTGCGCTCGGTTCCCTGGCGTGGCGGCAAGGCGCTGATGCTGGTCGTGCGCCGTTCCGGCGACGACGAGGCAGCAGGTGCCGCCGACGATCAGACGCAGCCGGACACTTCCGAGCTCAAGGTGCGCATCGCCGAGATGCGCACCATCATCGACACCGCGACCGACGGCGTCGTGCTGATCGGCCGAGACGGAACGATCCGCTCGATCAGCCGACCGGCGGAAGCGCTGTTCGGTTTCGACAGCGACGAGGTGACCGGCAAGCCCTTCGTCTCGCTGTTCGCGATCGAAAGCCAGCGCGCCGCGCGAGACTATCTCGACGGATTGTCCGAGCCCGGCGTGGCGAGCGTGCTCAACGACGGCCGCGAGGTGATCGGACGCGAGGCGCAGGGGCGCTTCATTCCGCTGTTCATGACCATCGGCAGGCTGCCCAACGACAGCGGCTTCTGTGCGGTGGTGCGCGATATCACCCAGTGGAAGCGGGCCGAAGAGGATCTGACCCAGGCGCGCGCCGTCGCCGAGCGCGCTTCCTCGCAGAAGACCGACTTCCTCGCCCGCATCAGCCACGAAATCCGCACGCCGCTCAACGCCATAATTGGCTTCTCCGAGTTGATGGTCGACGAGAAATTCGGACCGGTCGCCAATGACCGCTACCGCGACTATCTGCGCGACATCAACCGGTCGGGCAACCATGTGCTCGACCTGGTCAACGATCTGCTCGATATTTCGAAAATCGAGGCCGGCCAGCAGGAGATGGCCTATGAGGCAGTGTCACTCAACGACACGCTGGCCGAGACGGTGGCGATGATGCAGCCGCAAGCCAACCGCGAACGTGTCATCATCCGCTCCAGCTTCGCCTCCCGGCTGCCGGAAGTGGTGGCGGATCTGCGCAGCGTGCGCCAGATCGCGCTGAACATCCTGTCGAATGCCATACGCTACACGCAGGCCGGCGGCCAGGTGATCGTATCGACAGCCTACGAGAACTCCGGCGACGTCGTCATGCGCGTGCGCGACACCGGCATCGGCATGAGCCAGTCCGAGATCGAGCAGGCGCTCAAGCCGTTCAAGCAGCTCAACGCGCTGAAGCGCGGGCGCGGCGACGGCACCGGTCTCGGGCTGCCGCTGACCAAGGCCATGGTTGAGGCGAACCGGGCCCGGTTCACCATCAACTCGACGCCCGGCGAGGGCACTCTGGTCGAAGTCGCCTTCCCGTCGACCCGCGTGCTGGCGGATTAGGGCGGCTGACCGTCCGTATCGCCGCTCTATCTCGTTGTTTGAGCATCGGATTTTCCGATGCTCCAAAAAGAAAGGCGCCCAACAGGACGCCTTGAATGTGATTGCTGTACATCGGGGGCTTGAGCGAATTCAGATCCTCTGGGGATTTAGAGGAACGGGATTTCTCCCTCAAGTTACGCACGACTATCGATGTCGGCCCTTAACAAAACCTTACCGGCACCGCAAAAAATTTACCAATGTGTACCACTCATGAAATCTAGGTAAATTCGAGCGAGACATTTCGTTAACCATGCTCGGCTCCGTTTGAACGCGTGACGGCTCTCATGTCTTGGACCTCGAGAAACTAATCGGCCAGCTGCGGCAGGTCGCGGAACAGCTCGAGCGCTTCGGGGTTGGCCAGCGCCTCCTTGTTCTTGACGGCGCGGCCATGCACCACGTCGCGCACCGCAAGCTCGGTGATCTTGCCCGATTTGGTGCGTGGGATGTCGGCGACAGCGACGATTTTAGCCGGCACGTGGCGCGGGCTGGCGCCGCTGCGGATTTTCGCCCGGATGCGTTTTTCCAGCTCGGCGTCGAGTTCAACGCCGGCAGCCAGCCGCACGAACAGAACGACGCGCACGTCGTTGTCGAAATCCTGGCCGATGCACAGCGCTTCCAGGATTTCCGGCAACTGCTCGACCTGATTGTAGATCTCCGCCGTGCCGATCCGCACACCGCCCGGGTTGAGCGTCGCGTCGGAGCGGCCGTGGATGATCAAGCCGCCATGGGCGGTCCATTCGGCGAAGTCGCCGTGGCACCAGACATTGTCGAAGCGCTCGAAATAGGCGGCGTGGTATTTCTTGCCTTCGGGATCGTTCCAGAAGCCGATCGGCATCGCCGGAAACGCCTTGGTGCAGACGAGCTCACCCTTCCCCTGCCTGAGCGGCTGGCCGTCGTCGTCCCAGACATCGACGGCGAGGCCGAGGCCAGGTCCCTGGATCTCTCCGATCCATACCGGTTCGATCGGCACGCCGAGCACGAAGCAGGAGACGATGTCGGTGCCGCCCGAGATCGAGGCGAGATGCACGTCTTTCTTGATGCCATCATAGACGAAGCGGAAATCTTCAGGCGACAGTGGCGAGCCGGTGGAGGAGATCGTGCGCACGCTGGAAAGATCGTGCGTGTTGATCGGTCTGAGGCGGGCCTTGCGCACGGAATCGATGAATTTGGCCGAGGTGCCGAAATAGGTCATCTTCTCGGCGTCGGCGAAGTCGAACAGCACGTTGCCGTCGGGGTAGAAGGGCGAACCGTCATAAAGCAGAAGGGTTGCGCCCGACGCCAGGCCTGAGACCAGCCAATTCCACATCATCCAGCCGCAGGTGGTGAAATAAAAGAAGCGGTCGCCGTCGAGCAGTCCGGCGTGGAGCCGTTCTTCCTTGACATGCTGGATCAGCGTTCCGCCGCCCGAATGGACAATGCATTTGGGAATGCCGGTCGTTCCGGAAGAAAACAGGATGTAGAGCGGATGCGCGAACGGCAACCGTTCGAAGGTGACCGACTTGGCAGCGAAGGATGAGAGCGCCTCGTCCAGCGCAGTCGCTTTCTCGATGGTCGCCGCCACATCGGCCGACGTGCCGAGATAGTCGATGATCAGGATCTTGCGGACGGTGACGAGCTTTGCCGCAACGGCCGCGATCTTGTCGGCAACCTCGATCGCCTTGCCATTGTACCAGTAACCGTCGGGCGCGATGAAGACGACAGGCTCGATCTGCCCGAACCGGTCCAGAACGCCCTGCTCGCCGAAATCGGGAGAGCAGGACGACCAGACGGCGCCGATCGAGGCTGTCGCCAGCATTGCCGCGACCGTCTCCGGCATGTTGGGCATCATGGCGGCGATGCGGTCGCCCTTTTTCACCCCGAGCGACAGGAAAAGCTGCTGCAGCCGCGAGGTCAGCGCATGCAACTCGTTCCAGGAGAGACGGCGCTCGACCTTGTCCTCGCCGCGAAAGACGATGGCGTCACCGAGCCCGGTTTTCTTCAACAGGTTCTCGGCGAAGTTAAGCTTGGCGTCGGGAAAGAAGGCGGCGCCGGGCATCTTCTCGCCATCGACGAGCACGCGCTCGCCGCCACTGACCCCGCCACCGGCGCCCCCATTGGCGCCCTTGTCGCCGACTATGCCGCAAAAGTCCCAGACCAGGCTCCAGAACGCCTCGCGATCGTCGATCGACCAACGATGAAGATCGGCGTAGGAGGAAAAACCCTTGCCGGTTGCGGCCGCCGCGGCCTGCATGAAGGCGGTCATCGGCGCCGCGTCGATCTGGTCTTTGGTCGGTGTCCAGAGCGGTGCGTCGCCGGCCATGATCGTTCCTCCTTAAAGCACGTTACGTCTGAAGAGATTCACGCGACGCGCTTTAGTCTTTTGTTTTTATGTATGCGTTATCCCAAAACGACTTTGGCGACATGCATTGGCATCGCTTATGCATATCGCGGCGCAGCAGAGCAAGATTTTGTTCGGCCGGGCGACGCGGATGTGCGCAAATGCCATCGCTGGGCTATAAAGACTTGAAATGCGTCAGCCCGAAGTCGTAGTGACGACTGGGGTTACACCCGTCGGGCGATTTTTTGTCGGAACGGAAGCATACGGGGCGACATGCCATCACCTTTGATCCGGCGCGGAATATGGGCGATCGGCGTTGCCGTGCTCGTCATCGCGCTAGCCGTTGCCGCCCTGCCGCTCGTCGCCTCGACCCGTATCGTGCGCGACCGCATCGCCTGGGAAATGAGTGCGTGGAGCGGCTTCAGGGTCACCATCGACGGCGCGCCACGGATCGAGGTGTGGCCGAATTTCCGTGCCATCCTGAGCGACGTGACACTTTCGCAATGGACAGAGACCGACGCGCCGCCGGTGGTCGAGGCGGAACGGGTCGAGGTCAATCTCTCCGCCATGGCGGCGTTGCGTGGCAATGTGGTGTTCTCGACGGCGCGGCTGATCCGGCCGACGATCAGGGTTCAACGCGCAGCACATGGATTTTTCCTGCCCGCCCTGCCTTCAGGCGGGCGCATCACCCGGTCCATCGACATCGCTCGCGCCGTTGTCAGCGCCAATCCAGCCAAGCCGGACCTGAGCAAACTTCCGGCTGATTCGTTCGGCACCGTGGAGTTCCGGAACGGCCGCGTGGTGACCTCCGTCGATGGCAAGGACGCTGAGATGCTGAGCAGCCTGAGCGGCCAGGCGAACTGGGCCGCAATGAACAGCAATGCGACGCTGTCGGCGACCGGGATCTGGCGCGGCGAAAGCGTCGCCGTGGATGCCGCATCGTCAAACCCGCTAGTGCTGTTTGGCGGAGGTGCGGCGCCGATGACGCTTTCCTTCAAGGCGGCCCCTGCCAGTTTTTCGTTCGACGGCGTGGCCAGCATGTCCGAGAATGCCTATTTCGACGGCCAGGCAAAATTTGCCGCACCCTCGCTCAGGCGAGCGCTCGAATGGTCGCGGGCCGGCATCGCGCCGGGCGCAGCAATTGGCTCGGTTTCTGTTTCCAGCAAGCTCACGACGAGCTCCGGCCGCATTAAATTCGAAAACACCGAGATCGCCCTGGACGACAATCCGGGAATGGGTGCGCTGGACTTCTCCTTTGGCGAGGCGCGGCCGGTGATCGCCGGTACGCTCGCCTTCGAGACGCTCGACCTGCGGTCGTTTCTCTCGGCCTTCGCACCCCTGGCGCCTACGAGCGGCGCTGGCCCCGGCGAAATCGACATAAGCGTCGCCGACCGGATCGATCTCGATCTCAGACTGTCGGCAGCGCAGGCGACCGCAGGCGCCATCCAGCTTGCCGACGTCGCCGCCACCGCCCAGGTCAAGAACGGTCTTGCCGTCTTCGATATTTCCGATGCGTCGGCCTTTGGCGGCAACATCCAGAGCAGTCTTCGTTTCGACCGCAAGCCGGAGGGCACGCAGGTCGAGATCAGGCTGCTCGCCTCCGACATCGATGGCGGGGCTTTTGGCACCGCAGCCGGAATGACGCGACTGGTGCCGATCGGCACGGGAACCGTTTCGGTCATCCTCAAGGGGCCGGGCAGAACCTGGGATTCCATTTTCGAAAACGCCGACGGCTCGGTTTCGGCGAAATTCGGCCAGGGCGCATTGAGCCGGTTCAACCTGCCGGCGTTTCTCAAACACAATGAACAGGGCGGGTTCTTCGCGCTCGACGATGTCTCCGACGGAACGCTGCCGATCGACGGGGCCGAACTCAAGGCGAGCATTTCGAACGGTGTGGCGAAGATCGACAAGGCCGAAGCGAATTCGGCGAAGTACAAGATCTGGCTTTCCGGCATCGCCTCCTATGCCGGGCGCGGGCTGGCGCTGTCCGGCGGCATCATTCAGGCGGACCAGCCAGCCACGCAGACAAATAGCCAAGGTCCCAACCAGTCTTCGTTCTTCATCGGCGGAACGTGGAGCACGCCGTTCATTTCGCCAATAAGCCGCGGGGTATCCGGCGAGTAGGCAGACGAGGCTGCTGCGGTCGTCGTCGAGAGTGCTTCCTGCGGGCTTTTGCTGCTGCCGCTCTCGTCACCCCCGCTGCGCGGCCTGCTCATCTCGCTGGCGTTGTACCTCGCGCCGCTTGTTGGCGAGCGACGCGATGATGACCCCGACCGCCACAACCGCGATCAGGATGGTGCAGGCGGCGTTGATCTCCGGCGTCACACCGAGACGAACCTGGCTGTAGATCTTCATCGGCAGCGTGGTGGCGCCAGGCCCTGAAGTGAAGCTGGCGATGACCAGATCGTCGAGCGACAATGTGAACGCCAGCATCCAGCCGGATACGATCGCCGGCATGATGACCGGCAGCGTGATCTGGAAGAAGGTCTTCACCGGCGGCGCGCCAAGGTCCATCGCGGCTTCTTCCAGCGAGCGGTCGAACGTGATCAGGCGCGACTGCACGACGACGGCGACGAAGCACATGGTCAGGGTGATATGGGCAAGCGTGACGGTGAGGAAGCCGCGGTCGAGACCGACGGCGACGAAGAGCAGCAGCAGCGACAGGCCGGTAATGACTTCCGGCATGACCAGCGGCGCAAAGACCATGCCGGAAAACAGCGTCCGGCCCTTGAAGCGCGTGTAGCGCGTCAAGGTGAGAGCCGCCAGCGTGCCGAGCACGGTCGCCACGGTGGCCGAGATGACGGCGACGCGGGCCGTCACCCAGGTGGCGTCCATCAGGCCCTGGTTGTGGAACAGCGAGACGTACCATTTGATCGAGAAGCCGCCCCAGACGGTGACCAGTTTCGATTCGTTGAAAGAGAAGACGACGAGCAGGACGATCGGCAGGTAAAGAAAGGCAAAGCCGAGCACGATCGACGTGATGTTGAAGCGGCTCCAGGTGGTGTTCATGCGTCTACCGATCCTGTTCCTGGGCGCGGGCCTGGGCCCGCTGGAAGAGCATGATCGGCACGATCAGCAGCAACAGCAGGATGACGGCGACGGCCGAAGACACCGGCCAGTCGCGATTGGCGAAGAACTCGTTCCACAGCGTCTTGCCGATCATCAGCGTCTGTGAGCCGCCTAGCAGGTCGGGAATGACGAACTCGCCGACGGCGGGGATGAACACCAGCAGGCAACCGGCGATGACGCCGGGCAGCGACAGCGGAAAGGTGATCTTCCAGAAGGCGCTGGTCGGTGGGCAGCCAAGATCCTTGGCCGCCTCGATCAGCGAATAATCCATCTTTTCCAGCGACGAATAGAGCGGCAGCACCATGAACGGCAGGTAGGAATAGACGATGCCGATGAAGATCGCCGTATAGGTGTTGAGGATGATCAGCGGCTGGCTGATGATTCCGGTGGCGAGCAGCAGCTGGTTGAGCAGCCCCTCAGGCTTGAGGATGCCGATCCAGGCGTAGACCCGGATCAGGAACGAGGTCCAGAACGGCAGGATCACCAGCATCAGCAAAGTCGGGCGCAGCATCGCCGGGGCGCGGGCCATGCCGTAGGCGATCGGGTAGCCGACAAGCAATGTCAGCACCGTCGAGATGGCGGCGACGATGACGCTGGTCACATAGGCGTTGACGTAGAGCGCGTCCTGCGTCAGCCAGGTGTAGTTGTCGATGCTGAGCTCATTCAGCTGGGCGAAGAAACCGGCAAGGCCGTCGCCGAAGCCGAGCACCGGCGTGTAGGGCGGTATGGCGATCGCCGTCTGCGACAGCGAGATCTTGAAGACGATGACAAACGGAACAAGGAAGAAGAAGACCAGCCAGAGATAAGGGATGAGGATGACAAGACGGCCAACGAAGGCCTCTCCCAGTCTGGCCAGGGCGGATTTGCCGGCAGCGGTGGCTCGAGAGCTTGTTGCAGCGGTGACAGCGGCATTCGACATGGCCGCCCCCTATCGCGTCAGCACGACGCCGGCATCCGGCCGGAACGACACCCAGGCACGGTCGTTCCAACTCAGTGGATCCTCGATGATGCGGGCCGAGTTCATCGTGCTCGCCCGCACCACCTGGCCGTCATCCAGCCTGACGTGATAGACGGTCATGTCGCCGAGATAGGCGATATCGTAGACCTCGCCCTCGATTGCGTTGACAGCGCCGGCCGGCCTCGTCGACGATATTCTGATCTTCTCCGGCCTGATGGCGAAGGCGACGGCCGCGCCAGTTGCGGCATCGCCGGCATTCTCGGTGCGGATGCTGATGCCGTTGCCGGCATCTATGCTTGCCGCACCCGCCTCGCCATGCGCCATCTTGCCTTCGAACATGTTGACGTTGCCGACAAAGCCGGCGACAAAGCGGGAACCCGGCGCCTCGTAGACTTCGGCTGGCGTTGCCACCTGCATCACCTCGCCCTTGTCGATGATGGCGATGCGGTCGGCCATGGTCATCGCCTCTTCCTGGTCGTGGGTGACGACGACGAAGGTGAGGCCGAGTGACTGCTGCAGATCCATCAGCTCGAACTGCGTTTCCTCGCGGAGCTTCTTGTCCAGCGCGCCCAACGGCTCGTCGAGCAGCAGCACCTTCGGCCTTTTAGCGACCGAGCGGGCAAGCGCGACACGCTGGCGCTGGCCGCCGGACAATTGGTGCGGCTTGCGCTTGGCGAACTGCTCGAGCTTGACCAGCTTCAGCATCTCTCCAACGCGCGCCGCGATCTCGGGCTTCGGCATGCCGTCCTGCTTGAGGCCGAAGGCGATGTTGTTTTCGACCGTCATATGCGGGAACAGCGCATAGGACTGGAACATCATGTTGACCGGCCGCCGGTATGGCGGGATGCCGCGCAGATCCTGGCCGTCGAGCAGGATGCGGCCGGCGGTCGGCTCCTCGAAGCCGGCGAGCATCCGCAAAAGCGTCGATTTTCCGCAGCCCGACGCCCCGAGCAGGGCAAAGAACTCGCGCTCGAAAATCGTCAGCGACAAATTGTTGACGGCGGTGAAGTCACCGAACTTCTTGGTGACCTTGTCGAACTGTATGTACGGCTTGGCGTTCGGATCGTTCCATGGCGCGAAATCCCTGCGGATGCTGCCAAGCGATTTCATGTCCCACTCCGTCCTGCGTTCTATCCCCAGAAGACCTGACCCCGGCAGCACCTGCCGGGGTCGTTGATTGTCGCTTACTGTCCGGTGACGATCTTGGTCCAGGCGCGGGTGACGACACGCTGGGTCTTGGAATCGTAGGGGGCGATGGTGAACAGTTTCGCCAGCGTCGCCTCGTCCGGGTAGATCGCCGGATCCTCGAGTATCTCCTTGTCGATGAACTGCTGCGACGCCTTGTTGCCATTGGCGTAGAAGACGTAGTTGCTCGACTTGGCGATCACTTCCGGCTTCATCATGTAATTCAGGAATTCATGCGCCTCGGCGACATGCGGCGCGTCGGCCGGGATCGCCATCTGGTCGAACCACATTTCGGCACCTTCCTTCGGCACGGAATAGCTGATCTCGACGCCACGGTTGGCCTCCGTCGCACGGTCGCGCGCCTGGAACACGTCGCCCGACCAGCCGACGGCCAGGCAGATGTCGCCATTGGCCAGGGCGTTGATATATTCCGACGAGTGGAACTTGCGGATGTAAGGCCTGATCTTCAGCATCAGTTCTTCCGCCTTGGCGAAATCGTCCGGCGACGTGGTCTCGGGATCGATGCCCAGATATTTGAAGGCGTTCGGCAGGATGTCGCTCGGAGAATCGAGGACATAGACGCCGCAATCCTTCAGCTTGGCCAGCTTTTCCGGGTTGAAGAACACGTCCCAGCTATCGATCTTGTCGGTGCCGAGCGCTTCCTGCACTTTCTTGACGTTATAGCCGAGGCCGACCGTGCCCCACATGTAGTTGATCGAATATTCGTTGCCGGGATCGTACTTGGCTGTGCGCTCCGAAACGATGTCCCACATGTTGGAAATGTTGGGCAGCTTCGACTTGTCGAGCTTCTGGAACACACCTGCCTGGATCTGGCGTGCGAGGAAATTGGCGGTCGGCACGACGACGTCGTAGCCGCTGCCGCCGGCAAGCAGTTTCGTCTCCAGGAGCTCGTTGGAATCGAAGGTGTCGTAGGTGACCTTGATGCCCGTTTCCTTGGTGAAATCCTCGATGATCGCGCTGTCGATGTAATCCGACCAGTTATAGACATTGACGACGCGGTCCTGGGCATCAGCGCCGAGGGTGAAAAGCGTCAGAAATGCCGAGGTCGCCGAAAGCCAGAATGCTTTGCGGGTCATGGGTCTCTCCTTTGATGAGTGTTCCATCGCCAGCTCGTCGCGGGGCTGCGCGGCGGGGCGTTTGCTTCAGATTATTGGGCTTTCCGACAAGCCACAAGCGCGAACCGCCGTGGTTCGATGTGCAGCGGCCGAGTCCCCCGTTCCCATGTCGTGATCCAGGTGGCATTCCGGCGCCGTCAAAGGCTCTCGCCACGGCGCGGGCAGGGATACGACGATGTTGTCCGGTCTCGGTCGGGCCGGAGGGGAGACTTGGCAAGATGAGCCTGTCTTGTTGTTGCCGTATGTGCAGCCTGCCCGCGCGGCTGCGCCATTGTCAATGGCTCATCTCGCTTTGGCGCGTGCGCTGCATCAATTAGGCGACGGCATACCGGTGACACCCGGCCGCACCGGCCGCGCCTGACGCTTGAATTCGAGCCCGATATGGACGAGCAGCGCCGTGACCACGACCGTGCCGCCAAGGATGGTGCGTCCCGACGGCACCTCGGAATGGATGAGCCAGACCCAGATCGGGCCGAGGATCGGCTCGAAAGTGCCGAGCAGTGCTGCGACAGCAGCCGGGACGAGCCGGGCGCCGGTGGCGAAAAAGGCAAGGCCGAGACCGAGATTGACCACGCCGAATGCAAACAGGAAGCCCATGTCGCTGCTGGAAACGCCGAATTGCGATGCCTGGGACGCCGCGAATGCGGCGGCAATCATCGTGCCGAGGCAGGTCGCCGGCGTCATGCGCACATGGGCAAAGCGTCGCGTGATGACGGTGGCGATCGAAAACATCACGGCGATGAGCAGCGCCAGGCCGTCGCCGACGGGCGACACCGCGCCATCGAGCGATTCCGATACCATGATGGCAACGCCGGCAATGACGGCGGCAATCGCCACCCAGGTCGCCAACGCCACCCGTTCGCGAAACAGCACCCAGGCAAACAGCGCCGCCAGAAGCGGCACGCCGGCCTGCATCAAAAGGATGTTGGCGACGGTGGTGTAGGCAAGCGCCACGACGAATGAGGTCGATGCGGTGGCGAAGCAGAACGCCACGGCAAGGCCGGGCAGGCCCATGCCGCGGAACAACTTCACCATGCCGTGCCAGCCGTCGCGCCAGACCATGAAGCAGATCAGGAAGGCGGCGGCCCAGACCGAGCGCCAGAACACCACGGTCCAGCTGTCGCCGGCGTCGATGAAGCGGGCGATGGCGCCGCCGAAACTCCACATCAGCGCCGACAGGAAAATCAGCAGGAAGCCGACACGCTCGTCACGCGGCGAGACGGCAGGCGATACGGCTATCGGTGATGATGATGTATCGGTCATGATTGCGACTGTCGGCGATTTCGGGGCAATAGGATGCACAGCGGACGACAGACACGTGCCACATTCGCGTAGCGCAAAGGCAATGCCAGGGGGTGATCCACCGGGCAGCGACGGTTGTGGCAAGATGGCAGGTTGCCCGTCACTGGAAATCGAAGGCGCTCAGTCCGGTCACCATTTCGTCGAGGCCGAGCGGACGCGTCACCGGCGGCTCGGCGCGGGCGAGGCAGCCGATGCGTTCGCACAGCCGGCAGGCCGGGCCAACCGGCGTGGCCGGATTGGTGCCCTGTCCGGCTTTTCCGGCCGCCGCGGCAGCCGGCCCCGGCAGCGCCGCGCCATAGACGATCTCGTCACGAAAGCCGATGTCGCAGCCGAGCAGAAGCGCGGTACGGCGCGGGCGCTCCGCAAACGAGCCTTGCGGACCTTCGAGCGTGCGGGCGACGCAGAGGAACTCGGCGCCGTCGGGCATTTCCACCGCCTCGACGAAGATCTGGCCGGGCTGGGTAAAGGCGGCATGCACGGGAAGTTTTGGACAGCCGCCGCCGAAGCGGCTCTGCGGAAAACCCTGGCTGCCAGCCTTGCGGAAGCGGTTGCCGGCATTGTCGACCTCGAGCATGAAGAACGGCACGCCCGGCGTGCCCGGCCGCTGCAGCGTGGTCAACCGGTTCGCCACCTGCTCGAAGGAGACGCCGAAGCGCGAGCGCAGCACGTCGATGTCGTAACGCGCGCGCGTGGCGGCTGCGTGAAAGGATTGATAGGGCATCATCAGCGCGTGGGCGGCGTAGCGGCCAAGCTCGAAGCGGGCGAGCCGGCGGGCCTCATCCGTGGTCAGCTTCAGCGCCTGGATCTCACTTGCCACCGCGACCGTCATGCGGATCAGGCAGGCCTCCATCGCCACCTCGCGCAACTGGTCGAACGGCGACAGGCGCTCGGACAGGAACAGACGCTGCGAGTGGCGGTCGTAGCGGCGGCGCCAGTTCGGCATGGTGGCGACCGGCAACACCTTGACGACGATGCCGTATTCGCGCTTCAGCCAGGCCTTCAGCGCGCCGAGCAGATCGTCGCCGGGATCGAGCACCGACGTGAATGCCTCGGCCTCCTCTTCCAGCGCGGCAAAATGATTCGGACGGCGCTCGAAAATCTCGTGCACCTCGTCGATCGGCAAGCGGGCGCCGGACAGCGCCGTCGCTTTGCCCTCACGCGCCAGGAGCTCGTTGAGGTCGGAAAGGCGCTCGGCCTGCTCGCGATAAGCGCGAAACAGTTTTATCACCGCGGCGGAAGCGTTGGGCGCCGCCTCGGCAAGCTCGATCAGCTCCTGGTCGCCAGGCAATTCGCCAACCAGCAGCGGATCGGAAAACACTTCCTTCAAGGCGGTGACCGACCCCCTCGCCTCGCCCTGCAATTCATGCGGGTCGACCTTGTAGACAGATGCCAGCTTGAGGATCAGCTGAACCGTCAGCGGCCGCTGGTTGCGCTCGATGAGATTGAGGTAGGACGGCGAGATGCCGAGCCCTTCGGCCATCGCCGTCTGGGTCAGGCCCTTGGCGCTGCGGATGCGGCGGATGCGCGGCCCGGCGAAGATTTTTTGATCGGCCACTCGGCTGTCCTTGACAGAATTTACATGACTCCCGCGCGGCGCTGCCCATGCCGGCCTTTTACAATCATGACAGATTTACAGCGCCCGACTGTCAAACGCAACACAGGTTTTCCCTTATTTTCCAGCCAATCCTCTGGTTTTCCTCGCCTGGCTCCCGCCAAAATGTAAATGCTGTCACACCAAAACGGCGCAGAAATTTCCATCAGGCGGCGTTTCTATCCCAGCAACGATCTGTCGGAGCGACCAATGACTGATTTTTACAACCTCGTCCCCTCGGCGCCGGAAGGTCGCTTCGACGGCATCGAGCGGCCCTACTCGCCGGACGATGTGAAGCGGCTGCGCGGTTCGGTCCAGATCCGGCAGAGCCTCGCCGAAATGGGCGCCAACCGGCTCTGGAAGCTCATCCACGAAGAGGACTTCGTCAACGCGCTTGGCGCCATGTCGGGCAACCAGGCGATGCAGCAGGTCCGGGCCGGGCTGAAGGCGATCTACCTGTCTGGATGGCAGGTCGCGGCCGATGCCAACACCGCATCCGCCATGTATCCGGACCAGTCGCTTTATCCCGCCAATGCGGCGCCCGAACTGGTCAAGCGCATCAACCGCACCCTGCAGCGCGCCGACCAGATCGAGACCTCCGAAGGCAAGGGGCTTTCGGTCGACACCTGGTTCGCGCCTGTTGTCGCCGATGCGGAAGCCGGCTTCGGCGGACCGCTCAACGCCTTCGAGATCATGAAGGCCTTCATCGAGGCGGGTGCCGCCGGCGTCCACTACGAGGACCAGCTGGCGTCGGAGAAGAAGTGCGGCCATCTCGGCGGCAAGGTGCTGATCCCGACCGCCGCACACATCCGCAATCTCAACGCCGCGCGGCTTGCCGCCGATGTCATGGGCACGCCGACGCTGGTCGTCGCGCGCACCGACGCGGAAGCGGCAAAGCTGCTCACCTCCGACATCGACGAACGCGACCAGCCGTTCGTCGACTATGGCGCCGGCCGTACGGTGGAGGGCTTCTATCAAGTCAGGAACGGGATCGAGCCCTGCATCGCACGGGCCGTCGCCTACGCGCCCTACGCCGACCTGATCTGGTGCGAAACCTCCAAGCCCGATCTGGCGCAGGCCAGGAAGTTCGCCGAGGGCGTGCACAAGCACCATCCCGGCAAGCTTCTCGCCTATAATTGCTCGCCGTCGTTCAACTGGAAGAAGAACCTCGACGATGCCACGATCGCCCGGTTCCAGAAGGAACTCGGCGCCATGGGCTACAAGTTCCAGTTCATCACGCTGGCCGGTTTTCACCAGCTCAATTTCGGCATGTTCGAACTCGCCCGCGGCTACAAGGCGCGGCAGATGGCGGCTTATTCCGAGTTGCAGGAAGCTGAATTCGCGGCGGAAGCCCACGGCTATACCGCGACCAAGCACCAGCGCGAAGTCGGCACCGGCTATTTCGACGCCGTGTCGATGGCGATCAGCGGTGGCCGGTCTTCGACCACGGCCATGCATGAATCGACCGAGCACGCCCAGTTCAAACCGGCGGCGGAATAGCACAAACGCAACAAAATAGAGGAACGCCCCCAAAGGGGTATAAAGGAGAAGACCAATGGCATCGATAAGCCGCGTCAAGGAACGGGCCGAAGAACAGGCCACTACCATGACCGTCGACCAGCAGGCGACCATCCGCATGCTGGCCAACGACCTGCACAGGCTCAACCAGTCGGTGATGAAGGCGGTCGAGGCCGGTGTGTCGGTAGAACTCGTGCGCTCGGCACGACACCATGGCGGCGACGGCAACTGGGGCGATCTGCTGATCCCGGTGATCGTCACGCAACGGAGCCTCAGCTGACCGAAATCCGACCAACCCCTGCTGGCGGATCCGGCATCACCTGCGCAGTTCTCTGCGCAGGTGATTTGCACTTGCACAACCAGGTTGCATGCAGGGAGAAAGAGAACTTGTGATTTAAATTTTAACCTTTCTTCCGATGTTCTCGATGCCAGCCATTTCAGCTTGACATAGGCAGCGATCTCACGGCAATTGTTTTCAAGGTACAACCCTGCATTGAAACCAACGAGTGCCCGCCCTGCTCATGCGCCCCTTGAATCGCACTGTGAACCAGCTGAGTTTGATGAGCCGGAACGTCGACCCCGAAATGCTCACCGACTTCACCCGCGTGCTCGTCGTCGGAAAATCGCCGGTCAACCGGGTGGTGGTTTCGAAAATCGTCGAACGGTCCGGGCTCAAACCGATCTCGGAATCGCCCGAAACGGCAGCAACGACGCTGCGCTCGCTGATTCCCGGAGCTGTCGTCCTCGACGGCGGAGCCGACAACAAGGATTGCGACGCGCTGATGTCGGGTATCGATGCGCTGCGGCGCATCTCGGGCGGGTCGCGTCCCTCGGTGATCCTGCTCTCGACCAGAAGCGGCACACCGGAGAGCCTCGGCCTGTCGAGCGTCGTCGATGCAGTGGTCGTCAAACCGATCACGACCGAACGGCTGCAGCCGGTGATCGACCATTTGATCGGGCTCGGACGCAGCTAGCCGGCGTCTTAAATCCGGCTCCTTCCTCGCTTCTTGCGATCGGATCTGGATATCCTATGTCAGTATGTGACCGCCTGACAGCGAACCCAGTCCGATGTCCTTTTGCAATTGCGACGCATCTGGGATAGCACCTTCGAACAAATCCGCAGGCATGTTCCGACTTCGCGACATGGCTGTCGATATTGGCGGATCATGACATGTCCTCAGAACAGACCATCGCCGCGCTTTGCAGGGAACTCGGACTGCGCATCACCGGTCCGCGCCGCGTCATCATGCGCGTTCTATCCGAATCCAGCGACCATCCGGATGTGGTGGAGCTGCATCGCCGTGTTGTCGCCATCGAGCCGACGATCGCGCTCGCCACTGTCTATCGCACCGTCAGCCTTCTGCGCGAAAAGGGCATTCTGGAGCGGCACACCTTTGGCGATCGGCGCGCCAGATACGAAACCGTCCCGCGTGAGCATCACGATCATCTGATCAACATCGAGACCGGAGATGTCATCGAGTTCCAGTCGGCGGAGATCGAGCGGCTCCAGGAGGAAATCGCTCGACAGCACGGATTCACGATCATCAGCCACAGACTGGAGATCTACGTGAAGCCGATCCAGAAAGCGCGACGCTCTCGTCAAACCAGAGAATGACCGCTAGTTGTTCTTGTTCTATGCATGTCGTTATCCCAAAACCGCTGCGCACTTTTGGGCGACATGCATTAGCCCTCCTCGCCGAGTTCCATTCGGCCGGCTTTGAGTGTCGTGACGACGAAGGCTGCGATGAAGGCGGCAGACAGCATGAGAACGATGGTCGGAGCCGGTGCGCTGTCGATGAAGAAGGACAGATAGACGCCTAGAAACGATGCGGCGACCGCGATCGCCACCGACAGGATCAGCATGGCGCTGAACTTCCTTGTCAGCAGGAAGGCGATGGCGCCAGGCGCGATCAGCATGGCGATGGCCATGATGAGGCCGACCGCCTTCAGCGCGCCGACGATGGTGAGCGAGATCAGGCAAAGCAGGCCGTAATGGAGCAGGTTGACGCGAAGACCAAGCGCGCGAGCCTGAGCCGGGTCGAAGGCGTGCAGCAGGAAGTCGCGCCACTTGATGCCGATGATGCCGGCCGTGATCGCTGCAATGAGCCCCGTTTCGACGATGTCGCGCAGGCCGATGCCCAGAACGTCGCCGAACAATATGTGGTCGAGATGCACGTCGGACTGAATTTTTACGTAGAGCACCAGGCCGAGGCCGAACATGCCGGAGAAGACGATGCCCATTATCGTGTCCTGCTTGATGCGGCTGTTGTCCTTGAGGAAGCCGGTGGCGAGAGCGCAGACCATCCCGGCGGCGAAGGCGCCGATCGAATAGGGAAATCCGAGGATGTAAGCGATGACCACGCCGGGAAAGACGGCGTGGCTGATGGCGTCGCCCATCAGCGACCAGCCCTTGAGAACGAGAAAGCAGGAGAGCAGCGCCGTCGGCACAGCGACCAGAACCGAAGCAATCAGCGCATTGACCATGAAGCCGAACTGGAAGGGGGCAAGCAGTGTATCGAGGATGCTCATGGGCTGGCCTCCAAGGCCCGCGCCGAGCGGCGGCGGGCTGCCAGCATTCCATGCTTGGGAGCGAAGAAGAAGGCGGCGAGAAAGATCAGCGTCTGCAGCACGACGATGATGCCGCCGGTGGCGCCGTCGAGGAAATAGCTGACATAGGCGCCGGTGAAACTCGTCGCCGCGCCGATGACGACCGCGATGACGAGCAGGCGCGGAAAGCGGTCCGTCAGAAGATAGGCGGTTGCACCGGGGGTCACCACCATGCAGATGACCAGGAAGGCGCCGACGGTCTGAAGCGCGGCGACGGTGGAGGCCGATAGCAGCATGAAGAACATGATCTTGAGCGCGCTCGGGTTGAGGCCGATCGAGCGGGCATGGCTCTCGTCGAAGAAGACCACCATCAGATCCTTCCATTTCACCAGCAGGACGGCGAGCGAGACGAAGCCTATGATGGCGAGCTGAAGCGTATCTTCCGGAGTGATGGCCAGGATGTTGCCGAGCACGATCGTCTGGATATTCACCGAGGTCGGCGACAGCGACACCATGAACAAGCCGAGGCCGAAGAAGGAGGAAAAGATCAGGCCGATGATGGCGTCTTCCTTCAGCTTGGTGCGTTGGTTGAGGAAGAGCATCGCCGCGGCGGCGAGCCCGCCGGAGAAGAAAGCGCCGATCGAGAAGGGAAGCCCCAGCATATAGGCGCCGGCGACGCCCGGCACGATCGAATGCGAGAGCGCGTCACCGATCAGCGACCAGCCTTTCAGCATCAGATAGCAGGACAGGAAGGCGCAGACACCACCGACCAGGGCCGACACCCACATGGCATTGAGCATATATTCGTAGCCGAACGGCTCGAGCAGGACACTCATTCGTCCGGCTCCCGCATCTTTTGCTGCATGGCTCCGTTCTCTCCGTAGAAGACCAGTGGCCGCTCATCGTCGGTGATGACGGCAAGGCGGCGCCTGTCGTCGTCCTCATGCAGCCCGGCGCCGCCCAGCACGAAATGACGCAAGACGCCGCCGAACGCCTTTTCCAGGTTCGCCTGCGTGAAGGTCTGGCCGGTCGGCCCGTAGGCAAGGACCGTGTTCCGGAGCAGCACGGCACGGTCGCAGAACTCCGGCACGCTACCCAGATTATGCGTCGAGACCAGCATCACCCGGCCTTCGTCCCGGAGCGCGCGCAGCAGTTCGATGATGGCGTCCTCGGTCCTGACGTCGACGCCAGTGAAGGGCTCGTCGAGCAGGATGACGCGCCCGTCCTGCGCCAGCGCCCGAGCGAGAAAGACCCGCTTCCTCTGCCCGCCCGAAAGCTCGCCGATCTGGCGCTTGCGGAAATCGCTCATGCCGACACGCGCAAGCGCTGATGTAACCGCCTCGCGATCAGCCGCCTTCGGAAGGCGCATCATGCCCATATGGCCGTAACGACCCATCATGACGACGTCCTCGACCAGGACTGGAAAGTTCCAGTCGACCTCCTCGGCCTGCGGCACATAGGCGACGACGTTCTTCCTCAGCGCGGCCGCGGCCGGCTGTCCGAGAACAAGAATTTCTCCCTTTGCCAGCCGCACGAACCCCATGATGGCTTTGAACAGCGTCGACTTGCCCGAGCCGTTGACACCGACAAGTGCCGTGATCGTGCCTGTCGGAATTTCAAAGCTCGCATCGCGCAGCGCCGTGTGGCCGTTGCGGTAGGTGACGGTCGCGGCACGCACGGCAAGACCGCCCCCCGCATCCGCGGACGCGGCGGCAAGAGGCGGAACGGCCTCATTCATTGCGACAGCCCTGCGGCGAGGCCTTTCTGAATTGTGTCCGACGTCACACGCAGCAGGTCGATATAGGTCGGCACCGGGCCGTCAGCCTCGCTGAGGGAATCGACGTAGAGCACGCCACCGTATTGCACTCCCGTCTCGCGCGCGACCTGCCGGGCCGGCTTGTCCGACACCGTGCTTTCGCTGAAGACGGCGACGATCTTGTTTTCCCTGACGGCGTCGATCACCTTGCGAACCTGCTGCGGGGTGCCTTGCTGGTCAGCGTTGATCGGCCACAAATAAAGCTCCTTCAGCGCGAAATCGCGTGCGAGGTAGGAGAAAGCGCCCTCGCTCGACACCAGCCAGCGCCTGTCCTGCGGGATCGAGGCAAGCTTGTCGCGGATCGGCGCGACGGCCGCCTCTATCTTTGCCTTGTAGGCTTCCGCATTGGCCTTGTAGGTCTCGGCATGCGCCGGATCGTGCTCGACGAAGGCGTCGCGGATGTTGTCGACGTAGATCAGCGCGTTTGTCGGCGACATCCAGGCATGCGGATTCGGTTTACCGGTATAAGGTCCCTCGGCGATGCCCATCGGTTGGACGCCCTCGGAGACGATGGCGCCGGGCACGTCGCTGAGGTTCTGGAAGAATTTTTCGAACCAGAGTTCGAGGTTGAGCCCGTTCCACAGAATGAGCTGTGCGCCCTGCGCCCGCTGAATGTCGCCCGGCGTCGGCGCGTAATTGTGAATCTCCGCCCCCGGCTTGGTGATCGATTCCACGATCGCTGCGTCGCCCGCCACGTTCTTCGCCATGTCGGCGATGACGGTGAAGGTCGTCACGGCCTTGAATTTTTCCTGCGCTTTCGCTGGGCTTAAAGCCACTGCCGCAGCGAAAACCGCAGCCATCAACCCGGCGACAACCCATCGCCCGTATCTCTCGATCATCAAAATCTCCTGTCGCGATTTACTCGCATGTCGCGCGGGCGCTGTGACGCCGCGCTTGTCGCATATTCTGCAATTGCGACTGATTTGCAAGTAGAAAACGATTTTACAGCATCGATTGTACAAGCGCCGCGCGATGGAGAGTCAGCGACAGCGCGGCTCTTTGGCGGAGCGAACAACAAGGATTGCGACGCGCAATGTCCGGCCCTGCCGCGCACGTCCGGCTCGACGCCGAGACGGCGATCAGCCGGCTTTCCCGATGCTTTCGACCAGCCCGGGCAGTTCCGACAGATCGGCAATCTGGCGGAAGCGAGGCGCGGTGACCGGAGGCTCGACATGTTCCAGCACCCAGGTCAGTTCATGCGGCACGTGGACGCCCCAACCACCGGCCTCGATGGCCGGCACCACGTCCGACTTGAGCGAATTGCCGACCATCATGCTTTTTTCGGCGCCATCACCGTGGCGCCTGAAGATGCTGACATAAGTAGCGGGGCTCTTGTCGCTGACGATCTCGACGGCATCGAACAGGTCACCGAGGCCCGATTGCGCCAGCTTGCGTTCCTGATCGAAAAGGTCGCCCTTGGTGATCAGCACCAGGCGATACGCATCCGCCAGTTTTTCAACGGTTTCGCGCGCATGAGGCAGCGCCTCGATCGGATGGCCAAGCATCCCGCGGCCGGCGGCGAGAATTTCGGCGATGACCGAGGCCGGCGCGCGGCCCTCGGTAATCTCGATCGCCGTTTCGATCATCGACAGGGTAAACCCCTTGATGCCAAAACCGTAAACGGCGAGGTTGCGCTTCTCGGCCTCCAGCAATCTTGCCGAGATGTGCTGCTCCTCGGCATGATCGGCGAGCAGCGCGGCAAAGCGCTTTTCGGTGATGCGAAAGAACTGCTCGTTCTGCCAGAGCGTGTCGTCGGCATCGAAGCCGATCGTGGTCAATTCATGATTTTTCCGCATTCGACGTCTCAGCCGAGGTCATAGGACTTGCGTCGAACCTAAGCTGCTTGGGGCGGTTTTCAACTGGGCAGGCGAACGCAACCGCGCTCCCCTTCCCTTCCATCACCGGCCCCGGCTATACTCCCAAATCCGCAACCCCATCTGGTGAATGATGCCGCCTGCAAAAAAGGAAGTCCGTCCGTCGAGCCGCGGAGGACGTATCCGCACGCCTGCCTTCGTGAAAAATCAACGTGGTGTGAAAAACTGGAAGGAAGTCGGCGCCTGGCTGGCGTGGCGCGGCATCGAGGATATCGAATGCATCACGCCCGACCAGGCCGGTGTTGCGCGCGGCAAGATGATGCCGTCGAAGAAATTCACCTCCAACACTTCGCTGGCGCTGCCCTCGGCGGTGTTCATGACGACGATCTCCGGCGGCTACCCGGAGAACGGCAACGGCTTCCACTATCCGGAAGACGACGGCGACCTCAAGCTGATGCCGGACCTTTCGACACTGACCGTGGTGCCGTGGGAAGAGGATCCGACGGCGGCGGTCATCTGCGACCTCGTCCACCAGGACGGCCGCTCGGTCGAGTTCACGCCGCGCAACGTGCTGAAGCGTGTGCTTGCCGCTTACGACAAGCGCGGGCTGAAGCCGGTGGTGGCGCCCGAGATCGAGTTCTACCTGGTGCGCAAGAATCCGGATCCGGACTACCCGCTGACCCCGCCGGTCGGGCGTTCGGGACGGCCGATCGGTGGTGGCGCCGGCTATTCGATCGCCGGCGTCAACGAGTTCGACGAACTGATCGACGACATCTACCATTTCTCCGAAAGCCAGGGCCTGGAGATCGACACGCTGATCCACGAGGAAGGCGCGGGCCAGCTCGAGATCAATCTGCGCCACGGCGATCCGATCGAACTGGCCGACCAGGTGTTCATGTTCAAGCGCACCATCCGCGAGGCGGCGCTGAAGCATGAGATCTATGCCACCTTCATGGCCAAGCCGATCCAGGGGCAGCCCGGGTCGGCCATGCATATCCACCAGTCGATCATCGACAAGAAGACCGGCAGGAACGTCTTTTCCGCCGAGGACGGCTCGGAAACCGAAGCCTTCTTCCATTTCCTCGGCGGCATGCAGAAACATGTGCCGAACGCGCTGGTGATGTTTGCGCCCTACGTCAATTCCTATCGCCGGCTGACGCAGTCGGCTTCGGCGCCGGTCAACAACAAATGGGGCTACGACAACCGCACCACCGCCTTCCGCGTCCCGCGCTCCGACCCGGCAGCCAGGCGCGTCGAGAACCGCATCCCCTCCTCAGACGCCAATCCCTATCTGGCGATGGCCGCATCGCTCGCCTGCGGGCTGATCGGCATGACCAACAAGATCAAGGCCGAACCGCCGGTTCTCGCCACGGCCAACGAGGCCGAGATCGACCTGCCGCGCAGCCTGCTCGAGGCAGTCGACCTGTTCGAAGCCGACGAGGAACTCTGCGCGCTGCTCGGCAAGTCGTTCGCCGCCACCTATGCGGCGATCAAGCGGGCGGAATTCGAGACCTTCATGGAAGTGATCAGCCCGTGGGAGCGGGAGTATCTGCTGCTGAACGTGTAGTAGGGGAGTAGGGAGTAGGGAGTAGGGGAGTAGGGGAGTAGGGGAGTGACTGAGAAAACGGGTTCCTACAAGGATTTAATAGTTTGGCAGCAGGCAATGGACCTTGCGGTGGCGGTTTACGGCGCGACGAAATCGTGGCCGAAGGAGGAGCTTTACGGACTGACCAGCCAAGTGCGGCGCGCTGCAAGCTCGGTGCCGGCGAACATAGCGGAAGGCTATGGCAGGGAGGTCCGGGGTTCCTATCAGCAATTTCTTCGTATCGCTCAAGGGTCACTGAAGGAGTTGGAAACCCAGCTTCTGATCGCTGAGCGTACCGGCATCGCGCCGAACGGGACAGCGGCTTCATTATTGGCGAGCAGCGAAAGTGTCGGAAAGCTTCTTCGACTCCTAATCCGCAAACTTTCAGCCGACTAGCGTCTCCCCTACCCTATTCCCCTATTCCCCTATTCCCCTATTCCCCTATCCGAGCATCATGAATTACCAATCCCCAATCTCCCCCGGCCGCTCCTGGTATGAGGACACGGCCGGGCCGCGGCCCGAATACAAGGCGCTCGACGGCGACCTGAGATGCGACGTCGTCGTCGTTGGCGGCGGCTTTACCGGCCTGTCGGCGGCGGTGCACCTCGCCAAGGCCGGCAGCAATGTCGTGCTGATCGAAGCGCATCGTTTCGGCGACGGCGCTTCGGGCCGCAATGGCGGCCAGCTCGGCACCGGTCAGCGCGCCTGGGCCGAGGAGCTCGAAGCGGAATACGGCTTTTCCCGGTCCAAGGCGCTGTTCGACCTCGCCGAAGAGGCCAAGGCGCATCTCCTCGAATTCGCCGCTGTCAACAAGATCGAGATCGACTACATGCCCGGCCAGATGTCGGTGGCGCACAAGCAGCGCTACGTCGACGACTACAAGGCGCATGCCGAGATCATGGCGAACCGCTTCGGCTATCCGCACATCAGCTTCATGGACGCCAAGGAGACGGCGGAGCGATTGGGCTCGGCGCGCTATTTCGGCGGCACTCGCGACACCGGCACCGGGCACATCCATCCGCTGAAGCTGGTGATCGGCACGGCAAGAGTGGCGGCGCAGGCGGGCGCGCAGCTGTTCGAGCAGACGCCGGCGACCAGCATCGCGTCCGTTGGCGGCAAGGTCAGGGTCACGACGCCGAATGGCACGATATCAGCCGAGAAATGTCTGATCGGCATCAATGCCCATGGCGGCACGCTCGAGCCGATCAGTGCCGCGCATATCATGCCGATCGGCTCTTTCATCGGCGCGACGGTGCCGCTTGGGGATTCAAACGTGTTGCCGGGCGGTGAGGCGGTCGACGATTCCCGTTTCGTCGTACGCTATTTCCGCAAATCGACGGATGGGCGGCTGCTGTTCGGCGGGCGCGAGATCTACGCGGTCAACGATCCGAAAGACATCCATGTCCACATCCGCCGGCAGATCGCCGAGCTTTACCCTGACCTCAGGGATGTCGAGATCACTCATGGCTGGGGCGGCTATGTCGGCATCACGATGCCGAGAAAACCGTTCGTGCGCGAGGTGATGCCCAATGTGATCTCGGTCGGCGGCTATTCCGGCCACGGCGTCATGCTGTCGAACTTTTTCGGCAAGCTCTATGCCGAAACCGTCGCCGGCAACCGGGACCGGCTGAGGCTGATCGAGGACCTGAACATCCCGGCCTTTCCCGGTGGCCGGCGCTTGCGCGCGCCTCTGCTGTTTTTTGCACTCAACTGGTATGCCTTGAGGGACCGCATATAACCACAGGTTGCAAAATCCCTTGCAAGTTGCAGATTCGATGGTAAAGGTGCAGAATCCGCCCGGCAAGGGCGCAGTGATGCCACAATCGCCGGCAAAGGATGCCGGTTCTGGGCAGTCGAAGGGGGATTTTGCGGGCCTGCCCGCGTTGGATTGGGACCGATGCCGACCAGATGCCGGTTTCCGGCACAGGTCGTAAGAACGTTGGCCCGCAAATGGAGGTTGTAAGAGTGAGAGAGCCCTTCAGTTTCGGCGCGCCGGAACGACGGCGCTTTGCGATGCAGTTTGGCTACGACATGCAGCCCAGGTTCTGGCGGCAAATCCGGTCGAACCTGCATCTGGTCATCGCCGCGTTTGGCACAGCAGCGCTGCTTGGCGTGGCAGCGGTGGCGCTATGGCTGGCATTGCCGGCCACCGAGAGACAAGCGGTCGCGAGTCCCGAGCAGATCGTTTCCAGCATTCCGGTGAAAACGACAAGGATCGTGCCGGCCGCTGCCGCGGCCGCGAGGATAGAAGCGGCGCAGCAGGCTGCGAGCAAGACCGATGCGATTTCGTCGGCGGTGATTGCAGCGAAGGCCGAGATAGCGGCGCTGGCGCCCAATGATCCTCGCTGGACAGGATCGGGACCGAAGACCACATCCGGCCAGACGGGGGGCGGCCAGACGGCAGGCGGCCAGATGGCGGGCCAGGCTGAAAAAGCAGACAAGCCGTCCGCTGCGGCGGCATTCGCCGATCCGGCAGCGAAAACCAAAGTGGCAGCATTGATTGCCAAAGTCGCTGCTCCCGCCAAGGCGGCGACGGACGGCGCGCCAACCGCCGCCATCCCCAACCCGAAGCCGCTGCCGGCCGCGACACAGACGGATGGCACCCGGGCCAAAGTCGAGGCCAAGCAGCCGAGCGCGGCAGAGACCGGACGCATCCTCAGGGGCGTCACCATGCGCACCGGTCCGAAGAACAGTGCGGCCGCCATCGTCACCATTCCCGCCAAGACCTCTGTTCAGGTGATGGGCTGCAAGAAATGGTGCCAGATCGATTACAACGGCAAACGCGGCTGGATCTACAAGAGCTTCGTCAAGACCGGCGCGTAGGATTGGTCAGGCCATTCCTTGACGTGACGTTGCCCACGGCTCATTTGGCTGCCGCAATCAGCCGCCCGGGTGCGAGGGACGGTCAAGTCAAACTTGAAACCGACAGGGCCGGACGGATCAGATGCACCGTCCGCCGTCGACCTCCAGCGCCACGCCAGTGACGAAGGCCGCCTCGTCCGAAGCCAGCCAGAGCGCCGCGTTGGCTATGTCGAGCGGCGTCGAAAGCCGGCCAAGCGGGATCGACGCGCGGAATTTCTCCCGGATTTCGGGTGTGTCGGCGCCCATGAACTTTTCCAGCATGCCGGTCTCGCCAGCGACCGGGCACAGGCAGTTGACGCGGATGTTCTTCGGCGCGAGTTCCACCGCCATGGATTTGGTCGCGGTGATCGCCCAGCCCTTCGACGCATTGTACCAGGTAAGGCCGGGCCGCGGCCTGATGCCGGCGGTCGAAGCCGTGGTCAGGATGACGCCGCCGCCTTGCCTATCCATCACCGGCACAACCGCCAGAGCGGCGTGGTAGATCGCCTTCATGTTGACGGCCGTGATCAGATCGAAGGTCGTCTCGTCGACCTCGAGCATATCGCCGTTGCGATGGGTGTAGCCGGCATTGTTGACCATGATGTCGATGCGGCCAAAGGCGGTTGTTGCGGCATAGACCATCTCGTCGAACCCGGAACGGGTCGAGACGTCCGTCTGGGTCCAGATCGCCGCCCGGCCGATCTCGTTGGCGACGCGTTCGGCGCCCCTCGCGTTGAGGTCGGCGACAACGACCTTGGCGCCCTCCTCGGCAAAACGCTTGGCCATGCCCTCGCCGAAGCCTGACGCGGAACCGGTGATGATGGCAACTTTGTTTTCCAGGCGCATGGCTTTTTCACTCATGATGGGAGACGACCGCTCCGGCAGCCTGCGGCAATGGCCGCCGAAAGATCAATACACCGATTTCTCCTTTGGCTTTCACCTCGATCCCGCTCTATGCTGCATCTGCGAAGGCCTCCCGGAACCACCTCGCCGACAAGCGTCCGGGTTGCGCCAGTGTCAAGGGCACACATCACAACAATCGGCAATCACCCGATTGGCCTGAGGTGTGACGTCGTGGCACTGGAAAATCTAAATCGATTAGATTATATCGACCGCGTCACAGCGACCGGCGTCAAAGCGGACAGACCATGACCAGCCAGATCATTCCAGTCGACCCTTTCGACTTCATCATTTTCGGTGGCACCGGCGATCTGTCGGAACGCAAGCTTTTGCCGTCGCTGTATCACCGCCAGCGCGGCCATCAGTTTTCCGAACCGACGCGCATCATCGGCACGTCGCGCTCGAAAATGACTGACGAGGAATTCCAGGCTTTCGCCAGGCAGGCGATTTCCGACCATGTGAAACCGGCCGATATCGACGCCACGGAGTTGAAGACGTTTCTTGGCCGGCTTTCCTATGTCTCGGCCGACGCGACGACCGGCGCGGGCTTCGACAAATTGAAGAAGGCGATCGGCGACAGCGAATGCATCCGCGCCTTCTACCTGGCGGTGGCGCCGGCGCTGTTCGGCGACATCTCGCACAAGCTGAAAGAGAACGGGCTGATCACGCCGAACTCGCGCATCGTGCTGGAGAAGCCGATCGGGCGCGATCTCGCCTCGGCGCGCGAGCTCAACGATGTGGTCGGCGACGATTTCCATGAAAGCCAGATTTTCCGCATCGATCACTATCTCGGCAAGGAAACGGTGCAGAACCTGATGGCGCTGCGCTTTGCCAATGCACTCTACGAGCCGCTGTGGAATTCCGCCAATGTCGATCATGTGCAGATCACCGTGGCCGAAACCGTCGGCCTAGAGGACCGCGTCACCTATTACGACAAGGCGGGCGCGCTGCGCGACATGGTGCAGAACCACATGCTGCAGCTTCTCTGCCTCGTCGCCATGGAGGCGCCGTCGTCGATGGACGCCGACGCCGTGCGCGACGAAAAGCTGAAGGTGTTGCGCGCGCTGAAACGCATCAACGGCAACGATGCCCCCAAGCACACGGTACGCGGCCAGTACCGTGCCGGGGCCTCGGCCGGCGGGCCGGTGAAAGGCTATGTCGAGGAGCTTGGCAAGAACAGCAACACCGAGACCTTCGTCGCGCTCAAGGCCGAAATCGGCAACTGGCGCTGGGCGGGCGTGCCGTTCTATCTCAGGACGGGCAAGCGGCTGGCGACGCGCGTCTCGGAAATCGTCATCGAATTCAAACCGATCCCGCATTCGATCTTCGGCGACAGCGCCGGGCCGATCTCCGCCAACCAGCTGGTCATCCGGCTGCAGCCCGACGAAGGCGTCAAGCAGTTCATCATGATCAAGGATCCGGGGCCGGGCGGCATGCGGCTGCGCCAGATCCCGCTCGATATGAGCTTCGCGCAATCTTTTGACGGCCGCGCGCCCGACGCCTATGAGCGACTGATCATGGACGTCATCCGTGGCAACCAGACGCTGTTCATGCGCCGCGACGAGGTCGAGGCGGCGTGGAAATGGATCGACCCGATCCAGGACGCATGGGAAAGCGCCAGGCAGGAGGCGCAGGGCTATACCGCCGGCACATGGGGTCCCTCCGCCTCGATTGCGCTGATCGAACGCGACGGGCGGACATGGCACGAGAGCAATTGAGCAGCGCCGCCTATAGCTGGCACGCATTTGCCGAACGCCAGGACCTGGCGGCTGCACTTGCAGGCCACGTCGCAGGCCGCCTGACCAATGCCATCGCTGAGCGCGGCACGGCATTGCTCGCCGTTTCCGGCGGCACGACGCCGGCGAAGTTTTTCGCATCGCTTTCGAATATCCCGATCGCCTGGAACAAGGTCACGGTGACGCTGGTCGACGAGCGTTGCGTGCCGGTCTCCTCTGCGCGCTCCAACGCCGGGCTGGTCGCCGCCAATCTTTTGCAGAACGACGCCGCAGCCGCACGTTTCGTGCCGCTCTACCAAGAGGCGGAAAGCATCGAGAATATGTCGGAGGCCGACAGCAGGGTGTTGCGGTCGCTGCCCTGGCCGCTCGATGTGGTCGTGCTTGGCATGGGAACCGATGGCCATACCGCGTCGTTTTTTCCTGACGCCGACAATCTGGAAAGACTGCTCGACCCATCCTCGGAAACGGTCGTATTCCCGGTTCACGCGGCAAGCGCCGGCGAGCCGCGGCTGACGCTGTCGCTGGCGCGGATCGCCAGCGCCGGCTTCGTCGCGCTGCACATCGAGGGTGAGGACAAGTGCAAGGCATTCGAAAGCGCGATGGCATCGCAACCGCGAAAACCCATTCGCGCCGTGCTCGACACCGCCGAGAGACCCGTGGAAGTTTTCTGGGCACCCTGATTCAACTTGCCGAGGTCCCGGCAGATAGCCGGGAGGTGTTCCCGAGACCTCGTTCGAAAGGACCGACGCCATGACCGCGAGACGCGACATCGAAGCCATCACCGAGCGCATCCGCCAACGCTCCAGGCCGGGGCGCGAAGCCTATCTCGGCCGCATCGCCGAGGCATCGAGCCGCACTGCCAACCGGGCCGTGCTGTCGTGCGGCAATCTCGCCCATGGCTTTGCCGTGTGCAGCCCTTCGGAAAAGCTGGCATTGGGCGGCGACCGGGTGCCGAACCTCGGCATCATCACCTCCTATAACGACATGCTGTCGGCGCATCAGCCTTTCGAGACATTTCCAGCACTGATCAAGGACGCGGCGCGCGAGGCCGGCGGCATTGCCCAGGTCGCCGGCGGCGTGCCGGCGATGTGCGACGGCGTCACCCAGGGCCAGCCTGGCATGGAGCTGTCGCTGTTCTCGCGCGACGTGATCGCCATGGCGGCGGCGATCGGCCTGTCGCACAACATGTTCGACGCCGCCGTCTATCTCGGCGTCTGCGACAAGATCGTGCCGGGGCTGGTGATCGCGGCGCTGACTTTCGGCCATCTGCCGGCGGTGTTCATCCCGGCCGGGCCGATGACGACGGGCCTGCCCAATGACGAGAAGGCCAAGGTCCGCCAGCTCTATGCCGAAGGCAAGGCAGGACGGGCCGAGCTGCTCGAGGCCGAGTCCAAATCCTATCACGGGCCGGGAACCTGCACCTTCTACGGCACGGCGAACTCCAACCAGATGCTGATGGAGATCATGGGCCTGCACACGCCGGGCGCCTCCTTCGTCAACCCCGGCACGCCGCTGCGCGACGCGCTGACCCGCGAGGCGACGAAGCGGGCTCTGGCGATCACCGCGCTCGGCAACGCCTACACGCCGGCCGGCCGGATGATCGACGAGCGCTCGATCGTCAACGGCATCGTCGGCCTGCACGCCACCGGCGGATCGACCAATCACACCATCCACCTGATCGCCATGGCGGCCGCGGCCGGCATCGCCATTAGCTGGCAGGATATTTCGGATCTTTCGGAAGCCGTGCCGCTGCTGGCGCGGGTCTATCCGAACGGCCTTGCCGACGTGAACCATTTCCACGCAGCCGGCGGGCTCGGCTTCCTGATCCGCGAACTGCTCGACGAGGGCATCCTGCACGAGGACGTCCAGACGGTTTGGGGCGAAGGGCTGCGGCCTTATGCGGTCGAGGCCAGGCTCGGCGCCGATGGCAGCGTGGTGCGCGAGGCCTCGCCGCGCGAAAGCGGTGACGAGAAGGTGCTGGCGCCGTTCAAGAAGGCGTTCCAGCCGACGGGCGGGCTGAAAATGCTTTCCGGCAATCTCGGCCACGCCGTCATCAAGACCTCGGCGGTGAAACCGGAGCGGCGCATCATCGAGGCGCCGGCCAAGGTTTTCGACAGCCAGCAAGGGCTCAACGAGGCGTTCAAGGCCGGCACGTTGACCGGCGATTTCATCGCCGTCATCCGCTTCCAGGGCCCGAAAGCCAACGGCATGCCGGAGTTGCACAAGCTGACCACCGTGCTCGGCGTGCTGCAGGATCGCGGCCAGCATGTGGCGCTGGTCACCGACGGGCGCATGTCGGGCGCGAGCGGCAAGGTGCCGGCGGCGATCCATGTGACGCCGGAGGCGGTCGAGGACGGCCCGATCGCCAGGATCCATGACGGCGACATCATCAGGCTCGACGCCGACGCCGGAACGCTGGAAGTCTTGGTGCCGGCAGGCGATTTCGCGCTGCGCCGGGCAGCGGACAGCGATCTCGTCGGCAATGAATTCGGCTTCGGCCGCGAGCTTTTCGCCGGGTTGCGGCAAATGGTCGGCCGTGCCGACCACGGCGCCAGCGCATTCGGAAACAACGCGGCGGAATTCGCACTGCAGTGAATAAGGGCGCCGCGGCCGTCTGACGCTGTCCGTCGATTGCCGCGCAATTTGCCTTTTTGGCCACTAGGTTACCTCTAAGTCATTATTGGCCTATCTCGTGACCGGTCATTCGTAGCCGATGCAGCGGGGAGCGGGACCGAGGGCTTCCGCGTCTTCAGAAACGGCAAAGTCCGACTTTAGCGGAAGCTCGTTCGCGCCCGGCCGAGGCGGTTCGATCAGGATGCCGGAATTGTATTCAGGTCCAAAGGCTTGAACGCACAAGGCAAGCTAGCAAACTCCGTGAGTTATCGCTCTTTCACACCGCCCATGCTATTTGCAGAGGGATCGGCCATTCGGTTCACCGGGGGCGTGAGAGGACGATGGAACAACCATCCGGAAGCTACGGCAAGGAGCTGATACTCGATCTGTCCGATTGCGATCGAAAAACCTTCAATCGGCGGGTCATGACGCGCTTTTTCCGGGAGCTTTGCGATCTGATCGACATGAAGCGGTGCAAACTCGCCTGGTGGGACGACCATGGTGTTCCGCCAGCCGAGCGGTGGACGGATCCCAAGGTGACGGGAACGTCGGCGGTCCAGTTCATCTCGACAAGCAGCATTACGGTTCATGCGCTTGACATGCTCGGGCGCGTCTACGTGAACATCTTCTCCTGCAAGGACTTCGACGAGGGTGTGGCCCAAGAGTTTTGCAGTACTTTCTTCCGCGGTCGTGTTGTGAAATCGACACTGTTGACCCGAAATTAGCACACACCCTATTGCGTTGTAATTGACAGCCAACTGCCAGCTTGGAATTACAGAGTTGGGGCGCTATGGTTGTTCCGATGGGTGATTTGGCTTGTCTGTGGAGCGGTGTCCGACTGTTGTTGGCCGGAACTGCCGCGACATGCCTACCGCTAGCCGCAGCGGCGGCGGGTCCGGAGAAGAGCGCGGCCGAGGAAGCCGGGTCCAAGGCTGCCTTCGACATTCTGTTCGGCATCACCGTCACGAATGATTACGTTTCGCGCGGCATCAGCAATTCCGACTCGAGGCCGGCCATCCAAGGTTATGTCGAGCCGAGTTTCGGGTCGGCTTATCTGAACGTCTGGGGTTCGAACGTTGATTTCGGAGCTGGCCTTCGTGGCGCGGAGATCGACCTATCCGGCGGGCTGAAGCGATGGTACACGGACGATCCCCTCTGGTTCGATGTCGGCTACATCCACTACTTCTATTCTCCCGAAGAGATCAGCCCCGATTACGGCGAGATATTCGGAAAGCTTAGATACAGGTTCGACAATTTTTCGATGGGTGCTGAAGCGTACTTCGCTCCCGACATCTATCAAAGCGGCACAACCGCCACCTATCTTGAAAGTGTTGGTGAAATCCACCTGTCGGACGAGTTCGCGCTGACAGGTGCGGTCGGCTATCAGTTCTTCCAGGATTTGAACATGTCCGGCTACCTAACCTGGAAGGCCGGCTTCTCCTATACCTGGGAGGAGACCGCTACGCTGGCGGCCTACTACTCCGACACGGATCTCTCGGAAAAAGGATGCGTGTCCACCAGCGGCTTGGCGGACGCCTGCGATGCCAGGTTCGTCGTGGAAATTTCGTTCGACGCGAGTCGGTCCGCACTGGCGAACAGCGGCACGCGGGAGAACCAGTGACAGCACAGGCGTGAGCGGTCCAGTCTGGCTTATATGCGGAATTTCTTATATAACCGGGTTCTCAACTTTTCGGAGTACAACGCCGATGGAACGTCGGCTCGCCGCAATTCTCGCCGCAGACGTGGTGGGCTACACCCATCTCACCGAGCGGAACGACGAGACGTCCATGGTGACCCTGCAGTCATATTGCAGGGTCGTGGAAGAAAAGATCACAGCCCATCGTGGTCGTGTGTTCAGCCGCGCAGGCGACTGCGTGATAGCCGAGTTTCCCAGTATCGTCGAAGCCATCCGCTCCGCGGTCGAGATTCAGCATGAAATTGCCGAACTGAACCGGGGATTGAAGGACGAAGAGCGGATGGAGTTCCGCATCGGTGTCAGTCTCGGCGACATCATCGCCGAGGACGGCGGCATGTACGGCACGGGCGTGAACCTTGCCGCCCGCCTCCAGCAATTGGCCAAACCGGGCGGCGTGTGCGTCTCGCAATCCGTGTACGACCACGTCCGCAAGATCGTCGAGATGGCGTTCGAGGATATCGGAGAGGTCAAACTGAAGAATATTGCCGACCCGGTCCGGGTTTACCGGATTGTGGGGACACCTGCCCCGCCCGCAAAGATCGCTTCGAAGCGCCCCCTGACCTTTGGTGTCGCCGCCGCGGGAATCCTGCTCGGGGGTGCCGCATTGCTGGGCGTCTTATGGTTGCCGGAGCCGGTGACCGCGTTGATCGGCGTGCCGGAGAAGAGGGAAATCGCCAGGCATCCTTCGATCGCGGTCATGCCCTTCGACGACATGAGCGCCAACAACGAGCAGCAGTACCTGGCTGACGGCGTCACGGAAGAGCTGATCACCGGTCTCGCCAAGTTTCCCGATCTGGATGTCGTGGCGCGGAACTCGACCTTTGCCTACAAGGGCAGACCGACCGACATCAGGGAGGTGGGCAAGGAGCTCGGCGTTCATTATGTCGTCGAGGGTTCGCTCCAACGCTCCGATCAGGATGTCAGGGTCACCTCGCAGCTCATCGATGCGGTTACGGGCCGCCACCTGTGGGCGGAACGTTATGACCGCCGTGTCGGCAGCATCTTCGACATTCGCGACGACATAACGCGTTCCGTTGCCGCAACGGTTATGGGAACGTTCGGAAAGCTTGCCGACGCTGAGACGGCCCGGCTGGCAACAAAGAACCCGAAAAGCTTCTCTGCTTATGACAACCTGATGAGAGGCTGGTTCGAATGGCACAAATTCACCCAAACCAGCAACAATCTTGCGAGGGACCATTTCCAGAAGGCCATCGGGGCGGACAGCAACTACGCGTATGCCTATACCGGACTCGCGTGGACGCATTCTTCCGACTACGACTTCGGCTGGACCAAGGATTATGAGGGAACCTTGAACCTCATGATGGAGGCAGCAGCGAAAGCCGTCCGCCTGGACCATACAGACTACAAGGGGCACTGGGCGCTCGGCTGGGCCTATCTGTACAGCAGGCAGCACGACAAGGCGCTTGCAAGCTACCGAAGGGCCAGGGACCTAAACTCCTACGATGCGGAACTGCTGGCGGAGATGGCGAACGTCCTTATCTACACCAACCAGGCCGCAAAGGCCGTAGAGCAGGTCGAGCAAGCAATCCGCCTCAATCCCTTCCACGAGACCTGGTATCTCGAATATCTCGGCTGGGCTTACGAAGAGGCCGGCATGCCCGAGAAGGCTATCGCAACGCTCGAACCCGCCTTGAAATCCGAAGGTTCGGAAGAACAGCTTTGGGTAATGCCGTCGCTGGCTGCGGCATACGCCCACCCGAAAGTCGGCAATCTCGAGGAGGCCCACAAGGTCGTCCAGAAAATTCTCGCGCTCGACCCTGCCTTCTCGATCAAGGACGTGCTGGAGCGGTCACCGTACCAGGCCAAGGAAGCTGCGGACCGGTACGCCAGCGCTCTTCGGTCGTCAGGACTGCCGGAGTAGCGTTCCGATTCAGTCGGGAGCAACGGGGACGAGATTCCGGAAGTTTTCCTCCGACCATCGGTCATAATAGGCCGATTTCTCGAGGCTTTTGTAGGCTCTCTCGGCCACGTCGCCGCGGAGAATCTGGATGTTTGGGTACGGTTCTCTCCTCGTGTGGAGTCCGTCTATGTTGAACGGGTCGGCCGGATGGCCCGCTAGGGCAAGGAGCTTCCGGGCGGGGAGAAACCGGTTCAGCTCTTGCGCAATTCCGTAGACCTCAGGGCAAGACAGTGTGTCCCTGCCCGGGTGGACAAGGATCAGCAGGTCCAGGCGGGGTTCATCGTCGAAGCATTGGAGCCGAGATGCGATCCCTTCCGTACCCAGTTCCGAAACCTCGATCCTCATCCGCCCTTCAAGTCGCGCCCTCCTGGCGAAAGGGCAGATCGGCAAGTTGCCGAATTCAGGCCTCGCCTCTTCGACGAAGGTGACGATGTAGTCGTAGAACTCCCGAATGATTGCGTCGTGATCGGCGCGTTGCGACGGCACCTGCATTGGCATCATCCCAAGATGTGAGAAGGAGGCCGCTAGAAATACCGGAGCATATCCTAGTTGTGCGTATTCACCAATCCCAGTATTTGTTCTGTCATGCCTGTCGCCGACTTCGCTTCTTCGGCAGACACGGGCATATACGTCGGGTGACACTGCGCGTGCGTTCGTGAGCGAAAACAGGGGGAGGGACAAAGTGGCCCACACGAAGCTGTCTGCCCGATGACTGGCGATATCGTAGCGCCCTGGACGGCCGGCTTGGCTGCCAGCGGAGAGATGCCGTCCCTTTCAGCCCCGGGCTGCTTCTTTTCGGAAGGGCTGAGGCGCGCAAAAACCGCGGTCCCGGTCTATCTCATGAACCTTCCGCTCTCGCTCTCGGCACAGGTTTCCAACAACGCCTGGATGGACGAGATGAGCGCCGTCGAGCGGGAAATCGGGCCAGCCTCTGCCATGAGCCAGTTCCTTGAACTTTACAGGCACATTTCTCGCCACGCGATAGTTTACCTCTTGCCAAGCCGTCCGGGGCTTCAGGATCAACCCTATGTAGCAAATTTGGCAGCGGTGCTACCCCATTGCGCCGGGGATACCGTGCTCATCTCGCGCTTCCGGGCCAATGCCCGGGCGAGGGAGAGCGCGGTCGGAACGGAATTCTTCCGGCTCATGGAATTCTCCGTGCAGGAGATGCCGGAGGCGGTCGGAGGAAGCGAGGCGTTCTTCGAGGGAGAGGCCGATCTCAAGCACGTTCACAGCAACGTCTATGTGGGAGGATACGGTCTCCGCACCTCTCTGAATGCCCTGGAATGGGCGGCCGAACGGTTCGGGATGACGGTCATCCCGTACCGCATGACCGATCCCTACCTATACCACCTTGACTGCTGCGTATTGCGCCTAACGGAGGACACCATGCTTGTCTGTACTTCGGTTGCCGAACCGGGATGCCTGCGCGAACTCGAGAAGCACTGCGAAATTGTCGACGTCACACTCGAAGAGGCACGCGCGGGCATCACCAACAGCCTTGTACTGGCAGACGGGATCCTTTGCGATACCGACATCGGACTGCATGATGAAGGGAACAGGCAGTACGCCGTCGAAAAGGCCAAAATCCGTCTTTTGGAAAGGATTTGCGACCGCCTCGGGCGCAGTCTGCACCTGTTCTGCTTGTCCGAATTCTACAAGTCTGGAGCGTTGCTTTCCTGTCTCGTGCTTCCCGTTAAACATGCGTCAGCCCACGGGACTTGCAAGACATGCGAAACCGGGCGAGACACCCCCTGAGGCTAGGCCATAGGCTAGACCATCGCCGTAAGGACCTCGCGGTCATCCTGGAAATGCAGACGGAAGCCTTGCTCTATGACGTTGGCTGTCGGGTCGAGGCCGTCTATAAACCGGGAAAGGACATCAAGTTCCTGCTTCGCCATCGCGTCGAAATCGTTGGCCCGGCCGCTCTCTGCGTGGTCGATCAATTGTTGGTTGATCTCCCGGTGTCTCAAAAGGTCTGGTTCCCACGCACCCAAGGCCAATTTGTCCAATGGTGTGACGGCGCGCTGTGCCGCGAAGACTTTCGCGACTGCTGCAAGCAGTTCGACCAGTTCGTTTTCTTTTTTAAGCGTGTCCGAAGCATTGACGTTCATGTTCTCCATCCCCTTTGACAAAGACAAAGGCCAGCCATTCGCGACGGCTCATGATATGAGCGATTGTTAATATAACACACCGGACGGTCACGCATATGGAAAGCATGACCTATTTCGGAAAAAACTTTTCCGGAAAAGACCGTCCTGCGGTTCTGAATAGGCATTTGCTTTGCAATGACAATCAGCAGCCGTATTCTTCGCTTCGGTTTCATGCCGGCCGCGCAAGGAGGATTCCGGTTTTGTTGCTCGCATGCAGTGCCGGCGTCCTTGGGTTCGAACCCGGAGCACCGACATGAGACCAGATCCGCGCACTGGAACTCCGCTCAGGACCCGTAGAATTCGTTCGTGGAGGCCTTGCCGTCGCCGCAATGGACGCCGTCACCCGTCTGGACCAGCGCCATGACGTCCGTACGCCGGATTTCTTCTTCAAGATTAGGCACGCCATCGGCAAAGGTGTCCGATCCCGAAGCGCAAGATCGGCTAGCCGGCCAAGGCATGGAGCACCCGCGGTGCACCCTGTCATCCTCAGACCCAGGGCAAGATCGAGCGTTGGCACCAGACGCTGAAGAAACGCATCCTGCTCGAAGACTACTTCCTGCCGGGCGATCTCGAGCGGCAGATCGCGGCCGTTGTCGACCATTACAACCACCGCCGCTACCACGAAAGCCTCGGCAGTCTCAGCCGCTCCATCAGGAGCCGCTCCGAGCGGATCGAGTAGAACGCCTGAAGGAGCATCGCCCGCAGCAGTTTCTCCGGCGGGATCGACGGCCGTCCGATCGGCGAATAGAGCGCCATGAACTCACGCTCCGGCGCGCCGAGCGCCTCGCTCACAATCGTCCGGATCACCCGCAGCGGATGATCGCCCTGAAGCCGTTCGGACCGACTGGAGCGGGGGAACGCTCTGCTCGCGAAAAGCTCAGCGGCTTCAGGCGACGCCGTGGTGCGTAGCTTCGACGACATCGCGCCGGACCTCGGGCGTATGATCGTCGAGCATTCCTATGGCGAGGTGTTCTCGCGCAGTGGCATCGATCTGAAGACCCGTGAACTCAGCGCCTGCGCGGCTTTGGCTGCCATCGGTTCCGCGACGACGGAAACCCCTTTGCGGGTCCACATCAACGCCGCCTCGAACGTTGGTGCGAGCCGGGAAGAGATCATAGAAACGCTGGTCAATCTCGCGCCCTATAGCGGCTACCCAGCGACACAGCAGGCGATCCGCATCGCCGCGGAAGAATTCGCCAAGAGCAACCCGTCCTCACGACAGCGCAAGGAAGAAAGTGAATAATCGCCGACGTTCACGGATCGCATCCTCGTCGAAGCCGCTGATCTCGATGCTGCCATAGAGTGCCGAGGTTGCGCGAAGGGCAGCTTTTGAGAAGGGCCATGAATGTCGCAAAATGACGCTACCTGCTCGTTCCGATCGACGAGACGAGTGGAAACATTCTACCATTTCGGACGTTCAGCCGACCAGTCGCGCCGACGCTGCCTGCGAGGTAGAAATGCGAATGCCAGTCCGATCTGTAGGAACAGCGCCGGCCGCAATCCATAGGCCAGGCTCGGCAATTGTGGGGCGTAGGCCTGTCCAACAATCAGTCGATCGCCTCGACACCTTGCGCCTTCAAGGCCGGGCGGGTTCCCGTCGCGAGCAAATCGACACTGGCGCCGAATTACGTCCCTACTGCACCGTCAGTTCCGCTCGTTCGCCTGCCTTGATGGTTACCGTGCTTTCCCTTGAGCTGTTGTCCAACATCTGCGAGACGACGGCGTAGTCGCCGGCCGGCAGCGCCGCCTGATATTTCTCGTCATAGGCGTAGCCGAGCGACTTGCGGTTGCCGTTGATGTCCTTCTTCGCATCGAAAATCTCGATCTTCGAAGCTCCTGGCGCGGTGATCGCCAGCACGCCGGCATTGATGGCGATCTTAACATCCTGATGCTCACCAGCCCTGACGCTGAACGGCTGCTCGACGACGGCAAGGTCGACCGTCGCCGTCAGCACATAGTCGTCAGGCGGCAGATCGAACTTGCTGTCGGGGCCATAGGCATAAGCCACATCTTGCCTCGTTCCGTCGATCTTCTTTTTTGCCTTGAACACCTTGAAGCCGATGCCCGAACCGTCCGCCTTGTCGCCGCCGGCAGTATAGTAGGCGTTGGCAACGACATGGCCAACGCCGACGACGATATCCTTGTCGACGACCTTGCCGGCAGTGAGCGGGATGGTTTCGGTAACCTCGCCCTGCCCGATCCTGACCGTCACTTTCTGATCGCCGGCCGGCAACACCACCTTGGTGTCGCCATAATAGGTCGCCGGCATATCGACGCCCGGATAGGCGATCACGACAGCAGCGCCATCGGCGACATCCGCTCCCTCACTTGGCCGCGGATGAATGATGAGCGTGCCGGCATCGAGCACGAAGAGGGGTTTGTAGACCTGGCCCGCCTCGACCGTGATCTTCTGTTCGGTCCCGGCCTCGCCATGGCGCGCCACGACTGTGTAATCGCCCGGCTCCAACTTGCCTTTATAGTCTCCGTATTCGGTGGCGACGTAGTCGCCGCGCGTGCCGTCGGACTTTGCCTTGTAGATCTCCCAGGAATTGCCGTCGGTGACGGGATCGCCGCCCTCGGCGAGCACCACTGCGGGCATGAAGTTGAACTCCGGTTTTTCCGGCGCGGCAGCCGGCTGCGGCGCAGGCGCTGGTTCGGGCGCCGGTGCAGGTGCGGCGGCGATGGTCTCGACCAGCGCGTCCTGCAGCGCCTTCTCATCCGACGCCTGGATGTATTTGCCGCCGGTGTTGTCGGCGAGGCAAGCAACCTGCTTGCCCTCGTCCGCGGTCAGGCCGAAGCCGACGACGTTTACGGTGAAATCGACACCGGCAGCCCTCAGTTCCTTGCCGAGCGCGCAGGGGTCGCCTTTGCAGGTCTCGAGGCCGTCGGTGATCAGGATGACGGTGGCCTTGTCCTCGGTGTATTTCAGCGCCTCGGCCGCCTGCCTGACGGCTGACGTCAGCGGCGTCTTGCCGATGAATTTCAGGCTGTCGGCGGCAGTGGAAACAGCAGCTGCCGAGCCGGCCTGCGGCGGCACGATGAGCTCGATGTCCTCGCAACTGCCCTTCTCGCGATGGCCATAGGCCATGAAGCCGATTTCCTTGTCGGCGGGGACCGACTGCAGCACCGTTCGCAGCGATTGGCGGGCGATTTCGAGCTTGGGCTTGCCGTCGATCTGCGCCCACATCGAACCGGAAGCGTCGAGAATAAGGATGACTCGCTCAGCGGCAAGGCCGAGCGTCGTCATCCACAACAGTAAAACCGCCGCAGCGATGCTCCGTGCAAGTCCCGCCATGAAAATTTCCCCCAGTCAGTGGCCGCCAGCCAGTCTCTGCCAGTCAGTCTCTGCAAATCAGGGGGCGAAGCTATTTGACGCCGCGTCAGGATACAAGCCCGGGGCACGTGAGGGGCTGGCGGCGCTGGCTGCGCCAAACCACTCAATAGGTCGTGCGCCGCTCTTCGGAAGGCGGCCGGCCAAACTGCAGCCGGTAGCTCTGGGCAAAATAGGAGTGCGAGGTGAAGCCGGTGGCGATCGCCACATCGAGGATCGGCATGTTGGTCTGGCGCAGCAATTCGCGCGCCCGCTCGAGCCTGAGCCGCATGTAATAGCGGCCGGGCGTCACACTGAGGTGGCGCAGGAACAGCCGCTCGACCTGGCGCACCGACAGGCCCGCCGACTTGGCGAGCTGCACCGCCGACAGCGGCTCGTCGAGATGATCGGCCATCAGCTCGACGATGCGGCGCAGCTTTTCCGATTTGCCGGTCAGGTCGCGCTCAGGACCGACGCGCTGGCGGTCTCCAGCGGAGCGGATGCGTTCGTGCTGGAACTGGTTGGCGACGCCGTTGGCGAGGCTTGAGCCGAAATCACCGCGCACGATCTCCAGCATCAGGTCGATCGAGGTGGTGCCGCCGGCGCAGGTGTAGCGCTTGCGATCGATCTCGAAGACGTTGCCAGTGCAGTTGATGTCGGGAAACCGTTCGACGAAGCCGGCGCGGTTTTCCCAGTGGATGGTGCAGCGATAGCCTTCGAGCTGGCCTGCCTCGGCGAGCAGATAGGAGCCGACCGACAGTGCGCCGAGCGCGTTGCCGCGCCGGCCCCAGCTGCGCAGCGCCGCCAGCACCTTGCTCTTGCCGGGAAACTCGGTCGTCAGCCCGACCGAGACGAAAAGAATATCGACCGGCGGCAGATCGGCGACAGCGTAGTCGATCTTGAGCGGCAGGCCGTTGGAGGCCATGACGGCATCGCCGTCGGCCGACACCGTCGTCCAGCCATAAAAATCGTGGCCGAGCAGCCGGTTGGCCGACCGGAACGTGTCGATTGCGGCGGCCAGCGAGAACATGGAAAACTTGTCGACCAGCAGGAACCCGAACTGCCGGCCGCCGTGAATGGGATCATTGGTGACCGGCCGCTCTGAGGAAACAGTGAGGTTCGGCAAAGCTTTGGGCTTTCCAGGTTCAGAAAGACGGCCGTTTCAATCCGGCCGCGAGATAGGCGGAAGCTAGCGTGTTGGCCATCAGCATGGCAATGGTCATCGGCCCGACGCCGCCAGGCACCGGGGTGATGGCGCCGGCGGTCTTGGCCGCTTCCGCATAGGCGACGTCACCGACGAGGCGGGTCTTGCCTTCGCCCTTTTCTGGCGCCGCGATGCGATTGATGCCGACGTCGATGACGGTGGCGCCTGGTTTGACCCAGTCGCCCCTGATCATTTCAGGTCTGCCGACAGCGGCAACGAGAATGTCGGCAGTGCGCGCCAGTGCGGCCAGGTCCTTGGTGCGGCTGTGCGCGATGGTGACGGTGCAGTTGGCGGCAAGCAGAAGATTGGCCATCGGTTTGCCGACAATATTGGAGCGGCCGACGACCACCGCATTGAGCCCGGAAAGATCCTTGCCGCGCACGCGCTCGATGAGCAGCATCGAGCCGGCCGGCGTGCAAGGCACGAACGCCGTCTCCAGTTCGCCGGTGCCGAGCTTGCCGACATTGATGAAGTGGAAGCCGTCGACATCCTTTTGCGGCGCAATTGCCTGGATGACCTTGCCCGCATCGATGCGGCCAGGCAGCGGAAGCTGCACCAGGATGCCGTTGATGCCGGGGTCGGCGTTGAGTTCGCCGATGATAGCAAGCAGTTCCTGTTCGGATATTTCGACCGACAGCGTGTGCTGGACCGAATGAAATCCGCATTCCTTGGCGGTGCGGGATTTGGAGGCGACGTAAACCTGGCTCGCCGGATCCTCGCCGACGATGACCACGGCGAGACCGGGCTTGTGCGCGCCCTTTTCCATCAGTTCGATCGTCAGGGCCTTGACGCGCCGCACTACGCCTTCAGCAACGCTTTTTCCGTCAATCAACTCGGCCATCAACCACCCTCGATATCGTTCTGCTTCGGGCGGCATTCTCACGAAAATCCGGCCGGGCAATCCCGTCAAAGCGCCGTCTTATGCCGCTAACTCGAAACCGATGGCTTTTATTCCATTCGGCGCTCAGAAATAGCGCCGCGATCGGCTTTCGGTGAGTTCGCGAACCGCTTCGCGGAATTCGCGCAAGCTGGCTCGGATTTCCTCGATGGCGGCTTGCTGTTCAGCGGCTTTCGAAGCCTGATTTGCCTCGTCCGACGAGGCTTGGGCATACTGCTGCTGCGGATGAGGCACCTGTCCGGCGTGGGGCGGCGGCGACGCCTGGTATGCCTTGTCTTCCATGGGTGTCCGGCGCGCTCCCGCCCGGCGGCGCGGCCGCGAATCGGCGGTTTCGCGCAGGCTCGCATAAGCGCCACGCATGGCGCCGAGGCCGACACCGGAAGCAAGCCCCGCCAGCAGGCCGGCAAGCACCGTCATGGCGCGCGACGGTCTGCTCGGCTCGAGCGGGGCGAAGGCCTTGGAGATCACGTTGATGTTGGCGGTGTTGATGTCCTTCTGCTCGCCGGTCTCCCTGGCGCGCAGAAGGTATTGTTCATAGACGGAGCGTTTGGCGGCGGCCTCGCGCTCCAGTTCGCGCAGCGTGACGAGGTCGCTGTTGACGTCGCCGCTGTGGACCTTCAACTGCGCCAGCCGGGAGGCCAGATCCTGTTCGAGCTGCACGGCGCGCCTGAGATCGACCTGCAGCGACGAGGCGATGCGGCGCAGTTCCCCGGCGATACGCTCGCGCGATCCGGCAAGCTGGGCATTCAGCGCGTGGAGCTCGGGATGGCGCGGCCCGAGCCGGATCGCGGCGCGGTCGGCCTCCTGCTTGAGCGTCGCATATTGCGAGCGCAACTCGCTCATGGCGTTGGAGTTGATCTCCTCCGGCAAGGTGCCGCTCAGAACCGAATTCACGTCGATCGAGCGCGCCGACGCCGCGCGGGCGTTGAGTTCCAGCGTGCGCGCGCGGGCGATGGCAAGCTGCTGGTTGAGCTTGAGCATCCCGTCGTCGCTGATCAAATGGCCTTGCGCGTCGACGAGATCGTGCGCGGCCCTGAAATCCTCGACCTTGCGCTCGGCCACTTCCACGCTCTTGCGCAGCTCGTCGAGCCTGCCCGTCAGCTCGTTGGTCGCGCGGCCAGCGGTGTCGGACTGGATCTGACCGAAGGTCTGCAGAAAAACATCCGTCATCGTGTTGGCGATGAGCGCCGACTTCTCGCCATTTTGCGTGGTGGCGCTTACGGAGATGACAAAGGTCTTGCCGCCGCGCTCGACCGAAAGGCTCTCGGCCAGATTGGCGACGGCCAGCGCACGGCGGCGACCTTCACCGGCAGCCGGCCCGTCATTGCGCGACAGCATCGACCGGATCAGCGTCATCACCCCCAGGCCACCGGAACCTTGCCCGTTGAACTCCGGATCGTTGACCAGATTGAGCTTGTCGACGACCTTGTTGAGAACGGTGCCGGAGGTGAGCACGCGAACCTGATTTTCGACAATGGCCAGCGTGGCGTCGGACGCAACCACCGATTGGGTGAGGTCGCGGTCGGTGAGCTTGAGGTCGCGCGGGTCGACGATCAGTTCTGCGGTGGCTTCGTATTTCTTCGGCGTCGACAGCGCGTTGGCGACGCCAAGCGTGGCACCCAGTATCGTGATGGCGACGATCAGCAGCTTCGAGCGGGCAATGCCGCGGACGACCTGAATCGGATCGATCAACGGCTTCCATCTGTCGTCCTCATCGCGCGAGGACCGCTGCTCGTCACCGGCATATCGAGGGTCTTCGCCGGCGGACCGAGGATCGAACGCAGCGTATCGAGGCTCGAACGCGGCGTATCGGGGGTCGGCATCGGAGCGGCGGTCCTCGGAAACAGCGGCAGCAACCGGCTCCTCCCGCTGCCTGGCGTATCGAGGATCGAACGCGGCGTCTGCGTAGTCCGCTTCAACGGCGTCGTCGATCTCAGGCGGCATCCGGGCGGCCGAAGCCGATGCATCCTCGACTTGAAACCGAGTTTCATCGTTTGCCGATAACTCCGGGGTCACCCAGCGTTCCGGGGGCGCCGAGGGCTCCGGGGTTGCCGAGAATTCCGGATGCGCTCGCCCCTCGCGGCGTGAGCGCGCGCGACGATGGCGCGTTACGGCATTCTCGCGCCATGACGCCCGGTCGCCGATCGCAACCAGCGATGGTTCTTCTTCGCCGCGCAACGCCTGACCGAGCGCCAGCAAGGACCGCTCGCGCTTCCAATCTTCACGGTTTTGCCTGTCGACCATTGTCGTGGAGCTTGCCCTTTGCGGCCTGGACGCGCGGTCAGCCATTCGTTAAGCCACGCTAAACAAGCATAGGAAACAAAAGGTTAATTTCCCTGCCTTGAAGACAAGGTTTCGCTCCTGGGTTGTGCCCTTCTTGAAAGCATCGAAAGCGCCCAGAACCGCGCGTTAAACTTTCCGGCCTATGCTGTCTCGACACATGACTCAGGCTGGCAACATCCCGGAAAACGGCCTCTCGCCCGGATCGGCGCCTTCGTGGCCGAGCGACGGCGGCTGGTTCGCGACTATCTTTCGGCGATCAGCGGCGCGGGCGGGCGGTTGGTGTTTTCGCTCGCCTATTTCATCGCGCTGGCCAACACGCTGTCGATCGCCGAGTTCGGCATGTTCGCCACCGCTTCAGCGGCCGGCGTGATGCTGTCGCGCATCCTGGCCTTCGGCTTCGCGCTGGCCATCATCGCCGCAGCGATCGGCACGCTGGGCATAGTCTTCCTGCCGCCGGTGAAGCATCTGGCTGCACTCTATTTTCCCGACCTGACCTATACCGGGCGCACGACGCTGTGGGAGTTCGCCGGCGAGATGCTGGCGGAGCGGCCGTGGACCGGCTACGGCTTCGAGAGCTTCTGGGGCACGCCGCTGCTGTTGAACCAGGACCAGCCCTTCGACCGGGCCTGGGACATCAGAACCATCGTGCACGGCCATAACGGCTACCTCGACATCGCAGTGCCGATGGGCATCCCGGCGCTTTGCGTGGCGGTCTACACGTTCCTTGTCGCGCCGCTGCGCGATTACATGCGCATCCCCTTGCGCAAGGAGAACATCTTTCTCGGCGACTTCTTCATGATGGTGGTGCTGTTCGCAGCGCTGAACGCCTTCCTCGAAAGCTTCTTTTTCCATCGCGCCGATCCGGCCTGGCTGTTCTTCGTGTTCGGCATGTTCGGCCTGAGGCAAGTGTCGCTGAGGCCGATGGCGGTTCGTGGTCCGTCCTGATCCTCGTCCCAACAGGGCTTTCCCGCCTGGTCGCGAGGGTCTATGGGAAGCCATCTTTTGGTTTGAGCATCGGATATTCCCAAAACGGGCCCAATGCTCTAGCGGAGGTTTTCCATGACGATCAGGCTTGTTCTCGCCGGCTGCGGCAATATGGGCTACGCCATGCTCTCCGGCTGGCTGAAATCGGGCAAGCTCCCCCCGGCGGCGGTCTTCATTGTCGAGCCCAATGCCGATCTGCGCAAGCGCGCCGAAGCGCTGGGCTGCAGTGCTGCCGCGGATGCCGGCGCCATTCCAGCGGACGCGGTGCCGGCCCTCGTCGTCATTGCGGTGAAGCCGCAAGTGATCCGCGACGTGACTGCCGCCTACAAGCGCTTCAATGACGGCCGCACCACCTTCCTCAGCATCGCCGCCGGAACGCCGGTCGCGACTTTCGAGGCCATTCTGGGCGATCGCGCGCCGATCGTGCGCTGCATGCCCAACACGCCGGCGGCGATCGGCAAGGGCATGATGGTGGTGTTTTCCAACCGGCTGGTCAGCATCGATACGAAACGTTTCGTTGCCGACCTGCTTTCGGCGAGCGGCGAAGTGACCGATATCGACGACGAGGGCCTGATGGACGCGGTGACGGCGGTGTCCGGGTCCGGCCCGGCCTATGTCTTCCATTTCATCGAAGCACTGACCGTGGCTGCCGAGAAGGCCGGATTGCCAGCCAAAACCGCCAGGCTGCTGGCCGTGCAGACGGTCTATGGCGCCGCCTCGCTCGCCGCCGAAAGCGGCGAAGATGCGGGCGTGCTGCGCCAGCAGGTGACCAGCCCCAATGGCACAACGGCCGCCGCACTTGCCGTGCTGATGGGCGAAGACCGGCTGATCTACCTGCTCACTGAAGCGGTGGAGGCAGCACGGCTGCGGTCGATCGAGTTGGGCAAGTAGTGGCTTGTCCGACGTCGCAGCCAAGATGCCCCCCTCTGTCCTGCCGGACATCTCCCCCACTTAGGGGGAGATTGACTGTCACAGCCGCCTTCGCCAATCGCCAGCGTCCAAGGTTCGAGCGGAGCCGCTCAAGCTGCCGATCTCCCCCCAAGTCGGGGAGATGTCCGGCAGGACAGAGGGGGCGCTGTCCCGCCGGCATCAAATTCTGCACCGCACTACCCCGCCCCATACAGCATCTCGTCCTGCAGCCGGCGCAAGGCGAACAGCCTGGTTGTCGGATCGGGCGCGGCATTGGCTGATGTCAGCAGTTCGCCCTTGCTGACCGGTCTCAGCACCTTGCCGCCTTCGAGCAGGCCGACCGGCACGGCGCGGTTGGTGCGGGCCTCTTCGACAGTCATGGTCCAGGAGCGGTAGCAGGTCTCGCCGATCGCGTCGAATGTCTCTCCCGCCGCCAGATCGCGCTTGGCCACGGCGCAGACCTCGGCAACCGGCCTCGGCAACGGCACCATGTCCGGCTTGCCATAGAGCGCGATACGCGCGGCGGTGAGCGGCACTTCCAGCGAGGTCAGATGATAGGGCCGGAAGAAGCTGTAATAGGGTCCATGGCCGATATGCAGATCGTCCATGCGCTCGATGATGCGCGGATGCGTGGCCTCGACGATCACGAACACGCCGGGCGCCACGCCTTTGCCGATGGTGTAGTCGACGACGCCCTTCCTCGACAGGATTCCGCCATCGGCGCGCGGGATGAGCACCTTGGCCAATTCATCGCGGTTGGCCTTGGGCCCGTGCATGCCGGCGATGTCGGGCACCAGCCCGGTGGCGTTGGCGATGGCGCACATCTCGACCATGGTCTTCGAGCCGTCGACGAACTCGACCAGTATGCGCGGGTTCATGTTGCGGCGCAACGCTTCCGCGCGATAGTCATCGGGCACGGCGTCGTGGTTGAGCGGGTTGTTCTTGCCCTTGCCGGCCGAGACGATGGTGTAGCCGAGCGCGGAGGCGAACTCGATCAGCTCCATGCAGCTCGACGGCTCGTCGCCGGCGCCGACCGAATAAACGACGCCGAGCCGGTCGGCCTGCTGCTTCAGATAGCAGCCGATGGTGACGTCGGCCTCGACATTCATCATCACCAGATGCTTGCCGTGCTCCATCGCCATCAGGTCGAAATCGGCGGCGACGCCGGGCTTGCCGGTGGCGTCGATGACCACATCGATCAGCGGATTGGTGACCAGCATCTCGTTCGAGGTGATGGCAATTTTTCCGCTCTCGATCGCCTCGCTGACCTTCGCCGGCGTATCGGCCTCCCGTGCCATCGCCTCGTCGCCATAGGCGATGCGGACGGCATCACGCGCGGTGTGCGGGCGGCGGGTCGAGACGGCGCACACCGCAATGCCCGGCATCAGCATGCCTTGCGTCACCAGGTCGGTGCCCATTTCGCCGGAGCCGATGACGCCGATGCGCACCGGACGGCCTTCCGCGGCGCGCTTGGCGAGATCGCGGGCAAGCCCGGTCAAGGCGACATTGGTCATGCGCAAATCCACTGCTTTTGATTTGAAGGGGAATAGCAGGGAACGGCAATCTTTTGCCAACGAAACCGGCCGCTGTCGATAATTTCTTGTCGCTGGCTTTCGCACCGCGAGCGGATAGTCTTGCGCCCGGTTACTGTTCAGAGATGAGGAGTGTGCCTGTCCGGGCGACGCCCGACAGGATTTTTCAGGGAGGTTGAGGTGACAAACGAGTTCACGCCGAAATTCGATCTGGCTGACAAGGTGGCGCTGGTCACCGGCGCCTCGCGCGGCATCGGGCGCGCTTGCGCGCTCGCCTGCGCCGGCTCCGGCGCCGACGTCATCATCGGCGTGCGCAGCGCGGCCGACGGCGCGGATCTCACCGCCGAGATCGAGCGCACAGGCAGGCGCGCACTGGCGGTACAGATGGATGTCACCGATCTGGCGACCGTGCGAAAGTCTGTCGCCGACGCCTACGCAGCCTTCGGCCGCATCGACGTACTGGTCAACAATGTCGGGCTTGGACCTGAAAACCTGGCGGAGAACGTGACCGAAGCGGATTTCGACCTCACCGTGAACGTCAACCTCAAGGGGACGTTCTTCACCACCCAGGCGGTCGGACGGCTGATGATCGAGCAGAAATCCGGGCGCATCATCAACATCAGTTCGCAGGCCGGCACGGTGACGCTGAAAGGCGAAGCGATCTACTGCATGACTAAGGCGGCGATAAACCACCTCACCCGCTGCCTCGCAGCCGAATGGGCGCAGCACAAGATCACCGTCAACAGCGTCGCACCGACCTTCATCTGGACCGACGGAACGCGGCCCTCGCTCGCCGATCCGGAGTTCCATAGGAATGTGCTCGGCCACATCCCGCTCGGCCGCATCGGTGATCCGATCGATGTCGCGGGCACCGTGGTGTTCCTGGCCTCGCCGGCAGCGTCGCTAATCACCGGCGCGAACATACTGGTGGATGGCGGCTGGTCGGTGGCGTGAGGGGCTCTCTGGCTGGTGCTGCAACACCGCCTCACGAGTGCTGAGGTTTCGTTGAGCGTTCAAGGTTAGTCCAAGAGGTCTTTTATGAGCGAAAAATCTCAATCGAACGGTAAATTCGACGAGCCGCGGGATGAGCCACTCTTTCTGGCTATCTCGAAAACAGACCCCGCCACCCTAGCTGCTTACGACCGAGCGCTTGCGAGCGTGCCGATAGTTATCGAACACATAGAGAGGAATGCAGACGCCCTGTGTTCTGCGAAGCTTCGGTCGCGATCCTGACGAGTCCGAACGTCTTGGCGAGGACAGCTTTCTTTTCCTTTGGGTTACCGCCGTACATTATCATGCTGAGGAGCGGCTATTTTCGGGTACGTTTTTCGAGGTGCCACCCGCGCTTCAGAAATGGCATCAGGCCGCCCAGAAACTTGCATTTGTAGGCGACGATATTTTCGATTGGATGGTTCTCGCCAAGGGGCACTTGCATGGGGGATTCACATTGCGCGTAACCCGAGACAAGCTTCCTGAGAAAGATCGTGGCTCATACGATCGATACGTCGGGGTTTCAGTTTATGAGCCACTGCCGTCCTGACTCAACGCACGCTTAACGAAGATCTTTTTGGGGCCAACGTCCGCGCTCTATCCAGCGCCAACAGAACTTGTGACGCCGCTGCGCGCGCCTGGTTTGGGTTCAGCGTCGGCGGATGGCGAGGAGCGCAGCTAACAAATCGAGTGAAAATCTTAGTCATTCCTTTATGCATCGCTGCTTGAATAGGCAAATGGGATGGGGTGGCGATACCTTCAGGCGTTTTTTCAGTTGTCCGCGACGAATCAGCGAGGCCGGCAACGTTGCTATTATTTTTGCCCTGTCTTTGCCGATTGTTGTCGGCGGAGCGGGGCTCGGTGTCGAGACTTCCTATTGGTATTACAGCAGCCTCAAATTACAGGCGGTGGCGGATGCGGCAGCCTATGCTGGCGCTTTGGAAAAAGTTTCGGGATCCGACAAGCCAACGATTGTCTCGGCCGCGACACTGTCAGCGATCACGAACGGCTGGGGACCATCGACAGGCACAATCGAGGTCTTCACGCCTCCATCGTCCGGACCGAATGTCGCAAAAAAGGCGGTTGAAGTAGTCGTCCATCAGACGCTCGATCGATTTTTCACATCGATCTTCAGTCAAAGCGCGGTCGGCGCACAGGCAAGGGCCGTGGCTCTTATCACGGACGCGTCAAAAGCCTGCGTTCTGGCGCTCAATCCTTCCGCTTCGAGAGCGGCGCTCTTTTCCGGCAGTTCGAACCTCAAGCTGACCGGCTGCTCCGTCATGTCGGATTCAATCGCCGCGGACGCCCTCAAGCTTCAAGGGTCGGCATCTCTGGAGGCCGATTGCCTGATATCGGCAGGCGGTATTTCATTGAGCAACGTTGTAAAAACCGTTTGCGCGAACCCGCTTACCCAGGCGCTGCCCGTTGCGGATCCTTTTGCCGACTTGCCGGCGCCGCCAGCCACGAACCCCTGTCAAAACGACAATCGGTCGACCTTGCAACCTGGAACATATTGCAAGGGGCTCAGCTTGAGCGGCGATGTAACGCTCTCGCCTGGGGTATATGTCGTTGAGGGGGGCGATTTCAAAGCAAGCGCGAACGCAAATATTTCCGGCGACGGAGTCATCATCTATCTGGCCGGCAGCTCCGGCGTCAGCATGAACGGCACGGCCACCGTCAAGCTTAGCGCACCAACGTCAGGCACCTATTCGGGTGTGCTGTTTTACGGCGACAGAGCAAATCTGGCGGGATCGAACTCGTTTAATGGCACGGCGGATTCGCTTTTGACCGGTGCTCTGTATTTTCCAACGCAGGAGGTTAAATATCTCGGCAATTTCTCTGGCCAAGGTGGTTGCACACAGGTCGTCGCCGATACGGTAGAGTGGTCCGGCGCTACAAGCATCAAGCAGGATTGCACGAGCCTCGGAATGCGCGAGATTCCGGCCGCGCAATCCGTTCAGCTTGTCGAGTAACCGTCATGGAACGGCGGTCAGGTCGGATTTTCCGGAACGATTCGGGTGTTGCTGCTGTGGAGTTTGCCCTGATTGTGCCGATCCTTTGCCTGGTGGTTTTCGGCATCATTGACGGCTGGTCTTTCGTATCAAGCTCGATGTCGATGCGCGCAAGCGTCAAGACGGCGGCGAATCTTGTGATGGAGGGAGCAACCGACGACGCGGCCACCCAAGCCGTCGCCCTCTCGAGTTGGGAAAACCATCCCGAAGGCGCACAGGTTACACTGGGCCGGAAATACATGTGCGGAAGCACCGTGGTCGATGCATCGAGCCTGTGCAACGGGGGGACGAAAGCTCCCTCGGTCTTCGTGGAAATAAAAGCGACGGCGACCTGGTCCCCGACCTTCATTTTTGGCGCGTTTTCTCTTTCTCGCGAGATCGGCCATCAAGAGGTGATCCGTGTCCGCTAAACGGATCGCGAGAGCGTTCAGCCGTGATGCATCAGGCGGGACTGGGCTGGAATTCGCGCTGATCGCACCTTTTCTGATAATGCTTTTGTTCGGTATCTTCGCATTCGGCTGGGCTCTGAATGCCATGGCCAGCGTTCGCTACACGCTGGAAACGTCCTCACGTGCGCTGCAGTTGAAGAACTCGCTGACCGAGGCCGAAATAGAGGCCATAGCCACAGAAAAATTGCTGGGTCTGGGATTGAAAGATGTCGATGTGACGATAGCAATCGACCCTCCCAGCGGCGGCTTCCGCATGGCGCATCTCACGGCCAGCTATGCTTTCGTGATCGAGTTCCCGTACTTCGACCAATATCCGATCAATTATGCGACAACTGTCACAGTTCCGTTGGTTGCATCATAAGCGCGTCCAATAGCGCCTTTACGCAACAGGCGGTAGGGCGCCGATTGATTAACACCGACGCAGGGTGGATGGCGGCGATCAGATGGCATGAGCGAACGGGTCGTCGTCGCTACAAAGACACGTTTCTGGACAGGACAGCCATCACCGCGCTAGGCCGGATCAGGCTCGTCACGCTTGCGCAGTCATACCGTCAGAGCGCCGGCAAGCGGCCGGGCATCGGGCGCGGCATACGGAGCGGCAACTTGACAAAGGCCCAATCTTTCAAATTGAGTGAAATCACGATCAATAGAGAGTCGGTGCGACAGACATGGGCGAGACAGATATGGCGTGGAGCGAAAGAAAGACCGGTTACGGCAAAGGCCACTATTTCAATCAAATGGGCCTCGCGCTGCTGGTGCTTGTCTTTCTCATCGCCCTGCCGCTCGCCTTTCTTCCCGAAGACATCAGGAAGTTTTATCTCAGCGAGGGCGGTCCCATCGAAGTCTTCTCGGCCGCCGGTTACCTGATCGTCGTGGCGACGCTTGTGCGGGAAATGTCCTATCGGGAGTTGCTCAAGCGCTGGTATCTCGTCGCCATCGCAATCGCGATGTGCCTGCGCGAGCTGGACTTCCATGCACATTTCACCACCTACAACATCACCAAGACCACCCTCTACATTTCGCCTGACGTTCCGCTGTTGGAAAAGCTGATCGGCGCGACGGTCGTTATCGCCCTCGCCGTTGCCTTCTATTTTCTCATCAAAGACGGCCTCCGTAGCTTTGCGCACGGGCTTCGCCATGGCGAGGCGACTGCCGTTGCCATTGCCGCCGCTATCGGTTGCGCCGTCCTTTCGAAGGTCATCGACGGGGCGCCGTCAAATCTCACATTTCTCGGCATCCATCTCGCCCGGATCGATACCTCGACAGTGTTCGAGGAGATCCTCGAACTGGGGATTCCGATCTTTCTGGCCATCGCGGCGTTCTCGGCCTTCCCGACTCAGGATGGTCTCACAAGGAGAGCCGCGGGACAGGTCGCGCCAAAGCCAAGATCCGTCACCTGATTGCTCTGCACAGAGGATTTGGCTCTTAGACTGAACCTGAAAGGGACTGAGGACGTTCGCTGCCGACCGGCCTCCGCCGCCAATCCTGGCCCGGGCTAGATGGTTTGCGGCCTGCCACGCTCTGGTCCGCCGCGGTACTGCCTCTATTTGCTTGAGAAGCAGGCGAGGCAAACATGTGGCATGTGGCGAAAGAGGGCTGGACACTCCTTAAGGAGAGCATCGTCGGCTTCATCAATGACAATGCCTTGAGCCACGGGGCAGCGATGGCGTTCTATGCCACGACCTCGCTTCCGCCGATCCTGCTCATCGTGGTCGCCATCGCAGGCATGGCCTTCGGAAACGATGCGGCACAGCTGGCGCTTTCGGCCCAGATGGCGGGCCTGATGGGTCCGCAGAGCGCCGAGCTCCTGCAAGCGACAATCGAGAACGCCGCACACAAGGAGGCCGGAACTCTGGCGAGCATTTTGGGGCTCGTCACGCTGCTGGTTACCGCATCCGGCGTGTTCGGCGAAATGCAGGTCGCCCTGAACGAGATCTGGAAAGTCAAACCGGGCGGCACATCGATTTCACGTCTCGTGCGGGCACGAGCTGCCAGCCTGGGTCTGGTCGCGGCGCTTGGCTTTCTGCTGCTGGTGTCCCTGGTCGTAAGCGCGGCAATATCGGCGCTTGCAGATATCATCAACGCTTATCTACCCTTTGGCACCCTCATCCTCAGCGCGATCAGCGGCATCGTTTCGTTTGCACTTATCGCGCTGTTGTTTGCGGCAATCTACAAGGTGCTGCCCGACCGCGCGCTGCAATGGCGCGACGTCGGCGTCGGCGCCGTAGCAACGGCGTTTCTCTTCACGATCGGCAAGTCGCTGATCGGCTGGTACATCGGGACCAGCGCCGTCGCATCGTCATACGGGGCAGCCGGCGCACTGCTCGTCGTGCTGCTGTGGGTCTTTTATTCGTCCGAGATCTTTCTGTTGGGCGCCGAATTTACCCGAGCTTACTCGGTTCGATACGGCAGCCGGTCCGATCTGGAGGCGACCATTGAAGCAAGCAAACCGCGAGCAGAAGCCGGCCACAGCGACGAGGATCGAAAGGTCTGAAAACGAAGTCTGGAATTTTTTTCAGCCGGCGGCTCACTGCCTCCCCAAGCCACTTCCTCCATCAACACCGGCGCTAAAACGCCCGGCGCGGCGCCCTGAGGCGAGCATGGCTTTGGGGTTATCCGGTCGCAGCGACGTGCTAAGTTCCTTCGCCGCAGCCACCAGCTTGGCGCGGTCGCTTCCATATCTCCTGATCAACTGATGGACTTGCGCCGGGGTAATGCCGTTTTGCCGGGCAAAATGCCGTACCACATAATCCTCGCTGCCAGAAATCCGATCCCGGTGGCGAGGATAGAGCTTCGCCGCGTCGGCTGCCATGTTTTACTCTCCTTTGTCGCGTTTGCTCACGATGTATGATTGGCCAACGCGAAACGGGCGATTTCGTTGCCGCATGCGACACCAAAGCGCCTTTTCGCCGCAGCCCGGACGCATGGGCAAAGCGATCAGACCGGAGCACGCCTTTGGTTAATCCAGACGTCGATTTTTCGAGACTCAGTCCTCTGGCACGCGCATGATATGGGCAGGGAGGAAAAGCCATGCGCGAATTGCCAAAGAGCATTGACGCAGACGTTGTCATCGAAATCAGCAGGTTGCTCGACGATCGTGCGAAGTCGGCACCAGTGCCAGTCCACAAGCTTGCCTCGATGATCTCGAATAGTGTCGAGACCGACTTACCGACAGCGTCCATTGAAGAGTTGATCGTTGAAATGGCCATGACCCGCCAACTCCCGATGCTGTTCGATCTACCGGACGCGGATGCAGACAACGTCATATCGATCGCCTTGGCGCGCGCCACCTGATCCGGCTGAGGAAGCTTGCCGTCGAGTGTGATTTCAAGACACGGATCGTCTGCTTCGGCCGCTGGCTTCGGCCGGCGGCTTTTGCTATGTCGCCAATAAATAATCGTCCCAATAAATAATCGTCATGGCGGTCCGCCGTTGGGAACATGTGGTGTCCGTTTGCATTTCCCTTTGAGCAACAAAGGAGGAATTCATGAACTGGGATCAAATCAAGGGAAAATGGATGCAGTTCAAGGGTAGGGCCAAGGAGCAATGGGGTGACCTCACCGACGATGACCTTGATCGCATCGAGGGCAATCGGGACCAACTCGCAGGCCGTATTCAGGAGCGCTATGGAATCGCCAAGGAAGAGGCAGAGCGCCAGGTGGATGACTGGTCCAGAAGCATCACCTGAGTCTTCAACATCCAGGCTGCGCCGTCGATCGGCGCAGCCTGGACATCATCCAAATTCACGCTCGCAAATGTGGTGCATGCGACGGTGGCGAGTTGACCTGCGCCAGCCGTCGCTCCCGGTTTTCGGAGCTAGCGCGCCGATTGTCTCTTGGCTTGCACGGCGACGGCGGTGAGGAAAGCCGTTGCGGCAGTATCGCACGCCACTCGGGACGGGCTATAGGCGAAAAGGATCAGTTCGGCAGCCCTTGTCGTAAGGCCGTGCTTCTTAGCGAAAGCAGTTATTTCGTAAGGCTTGTCGTGGTCTATGGCCAGTTCGTAGTCTTCATTCATTGCTTCCTCCCGTTTGCGACGTTCCTCGCCTTGGCCCCTCCGCGGCGCAAGGATTAACTTCCCCGGCCTTGAGAGAGTCTACCAATTAGAGATTGCAAAAGGGCTGTGGCGCACGTCCGCAGCTTTTTTCGCGGCCATGCTCGCAACAGAACCAAGAGCAGCGGGCCAGCATGCATGACCACTTCGGCGCTAGCCGTGCCGATCTGTTCATCAATCCGCCTGATATGGCCGTCTTGAGGGCAGCCCCATTTTGTCCGCTGCACATCAAAAAAGATTATATGATGGCGCTGATATCGCAGGTGGTCGACGCAAGCCAATGCCGATCTTTTCAGTCAAGCACATGACCGTCTATCGCTATAAGCAGCCGGTGACGTTCGGCGAGCACCGGCTGATGTTCAGGCCGCGCGACAGTTTCGATCAGCGACTTCTGGATCACGCCCTGTTTGTCGACCCCGAGCCGAAAGAGATTGGCTGGATCCACGACGTTTTCGGAAACTGCGTTGCGGTAATCGATTTCAACGGCTCGGGCGACGAACTGCGTTTCGTGACAGACATCCGGCTCGATCACACGCCGCAGCATGCGCCTGATTTCCGTATCGATGACGCAGCACTCAGCTATCCATTTTCCTATGATCCCGACGAGGCAACCGACCTCACCCAAACCATCGAGCGCCATCACCTGGATGATGGCGACGAGATCGGCAAATGGGCACGACAGTTCGTGAGCGCCAAAGGGCGCACCGAGACCGGCAAATTGCTGATGACGCTTTGCTACGCCATCCACGAGAGCTTTGTGTATTCGCGTCGAACTGAATCAGGGACGCAACCGCCTCTCATGACCTTGCACATGCGTCGAGGCACATGCCGGGACTTTGCGCTGTTCATGATGGAAGCGGTTCGTTCGCTCGGTTTTGCCGCCCGGTTTGTGACCGGTTATGTCTATGTGCCGAGCCGCGACAGCGGTTCTGTCGTCGGCGGCGGGTCGACGCATGCCTGGTGCCAGGTCTATTTGCCTGGCGCGGGTTGGGTCGAGTTCGATCCCACCAACGGCATTGTCGGCAACCGGGATCTGATCAGGGTGGCTGTGGCCAGGCATCCTGGGCAAGCCATCCCACTTTCGGGAAGCTACTGCGGCAGCGCGTCGAGCTTTCTCGGCATGATGGTGGAGGTCAAGGTGGTGAGGGAAGCCGGCAAAGATTAGTATCTTCTGATGTTTTGCGGAACCGTTCGGACGGTCTGGAGTTTGCTGAAATCAACGCGTTGGAGCTTCGATGCGTATCCGCGCAGGTTTCAAGCTAGGCTACGAATGTCCGCAGCCGACACCGATGCTGCTCGTCCTTGAGATCCATCCTTCACGCCGCGTCGATCTTTTGACAGAACAGATCATCGGCTTCGATCGCCCGGTCGAAGCCCGCGGCTACATCGACGTTTTCGGCAACCTGTGCACCAGGATTGAGGCGCCCGCCGGGCTCACAACGATCTCAACGAACTTCGAAATCTATGACAGCGGTAAGCCAGAAATTGTGGTCGCCGACGCCATCCAGCACGATATCAAAGACCTGCCCGACTACGTGCTCAGGTTTCTTCTCGGCAGTCGCTATTGCGATACCGATCGGCTTGGCGACTTCGCTTGGGCCAATTTTGGCAATACCGCACCCGGCTGGGCGCGCGTCCAGGCGATCTGCGATTTCGTTCATCAACACATCACCTTCAACTACCAGGCCGCCGACACGCTGCGGACCGCCTACGGCGCGCTAACCGATCGGACTGGCGTCTGTCGCGATTTTGCGCATCTGGCAATCACGCTGTGCCGTTGCATGCATATTCCGGCGCGATATTGCACCGGCTATCTCGGCGACATCGGCATACCGCCGATGCCATATCCCATGGATTTCAACGCATGGTTCCAGGCCTATCTCAGCGGCCATTGGTTCACCTTTGATGCACGGCACAACCAGCCTCGCATTGGCAGAATCTTGATGACGACCGGATGCGATGCGAATGACGTCGCCATCTCGACGAGCTTCGGTCTTACCCGGCTCACCCGCTTCGAAGTCATCACGGAAGAAATCCAAGCCGAGCCTGCTGGCAAGCGGTGCTAGAGCTTCGTCGGTCCCTATGGTTCTGCATCCTGCCTCAACGCCAGAAGCGCCTCGTGTTGACAAAGGCGTCGTGCGCTTCCGCGGCGTCCTCAAGAAGCTTGG